>NZ_JBDZDI010000014.1:0-140067 GCF_040044975.1 Gordonia oleivorans
ACCCACGTGTCGTCAAACGCAAATACGTGAAATGGCACGTCAAACGCGCTCACCACGCCGCCTGGCCGCAACCGACACAGTCACCGGTCTACGCAACCGCACCGCTTAACTGAACGGTATTGGAGTTAAGCCACTTTCCGTTGACAGCGCTCTCCGTTCCGCTGACAGCGCCCAGACGTCGGCCCGTTTCGCGTTACTGACCCGTCGATTCGGTTCGGGCACCGAAGTCCCGCAGGAACAGCGCCTCGGCAACGGCGAGATTCTCGATCTCGGACGGGTCGACGCTCTCGTTGGGTGCGTGGATCAGGCAGCTCGGCTCCTCGACACCGAAGAGCATGATCTCGGCGTCGGGGAAGGTCTCCTGCAGCACCGTGCACAGTGGGATCGACCCGCCCTGGCCCTGCTGCACCACCTCGTGGTCGTAGGCGCTGCGCAGCGCGGCCGAGATCGCCTCGAAGGCGGGCCCCTCGGTGGAACCGGAGAACGGCTTTCCGGTGGCCTCGCGTTCGAATTCCACCCGGGCGTTCCACGGCGTCACCGCCCGTAGGTGTTCGATCAGCGCATCCTGCGCCACGGCCGGGTCCATGCCCGGCGGTACCCGGAGATTGATCCGCGCCCGCGCCTTGGGCGTCACCGATGCCGACGATCCGACCACCGGCGAGCAGTCGATGCCGAGGACGGTGGCTGCCGGTCGCGCCCAGACCATTTCGGCGATGCTGCCCGAACCGACGACGTCCACACCGTCGAGAACCGTTGCGTCCTTGCGGAATTGCTCCTCGGCGTAGTCGATACCGGTCCACTCCTGATCGGCGTCCACCCCGCGGACGGTGGTGTTGCCGTCGGCGTCGCGCAGGGTGGCGAGCATCGCGATCAGCGCCGCCAGGGCGTCCGGGGCGGCACCGCCGAACATGCCGGAATGCATGGCCGACGACAAGGTTTCGACGCTGACGACGACATTGGCGATCCCACGCAGACTGGTGGTCAAGGTGGGGCGACCGACGCCGATGTTGCCGGAGTCGAGAATGAGGATGGCGTCGGCGCTCAGCAGTTCCGGATGCTTGGGCACGAAATCCTCGATGCCGCCGGAACCCTGTTCTTCCGAGCCCTCCCCGATGATCTTGACGGTGACGCCCAGATCCTTGCCGAGGGCCCGCAGCGCCGTGAGGTGGACGGCGATGTTGCCCTTGCAGTCGGCGGCGCCACGCCCGTACCAGCGTCCGTCGCGTTCGGTGAGGGTCCACGCCGGCGTCGTCCAGGCCTGTGAGTCCAGCGGCGGCTGCACGTCGTGGTGGAAGTACAGCAGCACCGTCGGCGCTCCCGGCGGACCGGGGATGTGTCCGGTCACCGCACGGGACCCGTCGGAGGTGACATGTGCGGCCACGTCGGACACCCCGGCGTCGGTGAACGCCTCGATCAGCCAGTCCACCATCTTCGCGCACTCCGGCGGCTCCGGCCGGGACGGATCGAAGACCGACTCGAAGGCCACCATCTCGGTCAGATCCTCACGGGCCCTGGGCATCAATGCGCTCACCCGTTCGCGAATCTCGTCCACACTCACGTCAGTTCTCCTCCGATGCAGTACTGACCGGCTCGGTACCGATCCCCGGGTCGCGCCCGAATCCCCATTGTCGCAGCAACCGGCGCAATTGCCCGCCGAAGCCGGCGCGGTCACTCGCCTGATTTGCCGGTGCGAGTCCACCACGGCAGCACGAGCAGTGACGCCACGAAAAAACACAGCGCACCGACGAAGGTGCCACCGCCCGCGAGCGTGGCATCGAGGGCATCACCTCGGACGTCACATAGGCGGCCACCGCCGACACCATGAAGGCGATGCATCCGAGCATGTTGATCTGCGTCGCCCACCAGTCCACATCTCGCGGGTTCCATAGCGTCTCGGCCCGCGTGTAGGCGATGACGACGAGCACACCACTGATGAGGAAGGCCACCGATCCGGCGAAGTCCGGTCGCCAGACATGATGCTTCTCTGCCTGCACGGTGCCGACCGTCAACGCGGCCGAGGTGCTCACGTTGAACAGCACCGTACCGAACGACTGCGTCGACGCAGCCAGCCAGTCGTCGCTGAATGCCCTTGCACCCGAGCCCTTCTCGGTCAGTATCATCGGCCCGCTGTCGACCAGTGGCGCGCGTCGTAAGTGTCTGAACGGTTGGTTTGCTGCGATAATGGGGTATGGCGAATCGTCCTGCTGCAGCATTGATGTTGGGTGATGGTGGTCGTGAGGTGCTGGAGTCGTGGACTCGGTCGGGCTCGGTGCAGGCGTCGGCGGCGAAGCGGGCGCGGATGATGCTGCTCGCTGCTGATGGTGTGGCGAATCGGCGGATCGCGGAGTTGGTAGACGCGTCGCCGACGACGGTGATCGCGTGGCGCGAACGCTACCTTGAGCGCGGTCTGGCCGGCCTGACTGATCGTGCACGCGCTGGGCGGCCGCGGCAGGGCTGCGGGACCTCGCGATCGCCGCGCTCCTCTGGACGCTCGGACACATCCTCTACGCCCGCGATCACGGGCACTACAAGTCTCGACTCGTCGCCCGCGCCGACGCCTGCGTCACGTGCTGCGTCTACTCGCCCGCCCCGACCACGAGACCCGCCCACACACGAAGCGGCCTACGTGTCCCCGTTACAGGGGAATCGTGGCGCGAAGTGCCACCAACCACCACCGTTCAGGTTGTCAAGTGTCTGGTTCTCTGTTCTAATCCTTGTGGTAGTGGATTTTGGGGATCACGTTCACCATTCGCCAAACCCGGCAGTCGGGTCGATACCGGCGAATCTGGAAGGGGGGGTTGGACATGGCGCAGGCCATCCTGATTGGGGCCTTCTACGTAGCAATGATGGTGGTCAATGTGGTTTTCGTCGGTTTGGTTGCAGCGAACCGGGTGAAGCCGAATCGGCTTGTCGGCATTCGGATTCCGGCGGCGTTTAGGAGCGCTGAAGCCTGGACTTCAGTTCAGAAGGCGGCGGTGCCGTTTCGACTGACAGCGTCCGCCGTATACGCGGCCGGGCTCGTGGTTCTCATCAGTGGTGTAGACGTGAGCCGGTTCGGACTGCTCGTCGTCGTGGTCTGCGTCGATCTTGCCCTCTATGTAGTCGGGCACGTCGTGGGGAATCGCAGGGCGAAGTCTTTGTAGGACAACGTTATATAGGTGACGCAATCCGGGGAGGTATGCACGTGTTTAGCGTGATCAAGAAGTACAAGCTCGGTGCCGTGGTGATCGGGGTAGCAGCGGTCGCTGCCGTTGCCGCTGCCGTGATTCCAGCCGCACTGGTAGACAGTTCGCATCACGCGGCCGCGACAGCACGGCCGGCGCAGGCGAAATACGGCGATTACGACGTGATCGATGCGGTGGTGTTCAGCCAGGGGCGGATCGTTGACGACCATCCCGGGCTGAAGGCGAAGCTGCTGAACAGTTCCGTGCAGCCGTTGGACCCGGAGCCCCGGCAGAAGTTTGAACAGTTTGTCCTGCAACGAAACCCCGACTTTCACGATGTCGTCACCGTGCCGCTACAGTCCGGAGATCCGTACGCAGCACAGCAGGCGCTGAGAACGTTGTCCACGAAGGTGACCGAGGCCGTTGACGCACCGCAGCGTGACAACGCGGCCGTACTCGGCAACACCTCCCTGAGTCAAGGAGTAAGGCAAGGGGCGGTCGCCCGCGCTGCCGGGTTCGCCTGGCACGATAGCTGGCTAGCGACCGAGGGGTACATCGCAGCCGTGTGGGCGGCGGCCGCGGTGCACACCGTCGGCGGCGCTGTAACCGTGGCGGTCGCGCTCTACGTGGCCCCGGCGGTGGCGACGTATGAGTTCAAGGTGAACTCAGCGGACGATCTCACGAAGAACAGCATGGTGGCCGCGCTGGCCAGCAGCCTTGCGTAGATGACCGAGGCTAACCGCCAGGCTGAGGACGGCACCACGCTAACGCCAGGCCGGACCGCGAATCCGCGCCGGGTGTTAGGTGTTTTCGCCGGTGCCGCCACGGCGGTGCTGCTGCTCTTCGGTGTGACCATCTTCTACACGCTGCCGAGCAACGTGCTGTCGCAGCGAGACGACGACAGCGCCGTGCGCGAAGCCGTCCGGGTGCTCGCCGCGCAGCAGTTCGGCTACTTCACAAAGGACCAGCGCGGCGACCAGGCCGTCGTGTACCGGCTCGATGGGAACGGCACGATTCACAACCTGATGAAAACGCCGCAGAACCTACCGTCAAACCTGTTCGGCTGGTCCAGGATTCAACGCGCCCAGGGGCCGGAGGTGGCCGATCTGCTGAACTTCAACCCTGACCTGCAGTGGCGCGAGTGCAACAGTGCCGCTGAGGCGTGCATCAAGACGAACGCTGACATGCCGAGCACTGCTGCCACCACGAAAACCCATCGTCACACCATCTGCGGCGAGGTATACGTGGTGGTCGAACGCACCGTGGACTGGAGCTTCCGCAAGCTGGTCGACTATGACCGCCGCGCAGTGAGAGTGAGCCATGTCGACGTGGCGTGCTGACTTCTCCGACATCTTGACGTCACTGCTGACGACGATCACACGATTTGATCATCGTAACCGGTGGTGGGCAGTCGGCCGTTCCCTCCTCGCGGCCGCCACCATGTCAGTAGTTCTGCTGACACCGCTGGACTACCTGTTCACTCCGGTGGCCGGTATGCCTGGACCCCGCTGTGGTGGTGTACGAGCCGTCTCAATGCTGTGTATTGGCAACCCGGACAGTTTCCAGGAACTGCGTCGCTGGCTACTGGTACTGATCCTGGCCGTCGTAGCCAGCGGTTGGCGGCCCCGATATACAGCGCTGCTGCATCTGTGGGCGACCTATTCCATCGCCGTGGCGATCACCCTGCCCGACGGTGGCGAAGCTATCGCTGTGATCGTCTGCGGTTTGATCACCCCGCTCGCGTTCGCCGACGACCGAACCTGGCACTGGCAGCAGCCTTCTCGACCGCTATCGGACGAATGGTCGGCTCTTGCACTGGTATTCACGATCGCACTCCGTCTGCAACTCGTGTACATCTACCTTGACACGACGTTCGCCAAGTTCGGCAACACCGCCTGGGTGGAAGGGTCGGCGATGTACTACATCTCCCGCGACTCGGCGTTCGGCGACGGAGGACTGTTTCACGTCCTGAACCTGGAGGTAACCAGGACCGCGCTGGGAACGATCCTGCTGTCGTGGGGCGCGCTGGTCATCGAGGCGCTGATCGCGTTCCTGCTATTGTTCAGCGCGCGGTGGCGCAAGGTAGCCCTTGTACTGGACGTCGTGCTCCACGTCGGTATTGGGCTCACTCTCGGCCTATGGAGCTTCGCCGTCGTGATGATCTCGTCCGCTACGATCGCCGCGAACCCGGACCGTGCCGCCTGCGGGCGGGCCGTCGAGAATCCCGCGTCCGAACCACCTGATGCACCGTCGACGCCAGATTCAGAGCGGACCGAACACGATAGCGAGGTATCACCAGCATGAGCGACACAGCCAGTATCACAGTGTACGCGCAGGGGCATCCGGTCAACTCCTGTGTGCTCTACCCGATGGCGGTACCGTACGTCGCCGTGGACGGAGGAACCCCGCAGCGACTGCGCTGGGGCCGGAGTAACGCCTACACGTTCACCGGCCTCGCCGCAGGAAACCACGACCTCTTGTTCGAACTGCGCTACAAGGGTTTCAAGAATCCCGTGACACGGGCCACCGAGACCGTCGCGCTGGAGGGCGGCGAAACCGTCGAGTACCGCGTCCGTAACGGGTGGAGCAATCAGCACCCGTTCACCTTCAGACGTGTCAGCTAATTGAGTACGCGGATAGCACTGGCGCCAGGCGCTTAGAGCGGTTGTCGCCCGACATGGATTCTGCTGCCTCCCAGGCCGTCGTCGGCCGCTCTCAGTCGGTGCCCGCTATTGCAATTACCTCGCAATGATAGTAACGCTAGTGGCGCGAGTTTGAAGTTGTTGGACGGTTGGCTTTTTCCAGGATCTGTTCGGCTGTTTTGGTCCAGACGAATGGGTGGGCTCTGGGGTTCCATCCGTCGATGAACGCGCGGATTTTGGTGTTGAGGTCTGTGACGGAGGTGAACACTCCGCGGCGAATCGCTTGGCGTTCAATGATGCCGAACCAGACCTCGACGAGGTTCATCCAGGAGGCGTGGGTTGGGGTGAAATGCACGATGACTCGGGGATGCTCGGCCAGCCACTTCTTCACGTTGGCATGTTTGTGAGCTGCATAGTTGTCCATCACCAGGTGCAAGTCGACCGGATTACCGGTGTCATCGACGGTGTCGCGGTAGGCCCGTTCGACTTGCTTGAGGAAAGCCAGGAACTCTTGGTGGCGATGCTTGGGCTTGAGTGCGGCGGTGACTTTCCCGGTCGCGATATCGAGGGCGGCGAACAAGGTGGTGGTGCCGTGCCGGTAGTAGTCATAGGAGCGGCGTTCGACCTTGCCCGGTTGCATCGGCAGGATCGGCACCGTCCGATCCAACGCTTGAATCTGGGACTTCTCGTCAACGCAGAGCACGATCGCGTTCTCCGGCGGATTCAAATACAAGCCGCAAATGTCGGTGACCTTGCCCACCAACTCCGGGTCGGTGGAGAATCGAAACGACTCGGCCTTGAACGGTCTGATCCCATACGCTCGCCACGCTCGGGCGACCGAGGCGTCGGAGATCTTCAGCTTCTTCGCCAGCAGCCGAGTCGACCAGTGCGTCACCCCAAGGCTTTTCGGCGGTGGCGTGAGCGTGGCGACGATGATCGCATCCCTATCGAGCCGCCGCGGCCGCCCGGAGCGTGCACGATCAGTCAGGCCGGCCAGACCGCGCTCAAGGTAGCGTTCGCGCCACGCGATCACCGTCGTCGGCGACGCGTCTACCAACTCCGCGATCCGCCGATTCGCCACACCATCAGCAGCGAGCAGCATCATCCGCGCCCGCTTCGCCGCCGACGCCTGCACCGAGCCCGAGCGAGTCCACGACTCCAGCACCTCACGATCACCATCACCCAACATCAATGCTGCAGCAGGACGATTCGCCATACCCCATTATCGCAGCAAACCAACCGTTCAAACAGTTACGACGCGCACCACTAGCTGGATCAGGCCCGCCCCGGTGAAGAACCAGGCTCCGACGAAGAAGCAGATGTTGGCATTCGCCGCCCCCATCCAGACACTGATCCAGGGCGCGGAACCGAGCGCGAACAGGCTCGAGCCGATCATGAAGCCCCAGCATTGCTTTCGCAGCGTCGGGGCCAGAAGCCCGCGGCGGCGCCGGCTGACCGCGCCCGGTTGGGCTGCCGAGTCGGACACCCGTGTCACCGGCGCTCGCGGGTACAGGCACCAGCGTGCGCGGTCGGCATCATTTCTCTCCTCGGGACTGCGATGATGGGCGACGGTCGGCAGGGACCGCCAACCCGGCTACCCGCAGTTCTCTCACACCCGAGTTCGTGCCGTCTTCATGCGTGTCAGATGATGTTGCGCGCTCAGCTCCCACCACATGCATGCAATGCATTCCTTGTTTATGGGAGCTGCGCGCGCTCCAATGCGGAGGGGACGTCAGCGCTCAGCGTCCGCGTCGTCGGCACCCACGTCGTCGGCACCCAGGTCACCGGCACCCAGGTCACCGGCACCCAGGTCATCGGCACCCGCGACGGCCGCGTAACTCTCGGTGAACGAGACCCGTGGCGTCGTCGCGGCGTGGAATGCGGCGAGTCCGGCGAAGAACAGCGCGGCCAGCCCGAAGACACCGGCGAGTACGAGGGACGCCGCGTGCAGGACCGTCAGGTACAGCCCGTCGCCACGAGTCGCAAGCCCCCCGGCCGCCGCCAGCACCGCACCGAGCAGCGCCCACACGGCGCTGCGCACCCGCGGTGACACCGTCGAGACGAAGAAGAGTCGCTGGTAGAGGGCGGTCTCGTATTCGTCCACCGCGGCCAGGCGCACCGGGTCGTCGGCTCCGAGTTCGCGCAGTTCGCGCGCCAGCGACGCCCCGCGCCGCAACTGCTCCGGCTCCCGCTCGCGAGACCGAACGAAGGCGACGGCCGCGACGACCGCGGCCACGAGGAAGATCCCGACCATGACACCCCAGTACTCCACACCGCGAGGCTACCGTCGCCTCCGACGGGCGGGTGCGCCAGGTCACAGGGCGCCGGTCGGCGATCCCTCTCGGTCAGGAAAGGTCCAGGTATCCGCCGTATGCGCCGCAGTGCAGACATCGGAACACCGCGACCGAGGCGTCGCCGTCTGCGCGCAGGATCGGCAGCAGCTCTGCCCATTGGTCCACCGGCACCTCGGCGGTGGTGCGTACCTGCTCGATCGCGTCATCGCCGAGGGCGATCATCTCGTCGGTTCCGGCCATGCCGACGAATGCGGCGCCGTCGTCGCAGTGCGTCCACCATCGTCTGTCCTGCCAAGTCGGGAACCCAGGTGTGCGGTGGGCGATCACGTCGATCACGTCGCGGGGGACATCCCACCGTGGGAGGCCCCATCCGATGTCGGCGGTGAACTCACCGTCGAACCTCGCCGCCGCCGACCCGTCGGCGATGCACCACGGGCACAGGTCGTCAATCTCCTGCTCGGAGTAGAAACTGCCGTGGTAGATCCAGCCGCGAGAGCGTTCGCAACACTGACAGACGTCGTCGGCGGGTGCGACGGCACCGGCGGCCACCGGATCGGGAAAGTACCGAAATGTGGGCAGTTCGGAAGCGGGCATCGCGCCAGGATAGCCACCGGAGACGACGAGCCCCAACGCCAACGAGCCCCGCCGAAGGGGCGGGGCTCGTCACGGGGTGGGAAAGCGAGGACCAGGCTGTCACCCTCGCGTCCCCCGGTGATGCGGTGCTCAGGGGCGTAACGCTCAGGCCACCTGGGCCTGCCACATCCAGTGCAGCTGCTCGAGCTTCGAGGCGAATCCGATCAGCAGATCCTGAGTGACCGGGTCGGTCGACTCGGTGGCGTCGATCCGCGCCCGAAGACCGGCGATGACGGCCTTGAGGTTGTCGACCACGGCCGCGACGACGTCGGCGTCCTTGGTCCAGCCCTCACCGAATCCGGTGGTGCGGGCGGTCTTGGCGACCGTCTCGGCCCGCCCGTCGGGGCTGACACCGATGGCGGTGGCGCGCTCGGCCGCGGCGTCGGTGAACTCGCGGGCGACGGCCACCAGCTCATCGAGTTCGAGGTGGACCGAACGGAACTGTGCACCAACCACGTTCCAGTGGGCCTGCTTGGCGATCAGTGACAGGTCGATCAGATCGACGACGGTCTCCTGCAGCGCGGTTCCGGTGACCGACTTCTGCTCCTCGGAGAGCGTGCTGGTGATCGGGGTGTTCAGAGTGGAGGTCATTGTGTGACGTCCTTTCTTCTTTCTTGGCGGCACCGGGCGCTTGTGGCGGGTGCCGCGTGGATATGTCTCGTGTCGAGCAAACGGTGACGCGGGGTCAGACCCGGACGGTCAGCGTGTGCTCGATGTTTCCCTTGGTGGCCTTCGAGTAGGGGCAGAAGGCGTGTGCCGCCTCGGTGAGTTCCTTGGCCTTGGCCTCGTCGAGGCCGGGGAGGTAGGTCTCGATGGACACCTCGAGACCGAAACCGTCGTCGGCCGGGTCCTTGCCGATGCCGACCGTCACGGTGACCGTGGAGTCGTCGGGTGCGGGCGTGCCCGCCTGCTTGGAGGTCAGACGGAGGGCACCGAGGAAACAGGCCGCATAACCCGCGGAGAACAATTCCTCCGGGTTGCTTCCCTCGCCGCTGCCACCGAGTTCCTTGGGCGGCTGCAGGTCGAGGTCGATGCGTCCGCTCTCGGACACGACCTCGCCGTCGCGGCCGCCGCCGCTGGCCTTGGACGAGATGGTGTATGCGGTCTCGATTGCCATAGTGCTCTCCTCACTGATGCCATCGGTGTCGACGGCGATTGATGATCGAACGTCCTTGCTGTCCAACGATTCTCGACGATGAATGCTTACCGATTCGGGTGAACGGCGAAAGAACTTCTCGGTTAACGGAATTCGCCGCCGAGCCGG
The DNA here is from genome assembly GCF_040044975.1 of Gordonia oleivorans. Lineage (NCBI taxonomy): Bacteria > Bacillati > Actinomycetota > Actinomycetes > Mycobacteriales > Gordoniaceae > Gordonia > Gordonia oleivorans. The sequence goes on from NZ_JBDZDI010000014.1 coordinate 9,998, forward strand.
TGCACGTCAGTCCTGTTGACCGTTGCGCACGCCCTCCTCGACCTTCTTGCCGAGTTCGGCGTCCACGTTGCGCCAGTACTCGAACACCCGCGAGAGCACCGGCTCTTCGACGCCGTCGAGGACGTGGCCGACGATGTTGTTCACCAGCCGCTCCCGGGCGTCGTCGTCGAGGACCTCGCGCACCATCGTTCCGGCCTGCGCCCAGTCACTGTCCTCGGGGTGTTCGATGTAGCCGGCGCGGACGGCCTCGTCGCCGAAGGTCCACAGCCCCTCGTCGCCGGCGGCCGCGGCGTCGGCGTGCGGGCCGCCGTAGGAGTTGGGCGCGTAGACCGGGACGTCGGAGCGGCTGAAGTCATACGCCATCGCGCCCTCCTTGGAGTAGGAGTTGACCTGTGCGGCCTTGGCCGAATTGACCGGCAGCTGAGCGTAATTGGTTCCGACCCGGTAGCGATGCGCGTCGGCGTAGGAGAACACCCGGCCCAACAGCATCTTGTCGGGCGAGAATCCGATGCCCGGAACCACATTCGACGGTTCGAAGGTGGCCAGCTCGATCTCGGAGAAGAAATTCTCCGGATTGCGATCGAGTGTCCACTTGCCGACCTCGATGAGGGGGTAGTCCTTCTGCGACCACACCTTGGTCAGGTCGAAGGGATTGAACCGGTATCCCTCGGCCTCGTCGAGCGGCATGATCTGCACCTTCAGTGTCCAGCTGGGGAATTCACCCCGATCGATCGCCTCGTAGAGGTCCTGACGGTGGTAGTCGGGGTCGCTGCCGGCGAGGGTGTCGGCCTGTTCCTGGGTGAGGAACTCGATTCCCTGATCGGTCTTGAAGTGGTACTTCACCCAGAAGCGTTCACCGTCGGCGTTGACCCACTGATAGGTGTGCGAGCCGAATCCGTCCATGTTGCGCCACGACTTCGGGATGCCGCGGTCGCCCATCAGCCAGGTCACCTGATGTGCCGACTCCGGGCGCAGGGTCCAGAAATCCCACTGCATGTTGTGGTCGCGCAGTCCCGAGCCGGGGAGCCGCTTCTGTGACCGGATGAAATCCGGGAACTTGATCGGATCCTTGATGAAGAAGATCGGGGTGTTGTTGCCGACGAGGTCGTAGTTGCCGTCCTCGGTGTAGAACTTCACCGCGAAACCGCGCGGGTCGCGCCACGTGTCGGGGCTGCCCTGTTCGCCGGCCACCGTCGAAAAGCGCACCAGCGATTCGGTTGTCGCGCCCGGCTGGAACAGCTTCGCCTTGGTGTAGCGCGAGACGTCGCCGGTGATCTCGAGGCGACCGAACGCGCCGGCCCCCTTGGCGTGCACGACGCGCTCGGGGACGCGTTCACGGTTGAACTGCGCCAACTTCTCGAGCAGGTAGTGATCGTGGAGCAGGATCGGCCCCTGCGTGCCGGCGGTCAGGGATTCGTTGTCGCTGGCGACCGCGATACCGGCGTTGGTCGTGGTGCGCGGGGTGTTCTGAGACGAGGTCATGCGTGGCTCCCAATCGTGAGTACGTCAGGTCGCGGCACCGGGCTGTGGCACCGTCGTCATGTGGTCTGGCTGTGAATTGTGTTGTCGCCCTGCGGTTTCAAGGCCTCGGTCATCGAGCCGGGACGGCTCACCCGGCGGGGTCGGACCCCGCATCGTGCGCGGCGGTGGTGCGGCAGGCCGGACACCTTCCCCAGAACGTCACCTCTGCCTCGTCGATCTCATAGCCATGATCGGCGTCGGGGGTCAGGCACGGGGCCCGGCCGACGACGCAGTCGATGTCGATGATTTCGCCGCAGGACCGGCAGACCAGGTGATGGTGATTGTCCCCGGTGCGGGTTTCATAGCGCACCGGCGAGCCCGCCGGTTCGATCCTGCGCACCATGCCCCGTTCGGAGCAGGTCCGCAGAACGTCGTACACGGTTTGGGTGGACACACCACCCAGCCGGTCCCGCACGCCGGCCGCCACGAAATCGGCGGTGGAATGCGGATGATCATGCAGGATCTCGAGCACCGCGAGCCGCGGCGCGGTGACCCGGAGGCCTGCGGCGCGAAGCGCGTGGGTGAACTCTGTCCGATCCGGCATGAGACCACCATAGCCACTTATTTGGAACGAGTCCAGTATTTGGAAGAATTCCAGATTATTAGGTCTGCCTTGCCTCAGGCGACCGTTCAGCTCGACCGCAGCATCCGCGTCGGACGCATCCGCGTCGATTCGGGCAGCCATCGGTTGACGCCGCGCCGCAGCGTCATCACCGCGGCGATGACCAGCAACGCGAACTGCAACCATCCGAGGACGACCGACCCCGACCACAACTCCGGGTACCGGAAGAACAGATCGAGTCCGATCGGGATGCACATCAGGTGCAGCGCCACGATCGCCAGGAAGAAGTTGCGGCAGTTACGGCTGTGATGACTGACCGCGGCGACCAGAAACGCGTACTCGCCGACCAGGAACAGGGCGGCGATCACCAGCCCGGCCACCGGGAGGACATCGGCGAACGTCGTGATCTGATCCCCGGTCGGCTGCCCCTTCGGCGTGGTCACCGCGTCGACGAGCATCCGGTGGCGCAGTGCGTCGCGCGTCGCCCCGAGATTGACCGCGCCGTAGACGATGCAGATCAGCCCACAGACCGCCGCCGCCCACCAGGCCACCCGGGCGTGCAGCACGAGGGCCGCGGGAGCGGGCCCGGGCGCGCCCGGACGCTTCGGGTAGAGGTTCGCGCGGTCACGGTCGGCGGAATTGCGTTTGCGCAGTTCGGCGAGATCCTCCGCGTCGAGTTCGGCCTGCGTGGGAGTGCGGTCCGCATCGTCGGGAGTGGCGTCGGTCATAGTCGCATTGTCGCACCCAACGCGGCGTCGACGGTTTGGTGGTGCGCTCGGCGGTTCAGGAACCGATCTTGAGCATCCGCCCCACCGTCGCCTGCCAGAGCGTTCCGTCGGCGGCGATCGTTCCGGTCAGTTCGAGCGGTTCGTCGACGGGCGCGCTGCCCACCTGCAGCGTCTCCACCCGAGCGCCGGTCGCGAAATCCGTCGCGATGTAGTCGACCGGCCCGAGTTGCTGAACCGAACCCGCGACGTACGGACCGTAACCGAGACCGTGGATGAGACCGTCGGCGCGCGAGAGTTTCGGCAGCGACGCGAGGCGGTCGCCGTTCTCCCACACCCGCCGGCAGCCCTGCGCCGACACATCGATTCGCGTGGAGCCGCCGACGAAGCCGGCGTCGGCCGGGACCGACGGTCCCGAGACCGCCATCGGCGGGTACTGATAGCCGTAGGTGCTGGGGATGACCAGCGAATTCCCCCACGCGATCGGCGAATTCTCGGTGCCCTGCCCGGAGGTGGCGAACGCCGGCATCCGGCAGACCAGGCGACCGGTGTCGGACTCCCGCACGATCAGCGACGGACGCGCATCGGCGTTGTCGACGATGGCCACCCACCCGTCACCACCGGGACCGAAGTAGGTGGGCGTCGTCCCCGATCCCCAGGTGAGCTGGCCCGGTTTGCGGGCCGAACCACGGTCATAGGCCTGCCGCCACACCGTGCGCGGCGCGGCTCCCGGATCGGCCCACATCTCGTAGAGCGCATGTGTGGTGATCACCGAGACACCGCCGGGGTGGACGCTGAGCCCGTTGCCGAGGTCTTCCCCGGCCGGTACGTGTGTGGTCCGTACCGTCCGGTCGCCCTCGACCAGCCCCACAACCCCGTGGGTCGTTGCGAACCAGATCCGGCCTGCGGCGTCCGGAGCCAGGCCGGTGATCGCATCGCCGGACGGGATGTGGCGCGACACGTCGATCCGGCCGTCGACGTAGACCTGCCATCCGGACGTCGTATGCCGATGCGCCACAAAGAGAATCGAATTCGAACCGTCGGCGACGACCACCCGGTTGTTGCCGTCGAGGTAGCCGTATACACCGCCGAGCAGACCGCCCTTTCGCAACTCGGTGCGGGCCAGCGGTGCGGCCGTACGCGGATCGAACAGGACGACCGAGGGCACCGCGACCCCGCCCGCACCGACGAAGCCGGTGCACAGGGACACCGGCATCCCGTCCGAACCGATGAAGGTGGCTGCACACGCACCGCCCGGCACCGACGACGCGAGCAGTCGCGCACCGCGTCCCGGCCCGGGATGCGGCGTGGAGTCGGTGGACGCGGAATCGCCGTGCATCAGCGACGTCCCGGCCGGACCGAGGATCGGTGGGCCCGGATCGGCCGGCGGATTCGCTTGTGCCGCACCCGCGCCGGTGATCAGCACGGCGGCGGCCATCAGGACCACGGTCATCAGGGTCACGGTCTTCGTGGCCACGACCGTCGACCGCGACGCTCGAGTACCGGTCCCGCGTCTCACCCGTATCCGCATGCGCGACAGCACATCACATCCGAGCCGATCCGGCCAGGGTTTCGCGCGGCCTCGTTCACCGCGCTCTGTTCGACGTTGACAGCGCCCGCGTGGCCACTGACAGCGCTCACCTCTCCGTTGACGGCGCCCTGAGTTTCGTTGACAGCGCTCGTCTCCCCGTTGACAGCGCCCTGAGTTGCGTTGACAGCGCTCGATACTGCGTTGACAGCGCTCTCCCAACCGCCGGCCGAGCCCGACGAGGCGCTGGCCGAGGAGGTGTCGAGGCCTGGTGAAGGTCAGGCTGGAAACCGATCGGAAGTAAGAAGGCCTGATGCGAGCGCTGTCAACGCGGGAGAAAGCGCCGTCAACGTCAGAGAGAGCGCCGTCAACGTCAGAGAGAGCGCCGTCAACGTCAGAGAGAGCGCCGTCAACGTCAGAGAGAGCGCCGTCAACGTCAGAGAGAGCGCTGTCAACGTGGGAGAGAGCGCCGTCAACGTCACCCGACGACAACGTCCCCGTGGACGGAACGCTCCCCCGGCGGTTGGTCCGGGGAAGGGTTCGTCCACGGGGACGTCACGGGGATCAGCTGTTGAACTCGCTCATCAGGAAGCTCGTCGCGGGCAGCAGCGTGGTGATCATCGGCAGTGCATGGTTGACGACGAGACCCGGGAAGATCGGCGGGATCGGGTTGGTCACCATACGCACGTCGGCACCCTTGGCACGCCAATCCTGGTACAGCTGACGCACCTGGCCGTACGGGATGACGTCGTCGTTGATGCCACCTTCGAGCAGCACCGGCGCGTTCGGCGTGAGCCGACCGATCCGCTGTTCGTCGACGACTGCCTTCACGTCGGGGTACTGATTGATGACCGCCGACAACGGCTTTCCGCTGCGCGTCCACTGACTGGTGCGCTGGAATCCGAAGGCCAGTCCGGTGTCTCCGATGCACTGCGTCGACAGTGTCTTCAGTGCCGCGCGGCCGTTGGCATTCGTCTCACGGTCGACGACGGTCTTGAGTGCGGGGTAGCGGGCCTCGAGGCCGTTGATCGCGTAGCCGATACCGCCGACGATGAACGTCCCGTCGATCTGGTCGATGACCTTCGACAGATCCGCGGGCGGTGCACCGGCGTAGGTGGCCTTCACGTTCAGATCCGGGGCGTAGGTGGCGGCCAGCTCGGCCGCCGACGCGGCGGCGCCGCCACCCTGGGAGTATCCGGAGAAGCCGACCGGCGAATCGGCCGGTGCGCCCGCGACCTTCAGCGCGGCCCGCGCCGCGTCGAGCATGGCGTGTCCGGATTCGGCGCGATTCACGTAGGTGTGGATACCCGGGGTACCCATGCCGATGTAGTCGGTGATCGCCACTCGCACACCGTTGATGAGCAGCAGGTTCATCTCGAGAGCGGAGTAGTTGACCGCGATGCTCGGCTTGCTGGGGTCGATGGCGAGCGGGAAGCTCATCAGCTTCGACCCGGCGCACTGATCACCCTGGCCGACGGTGCCCGGACCGAGGACCACCGTCGGGCGCGGCCCCTTGCCCTGCCACGGCGCGGTCGGCTCGACGACGGTGCCGGTCACCGGCGCGGGTGATCCGTCCTGATAGGTCGAGGTGTACATGATGCGCTTGGCGGTCCCCGGCCACTGGTTCGCGACACCCGGGATCTGCAGCAGCAGCGGCGAGGCCTCGCTGCGGATGATCGAGCCGGGCGTCGAGTTGAACGACGCCGGCGGAGTGTAGAAATCGGCGGCCTGCGCCGCCGGTGCGGCCATGCTCAGGCCGGTGCCCACGACGGCACCCGCGGTGACGACGCTCGCGATCCGAACGGTCCAGGAACGTTGCCGTGATGAGGTGAATCCCCGAATGTGTCTCATGCCGAGGTAACCTACCACACGGTAACAACGGGGCGTGGCAGGGGTCACGAAACGTTCCGGCGACGTGACGATTCACCAGCACGCGCCACCCCCGCGTCGCCTCAGATCACCACCCCGAGCGCCGAGACCACGATCAGCCCGGTCACCGACAGGATCGTCTCCATCGCCGACCACGTCTTGAACGTCTGGCCGACACTCATCCCGAAGTACTCCTTGACCAGCCAGAACCCGGCGTCGTTGACGTGCGACAGGAACACCGAGCCGGCGCCGATCGCGAGCACCACCAGCGACACCTGACCGGACGAGAGGCCGTCGACGAGCCCCAGCATCAGCGACGACGCGGTGATCGTTGCGACGGTCGCCGAACCGGTGGCCACGCGGATCAGCGCGGCGAGCACCCAGCCGAGCAGGATCACCGAGATGTTCGCCGCCGACGCCCAATCGGCGAGCAGGGTGCCGATACCGGTGTCGACGAGGACCTGTTTGAACCCGCCGCCCGCCGAGACGATCAGCAGGATGCCGGCGATCGGCGGCAACGCCGATCCGACGCAGGTGGAGATGGTGTCGCGGTCCATGCCCGACCCGCGCCCGAAGTTGACCATGGCGACGATGACCGCGACCAGCAGGGCGATCAACGGCGTTCCGAGCACGTCGAGGACCTGCCGGATCGGGTTGCCGTCGTCGGAGATGGCGATCTCGGCGATCGCCTTGCCGAGCATCAGCACCACCGGCAGCAGAACGGTGGCCATCGTGACCCCGAATCCGGGGCGGCGTGAGGTCGGCCCGTCGGCCGGGTCGGCATCGAAGGTGTGCGGGGCGTCGAGTGGCACCCACTTTCCCGCGAGGGTGCCGAACAGCGGACCGGCGACGATGATGGTCGGGATGGCCACGGCGACGCCGAGCGCCAGGGTCAACCCGAGGTCGGCGCCGAGCGCATCGATGGCGACCAGCGGGCCCGGATGCGGCGGCACGAATCCGTGCATCGCCGACAACCCGGCCAGGGCGGGAATCCCGATGGGGATCAACCCGATTCCCGATCGCCGGGCGACGAGGTAGATCACCGGCATGAGTAGCACGAGGCCGATCTCGAAGAACATCGGCAGACCGATGATGGCGCCGACCAACGCCATCGCCCACGGCAGCATCCGCGGGCTCGCATGCCCGACGATGGTGTCGACGATCTCGTCGGCACCACCGGAGTCGGCGAGGAGCTTGGCGAACATCGCACCGAGCGCGATCAGGATGCCGACCCCGGCCGCGGTCGAACCGAAACCCTTCGTGAACGATTCCAGCACCGTCGGAATCGACTCGCCGGCAACCATTCCCACGGTCGCGCCACCGAGGATGAGGGCGAGGAACGGGTGCAGTTTCACCCAGGTGATGGTCACGACGATGACCGCGATACCGGCCACCGCGGCCAGCACCAGTTGCCAGCCTCCGGCGACGGGTTCGGGCAGGTCCGCGTCGGCGGCGAGCAGCATCGGCGACATCATGACCGGCTCCCCTCGGAATCATGGTCACTCGCAACAGCATCGACGATCGCATCGACACTCTGGTCGACGTCGACAGCGAGCCCCGCTTCATCCGACCCCAACGGTTCCAGGGTCTCGAATTGCGATGCGAGCAGCGAGGCCGGCATGAAGTGTCCCGGCCGCGACGCCTGACGACGCCGGATGACGTCGAGCGACCCCTCCAGATGAACGAATCGCACCGCTGGGCAGTGCGCCCGCAACCGGTCGCGGTAGATGCGCCGCAGCGCCGAACAACTCATCACCCCGCCGTCGGCGTGGTCGGCCAGCCAGACACCGATCTCGTCGAGCCACGGCCCGCGATCGTCGTCGGTGAGCGGTTCACCGGCCGACATCTTCGCGACGTTGGCCGCCGAGTGAAAGTCGTCGGCGTCGGCGAATGGCACCCGCAGACGCTGCGCCAGCGCCGCTCCCACCGTTGACTTACCCGATCCCGACACTCCCATAACCACCACCGGTGACCCCATGAGCTCTCCTCATCGCTTGTGCTTCCGATCACAGAGTGTGCCGTATAAGTAGTATTAATACAAGTAATTCTGGTCTCTCGTAGTTCTATATGAACCAGAGCGGCGCACTTACCCGATCATTCATCCCGAGACCCGATCAATGAGAGGATGTGTGGGTGAGTCAGGAAACAGGCCCGAATGACCGGCACGAGCTGGTCCTCGGCACCATCGGCGCCCGGATCGCCGCCGGGGACCTGCCCGTCGGGGCCGTACTGACGCTGGACGGGATCTGCACCCAACACGCGGTGTCGCGGACCGTCGCACGCGAGGTGATCCGGGTACTCGAATCGATGGGGATGGTCGCCTCGCGCCGCCGCGTGGGCATCACCGTGCAGCCGCGCACGCGGTGGAGCGTCTTCGATCAACGGCTCATCCGGTGGCGCCTCGACGGCGACGAACGCGAGGACTTCCTGCTCACCCTGTCCGAGTTACGACGCGGAATCGAGCCCGCCGCAGCCGCTTTGGCGGCCGTTCGCGCCGACGAACACCAGTGCCGGGTGCTCGCGGCCGCGGCCTCCGACATGGCGGTACACGGCCGGACCGGCGATCTCGACGCATATCTCCAGGCGGACAAGATCTTTCATCGCGCGCTGCTGGAGGCGAGCGCGAACGAGATGTTCCGTGCGCTCACCGGCGTCGTCGGCGAGGTGCTGTCCGGGCGGACCCATCACGGCATGATGCCGGCGACACCGAATCCCGTGGCCATCGCTCTCCACGACGATGTCGCTCGGGCGATCCGTCTCGCCGATCCCGACACCGCGGAAGCCCGGATGCGCGCCATCATCGATGAGGCCGCATCAGCGGTCGCACAGCACGACCGGATGTCCGAATAGCTACCAGAGGTCAGCTGAAGCGGACGTTCATCGTCGCCAGGCCGAAGATCTTGCGGCCACCGGACTTGGCGATGAGCAGGATCACGCCGCTTCGGGTTTCAGGGTCCAGCGACTTGATCTTGCCGGAGAACTCGATGTCGCCGCCCTCGGCCGCGGAGACGGCGGCAACCTGGGACAGCCGTACCGCATAGCGGGTGACGGCACCGGGATCACCCGACCATGCGGAGACGAAGCCGGCGCCGAGTCCCATGGTGAGCATGCCGTGCGCGATCACGTCGGGAAGCCCGGCCGCCTTGGCGATCACCTCGTCCCAGTGGATCGGGTTGCCGTCCCCGGAGACACCCGCGTAGTTGACCAGATCGCCGCGGGAGAGCCGTGCGTGCCGCAGCGGCAACTCGGCACCCACGACCAGGTCGTCGAACCGCAGCGTGCCCGGCGTGCGCTCGACACCGGCATTGGAAAACCGTTGCGGGACATCGGGCCGCACCGTCTTGTGATAGTCGGCGCCGACCGCGTCGGTGGACAGCACGGTCACGTCGTGCACCATCAGACTGCGCGCGAGCGCCGTCATCGACTGGTCGACCTCGTCGCCGCCCACGCCGACGACGGTGGTGTGCATGGAGTGCACCGTCTCCCCGGCGGTATCGGTGAACGTGTTGGTGATGGTGAACATGTCGCGGCCCGCGATCCGACGCACTCCGGTGAGTTCGACGTCGGTGGTCAGTTCATCGCCTTCGACGATCGGCCGATGCTGCTCGAACACCTGCTCGGTCTGCACGTAGGTCTCGTAACCGACGACGACGGTCTCCAGCAGGGAGCGGTTGGCCGACATCGCCGGGATCGAGGTGAACGTCAGCGGCGTCACCAGTCCCGAGTAACCCAGTGCGGCCGCGGCGGATTCGTCGCGGTGCACCGGGTGAAAGTCCTGCACCGCACGCGCGTACTCGCGGATCTTCTCGCGGCCGACGAGATAGGTGCCGTCGACCTGGTAATAGTGGCCGAGCCGATCGGCGATCGCCGGGGCATCAGGAGAGGACATGAGGCATTACCTAACGGTGGTGAGGGACGATGCCGGTCGCCGCGCGACGGCGCGTCAGCCGACGAGTAGCTCGGCGATCTGAATCGTGTTGAGTGCAGCACCCTTTCGCAGGTTGTCACCCGAGATGAACAGCGCCAGCCCACGCCCGTCGGGCACGCCGGGGTCCTGCCGGATACGTCCGACCAGGGAATCGTCCTTACCGGCCGCGGCCAACGGCGTAGGCACCTCGACGACCTCGACGCCCGGTGCGCCGGAAAGGATTTCGGTGGCACGTTGCGGCGACAGCGGCGAGGCGAACTCGGCGTTGATCGACAACGAGTGACCGGTGAACACCGGCACGCGCACACACGTGCCACTCACCAGCAACTCCGGCAGACCGAGGATCTTGCGGGATTCGTTGCGCAGCTTCTGATCCTCGTCGGTCTCACCGGAACCGTCGTCGACCAGCGCACCGGCCAGCGCGACCACGTCGAACGCGATGGGGGCCACATACTTGACCGGCGCCGGGAAGTTCACCGAGGACCCGTCGTAGACCAGCTTCTCGACGTCATCGATCACCGCACGGGATTGGGAGGCAAGCTCTTCCACACCGGCCAGTCCGCTACCGGACACCGCCTGATACGACGACACGATCAGACGCGTCAGACCGGCCTCGTCGTGCAGCGGCTTGAGCACCGGCATCGCGGCCATCGTGGTGCAGTTCGGGTTGGCGACAATGCCTTTCGGCGGGTTCTTCGCCAACTCCCCGTTGACCTCCGAGACCACCAGCGGCACATCGGGATCCTTGCGCCAGGCGGAACTGTTGTCGATGACGGTCGCACCCGCGGCGGCAAAGCGCGGCGCCTGCTCCCGCGACATGGTGGCGCCCGCGGAGAACAACGCGATGTCCAGACCCGACGGATCGGCGGTCGCGGCATCCTCGACGACAATCTCGCCGTCACCCCACGGCAGCTTCTTACCCGCCGACCGCGGGGAGGCGAAGAAGCGCACCGAATCGGCAGGGAACTTGCGTTCCGCCAACAGGGTTCGCATGACTCCACCGACCTGCCCGGTGGCGCCGACCACTCCGATACTCACACCCATGGTTCAGCGCCCCGTTCCCGCGTAGACGACGGCTTCCTCGTCACCACCGAGCTTGAAGGCCTCGTGCAGGGCGCGCACCGCGTCGTCGAGTTCGGTGTCGCGGCACAGCACCGAGATCCGGATCTCGGAGGTCGAGATGAGTTCGATGTTGATGCCGACGTCGCTCAACGCCTCACAGAAGGTGGCGGTCACCCCCGGATGGCTCTTCATGCCGGCACCGACCAGCGACACCTTGCCGATGTGATCGTCGTAGAGCAGATCGGTGAAGCCGATCTCGGACTGCAGCTTGGTCAGCTTCTCCACGCCGAGCGGACCGAGCTCCCGCGGCAGGGTGAAGGTGATGTCGGTCTTGCCGGTCTCCACCTTCGAGATGTTCTGCAGCACCATGTCGATGTTGATCTCGGCGTCGGCGACGGCCCGGAACACCTTGGCGGCGTAGCCGGGTCGATCCTCGAGGCCGACGACGGTGATCTTGGCCTCGCTGCGGTCGTGTGCGACACCGGTGAGAATTGCTTCTTCCACGGGAATGTCCTCCATCGATCCGGCGACCAAGGTGCCGGGTTTGGTCGAGTACGACGAGCGCACGTGAACGGGAACGTTGTATCGGCGGGCGTATTCCACGCACCGCAGCATGAGCACCTTGGCGCCGCATGCGGCCATCTCGAGCATCTCCTCGAAGGAGACGGTCTCCAGCCGACGTGCGTCGGACACGATCCGCGGGTCGGCGGTGTAGACGCCGTCGACGTCGGTGTAGATCTCGCAGACGTCGGCCTCCAGCGCGGCGGCCAGCGCCACCGCGGTGGTGTCGGAGCCGCCGCGGCCCAGCGTGGTGATGTCCTTGGTGTCCTGCGACACCCCCTGGAACCCGGCGACGAGCACGATCTTGCCCTCGTCGAGCGCTGCCCGGACCCGGCCCGGCGTGACGTCGATGATCTTGGCCGCGCCATGGCTGCTGGTGGTGATCACGCCGGCCTGGGAGCCGGTGAACGACTGCGCCTGCGCACCCAGTGAGCTGATCGCCATCGCGACCAGCGCATTGGAGATCCGCTCGCCCGAGGTGAGCAGCATGTCCATCTCGCGCGGCGGGGGTGCCGGGTTGACCTGCTGGGCGAGGTCGAGCAGTTCGTCGGTGGTGTCACCCATCGCCGACACCACCACGACCACGTCGTTGCCCTGCTTCTTGGTCTCGACGATGCGCTCGGCGACACGACGGATGCGTTCGGCCGAGGAGACCGAGGATCCGCCATATTTCTGCACCACGAGTGCCACGTCGGCTGCCTCCCTGCATGGTTGTCGTCTGTGTTTGCCATGGCAACCTTACCGGCGGTCGGTCAGGGGCATGCGGGCGCCGGTGGTCGCCGGTGACCCGCGGGGCTCCCGCGCTCGGATGTGTGACCGGTACCGCCGACACCCGACCCGACGCACAGCGCTCTGCCCTACCATCTCTGGCGTGTCCACCACGAGTGCGCAGCGTGCACAGGCCGAGCCCACGAGCCCGGACGACGACGCGCTCGCGACGCGCGGCCGGGTCCCCGACTGGCGTTCGTGGATCCTGCCGATCGGCATCTACCTGGTCATTCGGGCCATCGGCATCGCCGTCCTGGCCCGCTTCGACGTCCTGCGCGGCGTGTCATTGCGCGACTCGCTGGCGGCCTGGGACGGCAAATGGATGCTGGCGATCGCCGAACACGGCTACGGCGGCGTGCCGATCGACCTCACCGACGCTCGCGGCATCCACTCCTCGGACACGGCGTACGCATTCTTCCCCGGCTACCCGTATGCGGTCGGGCTGATCGCGAAACTCCCGTTCGTCTCGCCGTTCGCGGCCGCGGTCCTGCTCAACCTGGTGCTGGGCTGTGTCGCCGCGGTCGGCGTCGCCCGGTTGGGAGCGCTGTGCGTGCGTCGGATGGCCGGCCGGTCACCGATGGTCGACGCGGTGTCGGCGCCGGACGCCACCGCATCCGAGACGGCCGACTCTGCTGACGGCCGCGTCGTCGACCCGCGCCGCGTCGGCCTGTATCTGGTGGCGATCTTCGCCGCGACACCCATGTCGGTGGTGCTGAACATGGCCTACACCGAAACCCTGTTCTGCGTGCTGAGCATCTGGGCGCTGGTCGGCGTGTTGGAACGCCGCTGGCTGCTCGCCGGGATCTGCGCCTGCCTGGTCGGGACCGTACGTCCGACGGCGGTGGTGGTGATCGGGGTGGTGATGCTGGCCGCGCTGATCGATCTGTTCGGTTCGGGGCGGTCTCCGTTCGCCGGGTGGCCGGCGGTGCGGGGCTGGCTCGCCGTCGTCATCAGCCCGCTCGGGTATCTCGGGTATCTCGCCGTGGTGTGGGCGCACACGGGTTCACCGACGGGCTGGTTCACCATCCAGACCCAGGGCTGGGACACCCGATTCGATTGGGGTGTGGCCGCATTCGATTTCGTCAACGACATGCTGGTGAACTCCGGTGAGATCGCCCCGGTGGCCACCGCGTGGATCATCGTCGGCACCCTGGTGCTGGTGTGCGTGGCGATCTGGGCGCGACTGCCGTGGCCGGTCGCGACCTACGGCGTGCTCGTCGTCGCGTCGATCGTGCTGTCGAGCGGGCTGATGATGAGCCGCCCCCGCCTGCTGCTGCCGGCGTTCGTGCTGCTGATCCCGCTGGCGATCCTGTTCGCCCGCGCCCGCCCGGCCACGGCCATCGCCGCGCTCGTCCCGATCGTCGTCGGCAGCGCCTGGTTCGGTGCGCACATGCTGACGGTGTATCCGCACGCGATGTGAGGGCCGGTCGCGGGTCCGCAAGGCCTGCCGAAAGTGGGGGAAGAACGTTCGTCCCCCAGAAACCTCATCGTCGGCGAGGAATGTCTGCCGGACGAATCAGCTTCTGGGGGACGAACGTGTCGGGTTTACGACGTCGTCGTCAGGCGAGCGCCGCGAACGTGCCGTCGAGGCCCGAGTCGCGCGGTACCGTCGTCTGACTCACCGACGGCACCTGCCACGGGCAGCGGTCGAAGCCGGTGCCGATCAACGACGTCACCGGCGTCCCGCGGTCGATGACCTGCAGTTCAAAACACGACCCAGGTCCGGCGTCCTCGGTGATCCAGTCCGCCATCACCGTCGCCAAGTACGCATTGATCGACGCGTCGACCAGCTCCGGTGGCAGCACCTCGTCATTGTCGATCGCGAGGTCGGATATGGCATCGGTGAGCTCGTAGGCCTGGTCGGTGGCCAGCAGCTGGGTGGTGCCGGCATCGAACCGGAATACCCACGCGTGATCGCCGGTCGGCGCCGCCGAGGCCGCCGGAGCCAGCGCCATACCCATCGAACATGCCGCCAGCGCGGCAAGCATCAGTCGCACAACCATTTTCATGTGTTCCCCCAACCCTCATCGGAAATCATCTGTGACCGCCATGCGGCTTCTGCACCATACAGCATGGCGGGTTCACCATAGCGGCGAGATATCAGATATGCGTGTCGGCGGGTGAGCACACTCGACGAGGATCGGCGCCCACTCGACAGGCAACGGCGCCCACTCGACGGGGATCAGCGCCCACTCGACGCTTCGAAACCTGCGCACAGGTAGGCCACGCCGGCGTCGAGGATGGTGCGTGGCGACAGCAGACGTCCGACGTCGGCCCGCGCCGCGACCGACGACACGATCGGCAGCGATGCCAGCCGGGTGTCGTCGTCGCGTTCGGTCCAGCCCTGCAGCAGATCGCCGAGCCCACCGCCGGCGTCGGCGGCCGTCCCCTCGGCGCGCAGGATCTGCTCGCTGACGCCGACCAGGGCGACGCCGTTGACGTAACTCCAGAACGTCAGCACCATCTCGACCGCGCGCGCGGGTTCGACGCCGAGTTGCCCGAATCCGTCGGACAGCCACTCGAGCCCCTCGAGGGAGTCGTCGCCGAATCCGTAGCGTGGCACCGAGTAGGCCAGCACCACCCACGGGTGGCGCTGATAGAGCTGCCAGTCGATGTCGGTGGCGATGGCGATCCGCTCGCGCCACGTCGGCGCCGGGTCCATCTCGACGGGATAGGGAAAACGCCGTCCGACCTCGGCCGCCATCGCGACCAGCAGCGCATCCTTGTCCGCGACGTGCCGGTACAACGACATCGCGCCGACACCGAGATCGTCGGCGATCCGGCGCATCGAGAGCGCGTCGAGTCCGTCACGGTCGGCGATGGCGATGGCCGAATCGACGATCGCCGACGTCGTCAGCTTCTGCGTCTGCGGGGCCACCGTTTCTCCCTCCTGACCGACCGCCGGGTCACCACGTGTGACATTCACCGGGAATAACCCACTTGCGTACAGCGTACTCATATCCGTACCGTCAGTGAGCGTACGACGTACGCGTCGCTTCGACGAGAACCGTCCACACCGAGCACAGTCCACACCGGACACCATCCCCACCGAGCACCACCATCCCCACGAGCACCACCATCCCCACGAGCACACGGAGAGTCGCATCATGTCCACCCAGTACCGCCCCGTCGATCAGCGTCACCGCGAACCCGCGCGCGCCGATCGCCGAACCTGGCTGGGTCTGGCCGTGCTGACCCTGCCGGTGTTGCTGGTGTCGATGGACTTCTCCGTCCTGTACCTGGCCATCCCGTCGATCACCGACGCCATCGAACCGACGGCCGCGCAGCAGTTGTGGATTCTCGACATCTACGGCTTCCTCATCGCCGGCCTGCTCATCACCATGGGCAACGTCGGTGACCGACTCGGTCGTCGGCGCATCCTGCTGGCCGGCGCCGCCGTCTTCGGTATCGCGTCGGTGATCGCCGCGTTCGCACCGAGCGCCGGCATCCTCATCGCCGCGCGTGCCCTGATGGGGATCGGCGGCGCGACGCTGATGCCGTCGAGCCTGTCGCTGATCGCCAACATGTTCCCGAACGCCCGTGACCGCGGTCGCGCCATCGGCGTGTGGACGGCCGCCTTCGCCGGCGGCTCGGCCATCGGTCCGGTGGTGGGAGGCGTTCTGCTGCACCACTTCTGGTGGGGTGTCGTCTTCCTCATCAACGTGCCGGTGCTGGCCGTGCTGTTCCTGCTCGCCCCGCGCCTGGTGCCCGAGTACCGGGCCCCGTCGACCGACCGCTTCGACATCGTCGGCGTCGTCCTGTCGCTGCTGGCGATCCTGCCGATCGTCTACTCGATCAAGACGATGGCCGCCGAGGGCGTCACCCCGCTCGTCGCCGTCATCGGCGTGGTGGGCGTGGCGATGTTCGCGGTGTTCATCGTGCAGCAACGCTCCGCGCGGGCACCACTGCTCGACCTGAAGCTCTTCGCCAATGCGCAGTTCAGCTCCGCCGTCGCGGTGGCGCTGGTCGGCATGATGGCCCTCGGCGGCACCTCGTATCTGACCGGGGTCTACCTGCAGTCGGTGATGGGCCACGACGTGCTCGCCGCCGCCCTCGCCGGTCTGCCGATGGCCATCGCCGTCGCCGTGTTCTCGATCGGCGCGAGCCGCGTCGCCGCCTGGGTGGGTGTGCGCACCGCGTTCATCGGCTCGGTGGTCCTGGCCGCCGCCGGCAACCTGGGATTGCTGTGGCTGACCACCGACAGCCCGCTCTGGATCTATCTGGTGGCCACGTCGGTCGCCGGTATCGGCTACGGCATCCAGTTCAGCCTGGTCTCCGACATCGTGGTCGGTTCGGTTCCGCCGGAACGGTCCGGCGCGGCGTCGGGCATCTCCGAGACGAGCTTCGAACTCGGGACCGCGCTCGGCCTGGCCCTGCTCGGGTCGCTGGCCACGCTGGTGTTCCGTGAGCACGCCGACGGCCGGAACTTCGGCGACACCCTCGGTGAGACCCTGCACGACGCCGGGCAGCTGGGCCCCGACGGCACCGCACTGGCCGACGCCGCACGCAGCGCCTTCGTCGACGGCATCCACGCGGCATCGCTGGCCGCGGTGATCACGTTGTCGGTGCTGGCGGTGGTCCTGGCTGTGGTGCTGCGCACACCGGTCGGCGACGACGACGATGCCGCCGTCGAGACACCGTAGGCTCGTCGGGGTGCACGCACCGATCGAGAATCGCTGGAGCGCCCGCGGCTACGACCCCGAGGCGACGATCACCACCGCGGAGGTGACCGACGTCCTCGAGGCCGGCCGATGGGCACCCACCTGGGGCCGTATCCAGCCGGTCCGGTTCATCGTCGGGCTCCGCGGCGACGACACCTTCACGCGGCTGGCCGCAACCCTCAACCGCGGCAACAAGAGTTGGGCACCGGCCGCCGGCGCCCTCATCCTGCTGAGCACCAGCAAC
Organism: Gordonia oleivorans; assembly: GCF_040044975.1. NCBI lineage: Bacteria > Bacillati > Actinomycetota > Actinomycetes > Mycobacteriales > Gordoniaceae > Gordonia > Gordonia oleivorans. Next base: position 27,427 of record NZ_JBDZDI010000014.1, read on the forward strand.
AATCCCGACGACGCCATGGTGCACGAGTACGGCGCCGTCGACCTCGGATTCGCCGCCGCACAGATGAGCATCCAGGCCGTCTCGATGGGGCTCAACGCGCACCCGATGGCCGGATTCGACGTTGCCGCCGCGCGGGCGGAGTTCGGTGTCCCGGCCGAGTCCCGACCGATGCTGGTCCTCGCCCTGGCCCGCCTGGCCGCCGACCCGACCACCCTCGCCCCCGAGGTCGCCGAACGCGACGCCTGGCCCCGGGAACGACTCCCCTTGCACGACATCACCTTTGCCGGGCAGTGGGGCACGTCCTTCTACCCCGCCGACTGATCACCGCCGACTGACCACCGCCGGCCGCCGATCGCTCCCCGATGAGTTCCCCGCCGCCGCAGACGCATCCCCGTGTCGGGCTGCTGGGTCCCATCACGGTCATCGACGGTGACGACGAGACACCCATCACGTCCGGGCGCGCCCGGGCACTGCTGACCGCCCTCGCGCTGGCCCATCCGCGGCCGGTCGGCGTCGCCGCACTGGTCGCCGACGCCTGGGCAGACCGGCCGCCACAGAATCCGGCCGGGGCCGTGCAAACGCAGATGTCCCGCCTTCGGCAGGTCCTCGGTACCGGATCGATCGTGGGCTCGGCCGCCGGATATCGACTCGATCTCGCCGTGCCGGTCTCCGATCTCGCTGTGGCCGAATCACTGTCGGACCTCGACGACGACTCGGACGGGGCCGGCGCGGCCCGGGTGCTCGCGCTCTGGCGTGGCGACGCCGGCGCCGACCTGCCGGCCGGTGAACTCCGGGATCGCCTGCGCGCCCGGGCCGATCGCGCCCACCGCGCCGCGCTCGAGCGGGAGTGGCATGCCCGCCTGTCACACGACCCGGCCGGCGTGGCGGCCGAGATCGCCGATGTGCGTGGCGATCTGCCACTCGACGAGCATCTCGCGGCGCTCCAGATGCGGGCCCACCTGGCCGCGGGCGATCCGAATGCGGCGCTCCGCATCCACGCGGAGATCAGTGCCGAACTCGCCGAGCGGCTGGGCGCCGATCCCGGTCCGGCACTTGCCGCCGCCCATAGCGCCGCCCTCGCGTTCGCTCCGCTGCCCCACACCCCGGCACCGCCGGCCGACACGTTCCTCGCCGACGCCGGCACCAATGCCGAACTCGCCGAGGCGATTGCACGATCATCGCTGGTGACGATCGTCGGCCCCGGCGGCATCGGCAAGACCCGACTGATCACCGAGTACATCGCGTCGACCCGACCTGCCGAGGTCTTCGTCGACCTGTCGGCGGCCCGACATCCCGACGACGTCGCGGCCGCCGTCGCCATCGCGCTGGGACGGGGCTCCCTGCCCGAACAGGACATCTCGACGGCCGCGCCGTCGGTCACCACCGGCGCCGTCCTCGCCCAGCTGAGCCCCGTCGGTGCGCTCGTGGTGCTCGACACCTGTGAACACCTGGTGGCCTTCGTCGCCGACCTCGTCGACGACATCCGTTCCCGCCGAGCCGATCTCACCGTCGTGGCCACCAGCACGACCCCGCTGGGGGTGCCCGACGAGCGCATCGTGACCGTCGGCCCGCTCGACACCGACCGCGGCGTCGAACTCGTCACCCGGCGGGCCCGCGAGTTGCGGTCGGACGTTCACCTCGATCGCGGCCTGCTGATCGAGTTGTGCCGACGCCTCGACGGTTCCCCGTTGGCACTGGAACTCGCAGCGGCACAACTGCGTTACCTGTCGCTGGCCGATGTAGTCGGGCGACTCGACGCACGTTTCGGGTTGCTCGCCGTCGCCGGTGCAGGCCGACACCATCGCATCGCCGACGTCGTCGCCGCCAGCTGGGACCTGGTGAGCCCGTCCGCCCAACGCACCCTGGCGGTCCTGGCCCTGTTCCCCTCAGACGTACGCCTGGACGACGCACTCGTTTTCGGGTCGGTGACGCTACCCGCGCTCGCCGAACTCTGTGATCACCACATGGCGAGCGTCGTCGACTTCGACGACGGCCGCACGCGGTACCGGATCACCGAGACGGTGCGGGAGTTCGTCCGGGAACGCACCCGCCTCGACCCACCGACACACCGCGCACTGACACTCGAATTCGTTTCCTGGGCAGCCGATGTCGTGGCCTCGACGACCGATGATCTGATCGCCGGCCGGGTTGGCGACGCCGCCGGGCGCCTCGACGAGAGCACCGACGCGGTGTTGGCCGCCCTCGACGATCCCGCCACCGCCGCCATCCCGGGGGCCGTCGCCCGTCTTCTCCCGATCACCCTGTGGCGGCTGGTACGAACCGGCGGTTACCCCGACGCCGAACGGCTCGCGGTGATCGCCCTCGATCACCCCGGAAGCCCCGACGATGTGCTCGGATTATTGTGCGCCACCGCCTATCTCATGGTTCGTCGACGGTTCCGGGAGGCCGCGCGGGCGCGGACCCGGCTGCGCGCCGCGGTCCGCCGGGCACCGGCGACCGCCGGGCCGATCGCACTGGCCGTCGACATCGTCACCGGATCGCCGCGTGCGACCGCGCGCATCCTCACCGACGCCACTCGCTCCTCCGACGCCGTGGTCGCCGCACTCGCCGAGATCGTCCGCTCCGATGTCGCCGAATTCTATGCGGCGGTGCACTTCTCCCGTCGATGCGCCCTGGCGGCGCTGGTGTGCGCCGAGCGGGCGGGACACCCGTGGCTGATCGCCGCCGCCCGCCAACGGCTCGGCCGCGGGCATGCCCTGACCGGGGACCGACCGGGTGCGGCCGCCCTCTATGCCCGCAGCGCCGACGACTTCGCCACGATCGGGTTCTCCGACGAGTCCACGGGTATCCGCATCCATCAGGCCCTGGCCCTGGCACCCTCGGATCCGGCCGCGGCCACCGAGATCCTCGAGGCGTGCCTGCTCGCCGCCGGTGATTCGCGGCGCCCGCACGTCGCCACCGCCCACATGGCCCTGTCGGTGCTGCGCCTGCCGGAGAACCCGCAGGCGGCGCGGCGCTCCGCGGACACCGCGATCGCCATCATCGGGGCGCCGCACGACGGGCACTCGGCCTACCTGCACGGGGTGCGTGCGGTGATCCTGGCCCGGTCCGGCGCCGAGGTGGCCGCACGGCTCGCGGCCGACGCACTCGGCGTCGCGTTGCGGTTTCTGGTGGCGGCACCGACCGTCAATCTGCCGGCGCTGGCCGGGGCGGCCGCGGCGATCTGTCTGGTCGAGAACCGCGCCGCCGACGATCCGCTCGCCGCCGCCGCCCGGGGTGCCCACTACCGGCGCGACTTCGCGGTGATCGACCTGGGCGAGGGACCTCGGTCACACCGTCGGAGCCTGATTCGGCTGGTCGGATAGGTTTCGAGACGTCGTCGACGCACCGGTGAAAGGGAGATGAAAGGCCGGCCGGGCACTGTGGTCGGCATGCTTCCCGACATCGCGATCAACGCGGAGCACCTGCGCAAGACCTTCGGTGACGTCGTCGCCGTCGACGACGTCTCGCTCACCGTGCCCACCGGTTCGGTCCTCGGCGTCCTCGGACCCAACGGGGCCGGCAAGACGACCACGGTCCGCATGCTGGCGACCCTGATCCGCCCGGACTCCGGCCATGCCACCATCTTCGGACGGGACCTGACCGGCGATCCCACCGCTGTGCGTTCCCTGATCTCCCTGACCGGGCAGTACGCATCGGTCGACGAGGATCTCACCGCCCTGGAGAATCTCGAGTTGTTCGGTCGGCTCCTGGGTTTCAGTGGTCGCAAGGCCCGCGCCAGGGGCAGCGAGTTGATCGAGCAGTTCGGGCTCGCTGCCGCGGCGAACCGTCCGGTCAGCGGATTCTCCGGCGGCATGCGTCGCCGCGTCGACCTGGCCGCCTCGATGATCCGCACACCGGCCCTGCTGTTCCTCGACGAACCGACCACCGGACTCGACCCCACCACCCGCACCCAGGTGTGGTCGGTGGTACGCGATCTCGTCGATCAGGGCACCACGGTGCTGCTGACGACCCAGTACCTCGAAGAGGCCGACCAACTCTCCGATTCCCTGGTCGTCATCGACTCGGGCCGCGTGGTCGCCTCCGGTGACGCCGACTCCCTCAAGGACCGCGTCGGCACCCGTTCCCTGGAGGTCGCGGTGGAACCGGCCCGGCTCGACGACGCCGCACGGGTTCTGCGCGACGTACTCGACGCGACGGTGACCGCGACCCCGGAGAACGGGCGACTGGTGGCACCGATCGCCGACCCGTCGCTCTCGGCGCGGGCGGTGGTCGCACTCGAGGACGCGGGTATCACGGTCGCCGAGATCTCGGTCCGCCGACCGAGTCTCGACGACGTCTTCTTCTCCATCACCGCTGCCCCGGCGGCGCCGCCGGCATCCGATACGGACTCCGCCACCGAAAGCGAGGCCGCGGCATGACCACTGTCGCCGAAACCCCGTCACCCGGAATCGACTTCGGTCCGGTCATCGAACGCATCGGACCCGGCAAGGTCGTCGCCGACACGTTGACGATGACCCGCCGTGGATTGCTGCGGCTCAAGCACACCCCCCAGCAACTCTTCGACGTCATCGTCATCCCGATCGTCTTCACCGTGATGTTCGCCAACATCTTCGGGGGCGCCATCGCCGGCAGCGTGGATGCGTATCTGCCGCAACTGGTTCCGGGCGTGCTGGTGTCGGTGGCGATCACCAGTTCGGTGGTCACCGGTGTGCAACTCCGGGAGGATATGGACCGCGGGGTGTTCGACCGATTCATCTCCCTGCCGATCGCCCGGATCTCTCCGCTGGCCGGATCGCTGATCGCCGACGTGGTGCGCTACTTCATCGCCTCGGTGATGTCGATCGGCGTCGGAATGGTGATGGGGTATCGACCCAACAGCGTGCTGGGCACCGTCGCCGGGGTGATCCTGACCATGTTCGCAGCCTTCGCGATCAGCTGGATCTTCGCCCTCATGGGCGTATTGATGTCCAAAGCATCTGCGGTGCAGGGTGTCTCGATGCTGGTGCTGATGCCATTGACGTTCACCTCCAACATCTTCGTCCCGGTGACGACGATGCCCACCTGGATGCAGAACCTGGCCGACGTCAACCCGATCTCGCATCTGGTGTCGTCATTGCGGTCGTTGATCAATGACGGGGCGGTGACCGGCCACGTCGCGTGGACCCTGCTCGGGACGCTGATCATCATCGCCGTTTTCGCGCCGATCACGGTGCGCGCGTATCTGCGTAAGGCCTGACGACGCCCGTTCCTCCCCACCCGCACGACAAGGACGAAAACTGTTGGTGACCAACGCCGCACACCCCACATCGATGTCTGCGGCACCCGGCCGCCCGGAACGGCTCACCCCCGACGACGACCTCTTCGTCCGGATGGAACACGCGATGGGGCTACCGGTGATCAATCAGGCCGTCTGGCGCCTGCCGACCCGCCTCGACCCTGCCCGCTTCACCGAACTCGGCGCGGCACTGACCCACGGACGTATGAGCAGACTCGTTGTCCGGTGTGCATTTCCGTTGCGAGACCGATGGGTTCACACGCCGGATGCGGGACGTCACGCCTTCGCCGACGAGCAGATCGACGCCGCCGACGGAGCCGGGTGGGCGCTGGCGCAGGCCAACCTCGGGATCGACAGTGTCACCGGGCCGTCGTGGCGCATGAGTGCGATCACCACGCGGGACACCGACGAGACGTTCGTGTCCTGGGTGTCGTCGCATGTCATCGGCGACGGGGGCGCGGTGATCACCGGCATCGGCGAAGCCCTCGACGGCATCGGATATGACGCCACGGATGCCGACCCCGGCATGCCGGACACGGTGCGCGAGGGTGCCGATGCGCTGCGCACCAGTGCCGTCGCCGCCTATCGACTCGCGCGACACCGCACTCGGCCCGCACCACTTCCACGTCCGACCGCGCCCGATCCTGCCGTGTCGGCCGAGGACTGGGGCGGAGTCAGTCCGACCGTCATCGTCACCATCCCGGATGCCGCCTTCGACGTGGTCGCGAAACGCGTCGGCGGTACCGCCAACACCCTGTTCACCGCCATCGTCATCGGCATTCTCGAAGACTCTGGCGCGGTCGCCGACGGCGACGAGATCCCGGTGAATCTGCCCGTCTCGACCCGTATCCCGGGCGATCGACGGGCGAATGCGAGTACCGGCGTCACCGCCCGCATACGGGTGAGCCCCGCCCTGCGCACCGATCTGAGTCCGTTGCGCACGGCCAGCAAGACCGCGTTCGCCTCGGCAACAGGTGCACCGAGTTCACTTGCGCTGCTGGGCCGTCTGGCTCAGCCACTGGGCGACTCCATCGTCCGACGACTGGCCGCCGACTCCCGTGCACCCCTGTGTCTCGCATCCAACCTGGGCACCCTCGACGCCGGATTCGCCGGCCTCGGAACCGGACTGCCCGGTTCGGTGGCGATGCGCTCGATGACCGTCGGCGCCTCCCTGGACGTGATGCGCCGGATGGCCGGCGGCATCAGTGGCTGGTCATCGCGCAGCGCCGGACACATCACCCTGTGCATCACCGCACTCGATCCCGACCGCGTCGCCAACACCGCAACGCTCACATCGCTGGTCGCCGAGGAACTCTCACGCTGGGATCTCGACGGATCGTTCTGGGGCGCCCAGCCAGAGGAGTAGGACCTCAGCGGCCCCGCCGGCCGAGTGCACGCAACCCGCTGGTCGAGTGCGCCTGGTCCCCGCTGGCCGAGTGTGCTTAATCCCCGCTGGTCGAGTGCGCCGCGCGAGCGAAGCGAGCTCGTCGCATATCGAGACCACCTCCGCACCCCCGCTGGCCGAGTGCCGACGAGCTTGCGAGTCGGTGTATCCGCCCGGCCGAGCTTGTCGAGGTCGAGGCCACCTCCGCAAGCCGCAAGCAGTACGCAAGCACCAGCTTCACCCCCGCTGGTCGAGTGCGCCGCGCGAGCGAAGCGAGCTCGTCGCGTATCGAGACCACTTCGGCAAACTGACATCGAAACCGGGCCACCACCAACCGATTCCGCGCCGAAGAAACTTGTCGGACCCCCTCGCTACACTTGACTCAGTTCAGTTGATCCGACCGAGCAGAGGAGGTGAACATCATGGCCACCAACATGATTGGCAGCCACAAGGCACCGGAACTGTCGATGACCGCCGACGACGCCGCCATGATCGATCACCTCCCCGTCGAGGCCGCGACCGCTCTGGCTCGTTCCCTGCAACGCCAGGAACGACAAGTGATCGCGCGGAAAGTGCTCTCCGCGGCGCGGATCGGGCACACCGTGTACGACGAGATGCTGCTCTCGGGCCATCAGACCAACGTGCACACCACCGGCGCCGTCGACAAGTCCGCCACCGGCAAGGTATCCACCACCCTGGGCGTCTCGGTGCCGCAAGCCACCGCGTGGATGACGCTCAGCTTCCTGCTGTCGACGCTCCCGACCGTGACCGCGGCGTTCTTGGACGGTGACCACTCGCTGGAACGTATCCGCATCATCGCCAACGAGATCGCCGTCCTGTCCGACGACGACGTCCGCGCCTTCGCCGAAACCCGTGCACTGCAACTGGCCGAACGCAATCAGGCGGATAAGACCCTGCGGGATCAGGTCATCGAGATGGTGATCGCCCTGGATCCCGACGGCGCCGCGGACCGTCGCGAGGAAGCTGCCGCACGTGACCAGAATGTGCGGGTCCGCCGAGACACCAACGGGCACTGCAGCATCTCCGTCTACGCACCAGGTGAGATGGGTGCCCATCTGGCGGCGCGGATCGCGAAGATGATCAGTGAGCGGATCTGCCCGCGTGATCCGCGTCGTCAGGGTCAGGTGCAGGTCGCGGCGTTCGCCGAAATCCAAGGACTGCCCGGCGCGCAGCTGTCGTGTGAGTGCGGTCGGGGCGACTGCTCGCGGGCGATCCCCTTGCCGGAAGAACCCAGTGGCCTGACCGAACTCGACATCGACCCCGCCGCGACTGATCTATCTGGCGATGTCGAGGTCGATGCGGACGCCGACATGACCGACGATCCCGAGACGATCACCGACGGCGACGCTGACTGTGACGACGCTGACTGTGCGGCAACGGATACTGTTGAGGCACAACCCGACGCGGACACCGATGCGCAGTTGTCGCTGTCGTTGATCACCGACCCGTCCGGGCAGCGGGAAGCTCGGTTGGAGTACTTCGGCGTTGTCGACGACGCTCACGCTGCAATCTTGATCAGTTCGGGACAGCTCGTCACCGTCACCGAGTTTCCCACCCTGGACATCCCCAGCATCAGCACCACCACCTCTCTGGACCGGATACCGGCGGCGTGGCGTCGCCTCGACGATCCGTTCCCGGCGGCACCGATCGACCCGACCGGGCACGGCGGCTATTTCTTCCCGCCGCCGGGTGCGTTGACGTATCGGATTCCGGCGTGGTTGCGGGAGAAGATCATCGAGTTGGATGGCACGTGCCGGTACCCGCATTGCGGGCGACCGGCCAGTGAATGCCAGATCGATCACGTGGTGAAGTTCGTGCACCAGGATCCGATCACCGGTGGCTGGACCGTGGAATTCAACCTGATGCCGTTGTGTACCCCGGACCATCAGCGCAAGCACATGGGGTTGTTGATCCCCACTATGTTGTCGGATCGGGCTGTCATCTGGCGTGATCCGGTCACCGGGGAGACCATCACCACCTATCCGCGGTAGGTCACTGCCGTCGGGTGGTGCTGCGCTGCAATCGGTTTCCAGCGTCGGGTTGCGTGGTCTCGACACGCCACGGGCTCGCAAGCTCGCACGAGGCGGCTCGACCGGCGAGACGGTGACGGCTCGATCGGCGGGAGTCTGGGTGCGCTGCAATCGGTTTCCAGCATCGGGTTGCGAAAGTGGTCTCGACCTCGACAAGCTCGGCCCGGCGGGATGAGTGGTGCTACTCCGCAACGGGTTTCCGGATCATTCCCCCGCCGGCACCGGCAACCGCACCTCGACGATGTCGGCGGCGGCGGCCACGGCACGCTTCGGGGACACCATCCGCTGGGCGAACTCCACTGCTGCGCAACGGACCTTCTCCGTCAGGACCGTTGACAGGTCCGCGCGGATCGACTCGTCGGTCAGTGCCGAGAACGCTCGGCCGGTGCCGACTCCGAGGGTGCGGATACGCTCCGCCCAGAACGGCTGCTCGGCGGTGAACGAGTACACCGCCGATGGCACACCGGCCCGCAGTGCGGCGGCCGTCGTCCCCGCTCCCCCGTGGTGGACCACTGCGGCGCAGCGTGGGAACAGCCACGCGTGATTGACCGCACCCACGTGATAGATGGACGTGTCGTCGGCGTCGACCCCGGGCGTGGCTCCCAGGCCGAACACACATCGAACGCCGAGTTCGGCTGCAGCCGCGCCGAACAGTGACCGAACCCGCTGCGGGTCGGTCACCGGCATCGAGCCAAACCCGACAAACACCGGCGGCTCGCCCGCGTCGAGCCACTCGGCCAGTTCGGCGTCCCCATGCGAGGTCTCGGCGAGGTGATCGCGGGCGCCGGCGGGCAGGTCGAGGAATCCGATGATGGGTTTGACCGCGTGCCCGGCCTTCCATTCGGCAACCAACTCCGGAGCGATGGCCGGGTCGTAGGCCTGGATCTGCGGAACCCGCAACACCCCGAGACGATCCGGGCAGCCGGTGCGCGCGGCGGGCCTGCCGATCCGCCGACGAAATCCGTTCTCGCTGTATCGTGTTGCCCACCACACGATGCGGTCATAGGCCCGCCAGCTGCGTCGCTTCCACTTCGGCGACCACGAGTCGGTGACGCCGGGTAGCGGACCGATCACCCCGCTCTCCGACATCGGCGCATAGCGCAGCACCGTCAATGGCACGCCCAACCGCTCGGCGAGCGCGAGGCCCCGTGCCTGACACAACGGGGCGGCGATCAGCATGTCGACGTCGGTGATCGCCGCGTCGTCGTCGAGGAAGGTCTCGACCATGGCCCGGTCGAAGGCCGAGATGCCGTCCCGTACCGTGTCGAGCGCGAATCGTGCACGCGTCCATGGGTTTCGGGACCGCTGGGCGTCCAGCGCCTCATCGGAGGACCACTGCGTGCCGGTGTCGCGGCCGATGGCCACCACCGTCGCCACTCCCGCGTTCCGCGCGAAGCCCAGCAGATTGGGCGGTACCGCGACACTGACCCGATGGCCACGCCGCTGGAGTTCGACGGCCAGACACACCCCGGGCTGCACGTCGCCCCGACTGCCGTAGAGGATGACGGCGACATGCGCGCCGTCGGATCGGCTTGTCATCATGAGTAATTCACCAGAATCTGTGATCGAGGCCCCACGCCGACAGCTCCGCACTGAGCAGCTTCGCGAGGTGATCCTCGTCGCCGTAGTACTCGGGGCTGAAGGCGGCGAACGACAGGGTGACGGTCGAACCGTACTCGACTATCCACGCCGAGAGCCCCGGGCCGGGCATCGCCACATCCTCACCCGCGGTGTCCTGCACCATCAATCGCAGCACGAACGACGACGCGGGCACTCCGGCGATGGTGCGTACCCGATCGTCGAGCACCCCGAGATTGGAGACGCTCACATCGGGGGCAGGCACCGACCGCAACGCCGTCGTCAGCACCCGTCGCGGCATCAATCGCACCAGCGACTGGAGATCGTCAGGCACGTCGGTGCCGGTCTTCGCATACTCGGCGAACGCCTGCCGGCTCAGACCACGGAGGTAATCGAGGTCGGCCGGCGACTCCTGCGGTTCGCCGACCCGCAGCCAGATCCCACCAGAGGCGTTGGCGCGCAGATCCTCTGGCCCACCGCGTTTGCTGACGGCGACGCTGACACGCATCTGGTCACCGACGGGATAGCCAGATCGGCGCACCAGCCCACACACCAGCGCGGTGAAGAGGGTGTTCCCGGTACCGCCGTACTGCCGGGCCTGGGCATGCCAGAGGTCGCGGTCGACGTCGACGATGGCCAAGGTGGCGCGGTAAGGGTCGTAGGTCGGCGGTGGTGACGGCGGGCGATTCGGGACCACCGGCGCGGTGCCCTCGCGACGTTCGCGCCGCCGCTGCCGTGCATCGCGGGCCACGGCACGGACCGACCGTGCCGCCGAACGGATCTGCCGTGCGCTGTCCCGCGCGTCCTCGGCCAGTGCCCGCGCACCGCGGGCGGTGTCGGGATCGGCGAGTGCGGTCGTCTCACCGTCGGCAGCGGCGACGAGGGCGCGCATGATCGCCTCCCCGTCCGCGATCAGGTGCGACAGCAGCAGCACCACGACGCGGCGTCCACGGGTGGTGGTCGTCGTGTGCACTCGCCAGCCCAGTCCCTGCGCGGGACGCAGATCCGCCGAACGCAGCAGGTTGTCGGCCCACGCACCGATCTCGGCATCGTCGATGCGGGCGCCGACGATAATGCGCGGTTGCACCCGCGAAGACACCCACCGACGACGCGCGGCCGGGAAACGTCGGCGCGAAATGGCGCGGTGGAGCAGGCCGGTACTCAACGACTCCGCGTACCGCTCGATGGCCTCGAGGCCCGGGTCGTCGTCGAGGACCCAGCAGAACTGGATGGGTGTGCGGAATCCGAGTTTCTCCTCGGCGAGCAGAAACGCCTCGTCCGGACCGGACACCCGGAGGCCCGTCGTGGCCGAACCATGCACCGCGGCATCGGAATGCGCACCCACGGCCTCGTCGGTCACACTGCGCCCGGTCACACCGCGCTCGGTCACGGCAGTCCCCGTTGCGAGGTCTCCCGCAGGAGATTGCGAACGGAGAAGGTGGAGGTCTGCTCGTCGTGTGCGCGGATGAGCACGAGGCGGGCGGCATGCACCACGATCAGTGGCGGCAGATAGCCGAACACCACCACCGCGGTCAGTCCGTATCGCCGGTGCATCAGCAGGGTCCGTGGCAGGAAGCTCATGTACTCGACGAATGCCGGCAGCGCGGTCTCCATCCGGCGCGGCGACACGCCCACCGTCAGCGAGGAGAGAAAAGCATTGCGGCCGTGCGCGTCCTGGACACACAGCCCCATGTCGACATCCTCGAAGATGTCGCGGCGCATGCTGACCCGCGTGCGGATCACCTGCCACATCTCCCGCCGCACCACCATGTTCGATCCGTACAGCACCGGAATGTCGCGTGGCGCCACCGTCCCGTCGGTGTCACTCGCACGTCCCCGCTTGGGGATTCGACGCAACAGCGGATCGATCAGCCTGCGGACCCGGCTCGTGGAGCCCTCCAGCGGAAGTCCGTAGGCGGCGCCGCGGCCGCAGAGGGCCGACCAGTGCCCCGCCGTGTCCGCGGTGAAGAACTCGACGATCGTGGCGGCCCACGTCGGCGGAACGCGGGTGTCGGCATCGATCCTGGCGATCACATCTCCTGTTGCCGAATCCATCCCGGCGTTCCGAGCAAAGACCAAACCCTGATTCGATTCATTGATCACCCGGACAATGCGCCATTGGTCAATGAATTCCTGAATGACCTCGGCACTGCGATCCGTCGAATTGTTGTCCACCACCACGATCTCGGCGATGTGGTCGGCCTGCTCGAGCAGCAGCGTCAGGCAGGTACCGATGGTGTCTTCCTCGTTGTAGACCGGGATGACCACGGACAGCCGCACCTGCGGGTCCGTGGCGTCCTCTCCGGCGGCATCTACTGCGAGGCTGGCCACGTCTGAGGTCGTCACCGCAATCCTTTGCTATGTCGAGTTGGTCTTTCGCGATGGCGACATTGCTGTCGGCACATCGCATTTCGGATACGCCATCGGCACACGGGTGCACTCGCACCCGACGACCGGTGGACACAGGCACCGTTGCCTCGCCCGGGTCGGCGACATCCGCCGTCGGCGGTGGCCGCGGGAAAATGAACAGGGAGCACGACATGTGCGATCGCAACAGCGACTCGACCTCGGAACGTGACCCCCGTGCAGGTTCCTTCCGCGGAGTCTAGGACACCGGCACCCACCTGGCAATGATTGGCGCCACCACGACATATGCGGACGGACTGATGAATCATAATTCGGCGGCCGTTTCACATCTAATTCACAGAAATCGAGGCGGCGTTTCCGTCAATTCTTCAAATCGGCACATCCGACATTTCGCGTCAGTAACTACCGACCCCCGAGGGTTGCCCACATCTCATCGCGCAGGGCTGGCGGGAGGGGCGAAATGCCGCTAATGTCATCGCTTGTCGACCTTCATGGTTGGGGATGAGGGAAGACGAAAACACGAAGGCGCATTCATTGTGTCGTCGAACACTGCTCGCGGAAGATGCATGCTCTGTCACTGCGTACTCGGCTTTGGTGTGACCAAGGACTCACCGTCGCCGCATTTCCGCGGGTGGCATCTGTCATCCTCCCCCAACAGCACCGGGCGTTCGGAACGGGGACCGCACGCTCGAGCTGACCAGCTTTCGCCTAGTCACCCCTGGGGATGTCATGGAGTACACGGAGCTTGCGGACTATCCGGTCCCGACCGGTCGGATCACCGAGTGGATTCCGACCGTCGAGGCCGATCGGTGGCAGTCGGACGATCGTCCGCTCTCACCCAATCACGCTGCGCACCTCTACCATTCGGCCACGTCGTCGACCGCCGACGATTTCGGGCTGGGCTCCTGGATCGGCACGGCCTTCCGCCTGCCCGGAGCCTTCGATCCCGACACCTTCGCCGAGGTCCTGCGCATCTGGATCGCCCGGCATGACGCGTTCCGCACGACGGCCCAGCACGACGGGCACGGCCACGCGCGCTACGTCGTGGTTCCGGACTCGGTGACCATCACCGCACGTCGCCAGGAGGCGCCCCCGGAGGGGGTGAGCGTCGACCACCACATCGAGCGCTTCTTCGCCCGCGAGGTCAGCGCCCTGCGCTGGCCGCACGTGGTGGCCACCACCATCGAACCCGACAGCCTCCTCGAGGCGACCAAGGGCGTCATCGTCATCGTCGGCGCCGATCACTCCGTGATGGACGCCTACACCCAGTTGCTGCTGATCGCCGAGTTCCGGGAGATCTACGGTGCGCTGACCGACGGCCGCGACCCGGTCCTGCCGCCCTGCGGATCCTTCGTCGACCACTGTGCCCACGAACATCGCACGGCCGAATCGATCACCGCCGATCACCCGGCGGTGACCACCTGGCGATCGTTCCTGGAAGGCGACTCCGGCCGGCTGACGATGCCGCGATTCCCGTTGCCCACACAGCCTTCCGCCACCACCGAGACCACTGCGACCACCGCGGCGGCTCCCGGCTGGCAGTCGAGCCTGTCGCTGTGGCTGCTGGACGCGCAGGAGACCGCCGCGTTCAACGCCGCCTGCAAGCAGCACGGCAAGTCGCTGTCCGGTGGTGCCTTCACGGCCCTCGCGGCGGCGATCGAGCGCCTCACCGGTGAGCGCACCACCCGCTTCGTCATGCCGATGCACACCCGCACCGATCCGGAATCCCTGGCCGCCGCCGGGTGGTACGTCGGCCTCGTGCCCGTCGAGATGTCGTTGGGTGAGGCGAACACCTTCGCCGAGGCCATCGACATCGTCGACGCCGGCGTGCGCCGCCACGCCGCGCTCACCCACGTCCCGCACCCACGCATCGCCGAACTGCTGGCGGTGACCGAGGCACCACGATTCGCCGTGTCCTTCGTCGACGCACGATTCGTGCCGGGCGCCGACTCGTGGGACGAGCGGGATCGCGCGCTGCGCAGCCGAATCCACAATCTCGACGAGGTCTACCTGTGGGTGAATCGCACCCATGAGGGTATGAACGTCTCGATGCGTTTCCCGAACAACGAGGTCGCCGCGACGTCGCTGCACGCACTGATCGGCGAGTACACCGCGGTGCTGCGCGAGGTCGCCGCCACCGGCGATCTGGCCTTGTGCGGCGCACCCGGCGACACCGGTTCCGCCGACACCGATTCGGCCCCGAGCCCCACGGTCACCTCGACCGAGGTTCGATGAGACTGGGTCCGGACACCTATTGGTGCCCGCTCCCCGGGCGGCTGGTGGATTTCGTCCCTGCACCGTCGACGATGCAGGCGGCCGAGGCCGCACCGGAGCACCCGGTGGGACCGTCACTGCTGCAGGGTGACCACATCTCCGGTGTGCTCGCGCAGCGCACCGCCGGCCGCGAGCACCGTGGGTACACCTGCAGTGCGATCACGGTGGACGCCGACCTCGACGAGGACCGGATGGCGGCGGCGCTGACCGCATTCGTGCGGGCCCACGAGGGTCTGCGGTCGTCCTTCCGGGTCGACGAGAGCGGCGGCGTCACCCGCTACGTCGTGGATCCGGACGCGGTCGACATCGTGGCCGCCGATGTGGCCGAGACCGACCCGCATTGTCATCTGGCCCAACGACTTCCGCACACGGCCGTCTTCGATGCGTTCCCCGGATGCGCCTTCGGGGTGGTGACACGACCGGGGTCGTTCGACCTCTACTACGGCATCGATCATGCCTACGGGGACGGCAGTTCCCAGGTGCTCGGGCTGCTGGAGATCCTGGCCCGCTATCGCGGCGAGGAGAATCATCCGCTGGTGTCCGCACGGCACGGCAGTTACCTCGATTACGCCGTCGAGGAGTTCACCCGTGCCGCGGGGCTCACCCCGGATTCGCCCGGCGTCGTCGAATGGCGGCGCGTCCTCACCGAATCCGGCGGCACCATTCCGGTTTTCCCGCTGCCGCTGGGGCTCGGTGACGATCCGCAGCAGGTGTTCATCCACTGTGAGGATCTCGCCGACGCCGCCACCACCGAGGCGCTGTCGGTGATCGCCAAAGCTCATGGGACGAGCCTGATCTCGGTGATCTACGCGGGACTCGCGCTGGCGCACAAGACGTTCTCCGGTGCCGACCGCTACGCCACCGCCACGGTGCTGTCCACCCGGGGGAACGCGGAGCATCGTGGTTCGCAGGGTTGGTACTGCAACTTCGCGCCGATCGGATTCGAGATCCGCGGCTCGACGCTCGAGGAGGTCATCGACGACGCGGCCGCCGCCGTGGAGGCGTCGAAGCGCGCCGTCGCCGACCCGGTGCACGGTGCGCTGGCGATCCTGCTCGGCGAGGGGGCCATCGACCCGTCGGTGGTCGCGAGCCCACAGATGGTGACCTACTTCGATTTCCGCTGGTTCCCAGCCCCCGACGGCGCCCACGACATCGTCGTGTTCACCGGCGAGGGACGCACCCGCAACGCGTCCCTGTGGATCTCCCGCGATCTCGACGGTCTGCGCATCAACACCCAGCGCCCCGACAATCCGGTGGCGGCCGAATCGGTGGCACGGTACTTCGCCACCGTCCGCGACATCCTCACCGCCGCGGTGGCCGTCGACGCAGGAGCACGCTGATGCACGTCACCGCCGTCGACCTCGCCGACCTCGCCGGTCGACTCACCGAGATCGAGATCACCTGGGATGCGGAGCCGGCGCGGTGCGAGGTGCCGGTCACGTTCAATCAGGGCAACCATGTTCGCGCCCAACTCACCGGGAGCGGGGCCTGGTTGGCCGGGACGGTGACCCTGCCGGATCGCCATCCCGACCGGTCGCGGATCGTCGAGGCCGTCACCCGCCTGCTGGTCGAGCACGACGCGCTCCGGGCCCGAATTCGGCCGTGCGACACTCCTCGTCAGGATGTGTACGGCCCCGACCAGTTCGCGGTTCGGGCCCGGACCGTCGGCACGGTGTGGCACGGATTCACCACCGCCCTGATCACCGAGCGGTGTCGGGCGGGTGAGGTCCCCGGATTGTTCTTCGGCATCCTCGACGATCGGCTCGTCTGCGCCTTCGATCATGCGCATGCCGACGCCTTCACCATCGATCTCGTCCTGCGACGGCTGTACGAGCTCTACGCCGATCCCGACACCGCCGCGCGCACCACACGCAGTTTCGCGCAGCGGTGCGTCATCGAGGCGACGGGCGCGTCGGTGTCGGGTGGACCGCACTCGACCGACCCCACGCGTCTGATGCAGGTGTGGGAGGACTTCTTCACGATCACCGACGCAACCCTGCCGGCCTTCCCGCTGCCGCTCGGATCGGGAGCGGCCCCGCAGCGCACCGTCGTCGTGCCGCTGCTGAGCTCCCCGGAATGCCATGATGCACTGGGCCGTTCGGCGTTTGCCCACATCCTGGCGACCTTGGCGACGGCAGTGGCATCGGTGGGCGGTCCACGGCGACTGGCGACGCTGATACCCGTGCACACCCGCGGGGCACGCGATTCCGGCTGGCACGACACGGCCGGCTGGATGGTCTCCAACGCGCCGGTGGTCGTCGACGCCGGAGACCCGGACAGCGCCACGCGCTGGCTGACACACGCTGCGGCACTGACGGATCTACCGCTGGATCAGGTACTCGCCCACTGCCGGCCGAGCTTCGTCACCGAGGGCATCTTCATGGTCTCCTACCTCGACTACCGCAAGCTGGGTCCAGCATTGCCCGGAGCACAGCACATCTCGGCCGTGACGAGAACCGACACCGCACAGTTCTGGTTCAACCGTTCGGAGTCCGGCCTGGATCTGCGCGTGCGCTATCCCGGCCGACCCGAGGCCGACGCCGTGATGGCCGACCTGCTCCGGGTGCTCACCAGCGAACTCCGGGAACCGTTGCGCCACAGCATGTGCCGCACCAGCGCCTGAGTCCCGCACCCAGTTGCACGCTCGGCTCCCACCTGCACGCCGTGCATTCCGTGCGTGTGGGAGCTGCGCGCGCATCGTCGGGTGAGTCCCTACGCGCGGCAGGTCGTCGCGGCGGTGTCGATGGCCGCCTCGGCCGCGTGGCGTTCGTTCTCCGACCACCCGTGGACGCCGAGGAACATCTGACGGTTGTCGGCGTCGGTGGGGCGCACCTGATCCCAGTAGTCCGCGCGGTCGGCGGGACTCAGCGCCAACACGTTCGCCAGTTCCGCCGACGAATCCGGGTACTTCATGATCTTGGCGTAGTCGGCCGGATCCTGCGCCGCCAGCGTCGCCTCGGCCTGCCCGACGGTGCAGGTGCTTCCCGGCACCGTCGACGACGTGTCGGCGGCAGATGCGACGCCGGCCGCGACGGTGGCGAGGATGCCCGCCCCGACGACGGCGATGCCGATCCGCACACCGACGATCTGATTCACGAGTTTCATGGGTCCACCTTTCTCCCGCACCGAAAACACCTCCGGTGTGACAGCCACCAACACTAGGAAGCCACCTTGGGAGTGGGCTGTGACGCACCTGCCAACCCTGAACGATTCCCACAGCGCGAGAACGCTTTTCACCGTTCGTCGCCATTGTCCGAATTGACGGGTGCGCCTTCCGCCGGGATCGGGCCGGTGCGCCCATCCGGGCAAGAACTACAGTGGATCCGTTCCGTTCCGTTCCGTTCCGTTCCACCCACCCCGACACGATCGCACCGATGGACACCGACGACCCACGCCCCCAACCGCCGGCACGGCCATCGATGATGGGCGCTCTGTTCGCGGTCCCGGACGTGCGGGGTCGCTGGCCCGCTGCCATCCGGGCCGGCCTCGCCTTCGCGATTCCCGCCGCCGTGCTGTATCTGCTCGGCTTCGACCGCGACTGCCTGCTGGCCGCCCTCGGCGGCTTCGCCGCACTCTACGGCGAGAAGCGTCCGTACCGTGTGCGGTGGCGGGCGGTGAGCACCGCAGGCGCTGTGCTGGTGGCGACCACCGTCGGGTACGGCGCACTCGGGGCCTGGGCCGGGCCGTCGGCGACGCCGACGGAGAATCTCGTCGTGATCACCGCGTTGGTCGCCGGTGCGGCCGTCACGGCGTTCTGTCTGAACGCGCTGCGGCTCGGGCCACCGGGCCCGTTCTTCTTCGTCCTCACCGCCGCGATCGCCTCCGTCGTGACCCGCCACGGCGTCGACCTCACCCCACTGGTCACCGCGGCCGCCGCCGGGGCCGTCGCATCCCTGGTGGTGTCGATGGCGCCGGCCCTGTGGCGCCCGCACGGCCCGGAGACCGCCGCCACGGCCGCGGCGATCCGGGCGGTCGAGGACTATCTCGACGACAATCGCAGCGCCGGACCCGCACATCGTCACGGGGTGGCCCTCTCCACCCTGCACGCGTGGTCCGTGCTGCACGACGCGGCGGCCACCAACAGCGCTCTGGCCCAACAACTCTGGGAGTCCATGCACCGCTGGCACGGCGCGCGGCAACCCCTCGACCTGGCACCGCCATTGCCCCGGCCGTCGGTCGTCCACCGGCTGCGGATCGCCGCCCGGCGGTTCAGTCACGCCGAGGTGACCACCGTGCGGGTCGCGGCCGCCGCCTTCGCCGCGGGCGCGATCTCGATCGCCACCGGACTCTCGCGTCCCGACTGGGCGATCCTCGGCGCGGTGCTGGTTCTCCAGTTGGGGCCCGACCGCATCCGCGGTATGGTGCGCGGTGCGCACCGGCTGATCGGCACGGTCGCCGGACTCGGCGTGTTCGTCGCCCTGCACCTGCTCGATCTGGGGGTGCCGACGCTGATCGTGGTGATCGCGGCGCTCAACCTGCTGATCGAGTTGACCATCGTGGGCAACTACGCCGTGGCGGTCACCTTCATCACTCCTCTCGCCATGCTGATGGGCGATCCCGCCGCCGACATCACCATTCCGGTGCGTGATCGCTTCCTGGAGACGCTGCTCGGCGTGGTCTGCGCCATCGCCGCCATGTGGCTGGTGCTCGGGCGTGCGCATCGCCGCACCTGGCGGTATGCCGACGACGCCGTCGTCGACGGTTTCGACGACGTGCTCGACGGCGCCGCTGCCGGACCCGTCGGTTCACCCCGGCCGATGACGCTGCGCCGGGACCTGCAGTGGTCACTGCTCGAAGCCGAGATGGCCGCCACCGACGCGGCGGGAAACGAACCCGGGTGGGCGCGACGACGCTGGGCCGCCCACGTCGCCCTGTGCCACGTCGGCCATGAGGCACTCACGTGGTGCTGGCGTGCCGATCCGCACCGCCCGCTCGACCCGGCGATCGCCGGGATGCTGTCCGAACGTCGGCGCCTCCTCACCGATCACACGCCTCCCGACGGCCCCTGACCGGCGCACGCGTACGCCCTTGGGTCGCCACACCCTTCGTTAATTGACAGTTGACAAACAACTCGCGCGCGCCTATACCTCTATGTGTGCCCATTCACATCCGGCCCTGGAGATGTGGCAGCTCGCACTCATTGCCGTTTGTCGTCCCCGACAACTCATGGAAAAGGCTCACCCGCATGGCTCATCCCCGGTCCCTCACCCGACCCATCGCATTCCGCCTCGGCGCCTGGGGTGTGGCCGCCGCGACCTGCGCGGTGATCGCCGCGGGTCCGGCCGCCGCCGACACCCACCCGGGCACCTACGGCGACTTCGCGCCCATCGAACGGTCGATCTCGCTGCCGCGGGATGAGTCGTCGCACCGGCAACCCGCCGAATGGTGGTACATGACAGGCCATCTCACCGGTGTCGACCCGGCGGGCAAGACCCGCCACTACGGTTACGAGATCGTGGTGTTCCAGATCGCCGCCGTCGCCGGCGTCCCGCCGATCTACGACTCCCACTTCGCGATCTCCGACCTCGGCCGCCACAAGTTCAGCTACGCCGAGCACACCACCGCGGGCGCCTACTCCACCACCCCGAACGCCGTCGACCAGGACGTCGCGGGATTCAGGATCACGGGCTCGATGGGGCACTACGCGGCGTCGGCATCGCAGCCCGGCTACTCACTCGACATCCGCACCACCGCCCTGGTGCCGCCAACCCTCAACGGCGTCAACGGTATCGAGACCTTCGGCGACTGGGTGTCGCCCTACTACTCCTACACCTCCAACGCCACGGTCGGCACCCTGATCGATCACGGCGTGCCGGTGAAGATCACCGGCAACAGCTGGTACGACCACGAATGGGCCACCGGCGCACCGGGAACCGACGGCACCGGGTGGAGCTGGTTCGGGGTCTCGTTGGACAACAACGTCCAGTACAACCTGAGCTTCTTCCAGGCACCGTCCGGCGAGGTACAGAAGGTGATCGCCGTCAGGACCGCCGACGGCCACTACGCCCCGGTGCCCGCCGACCAGGTGTCCATGCAACCGATCGGCGCGTGGCGCAGCCCGCACACCGGATACACCTATCCGACGAGCTGGCGAATCACCTTGCCCGGCGGCGCAATCACACTCACCCCGAAAATCCAGGACAGCGAGCTCAGCGGCGGCGTCGGCCACAAGTTCCACTACGAGGGCCCCACCACCGTGACCGGAACCCTCGACGGTGCCCCCGCAACCGGCAACGCCTACGCCGAAATGAACCCCCGCGGCGTGAACTGGCGACCCGACCAGTTACTGCCCTGAGCACCACCCGCACAAGCCCTTTCGCACTTCCCTCCTTCACCGCGCCTTCTACCGCACCCTCTGTCGCCCCCCTATGTCGCCCCCAAGGAGTACCCCATGTCCTTCAAGGCTTTTCGACGCCTGCTCACCAGTGCCGCGGTGCTGGTGACCGGCACTGCCTGCGCCCTGACCATCGGCGCACCGGCCCACGCCTTCCCACCGGTCCCCGACTTCCCGCAGGTATTCACACCGCCGGGACCCGTCACTTTCCCGCGGGACGAGTCGCCGCATCATCAGCAGCTGGAGTGGTGGTATTTCGTCGGCCACCTCTACGGCACCGACGCGCACGGAGCGAAGCGCGAATTCGGCTATGAGGCAACGGTGTTCCAGCTGTGGCCACTGCCCGTCGGATCCGACGCCATCTACTCCTGGCATTTCGCGATCACCGATGTGAACAAGCAGAAGTTCCGGGTCGAGGACCGCGCGAACCTCACCCCGATTCCGGCTCGCAACGGCGGATTCGGATTCACCGCGCAGGATTGGACGCTCGGCGGAAGCAACCAGAACTACCACATCAAGGCCGCCATGGCCGACCGCGGATACGCCGTCGATCTGCACACCAGCAGTTCCATCCCGTTCGTGGTCCACAACGGCAACGGACTGGTCGACTACAAGGCCGTCGGCAACACCTCGGCGTACTACTCCTCGACCGATCTCGACACCACCGGCACCCTCTGGGATCACGGTGAGCCGATCCGGATCACCGGGTCGTCGTGGCAGGATCGCCAGTGGTTCAACAAGACCCAGATGCTCGGCGGCGGATGGAACTGGTTCTCACTGCAATTGGGCAACAACACCCAGTACATGCTCTATTACCTGACCGATCCCTCGACCGGTGCGGTGATCAACAAGATCGGCACCAAGGTGGTCAACGGTGTGCCGACCACCGTACCCGGCGACCAGATGGGCATGACCGTGCTGGGCAGCCAACGCAGCCCCTCGTCGGGATTCACCTATCCCACCAAGTGGCGTCTGACCGTCCCCTCCGGAACCTTCCAGGTCACCCCGCTGGTGCCGCATCAGGAACTCACCGTGCCCCTGCACCGCACCTACCTCGAGGCGGCGTCGTCGGTCACCGGCCGACTCGACGGCCAACCGGTGTCCGGCCGCGCCTACGCCGAGGTCAACCCGTGGGAGGAGCCCTACACGTCACTGCCGTGACCGGACTTCTCACCATCTGAGGGGACGACTGCGACGGAGTTCCGACGACCGCCCACCGGCGCCGGAACCCGTCGCAGTCGCATGTGCGCACCGACTCGCCGGCGGTCCGCTCAGGCGGGTCACGATCGGCAGGGTCACGACCGGCATTTGATCCGGACATGCCCCGAGGAGTACATTCGACTGCATGCAGCGCGCGCTCCTTCTCGGTTGCCGCGGCGGGGTCTGATCTGACCGGCCCTCCGTCGCGGGCCTTTCTATGCGCCGGTCATCTTCCCCCTCTTTCACTCTCGGAGAATGACCATCATGGCAGCAGCAGACACTTTCACCTCGGGCGCAAGCCGAATCGTCGAGCCCACCGGCCCGATCCCCGCCGACCAGCCCGCGTGGAACACCCAACGTAATTCCGCGATGCCGGTACACCGCTACCGTCCCTTCGCCGACGAGGTCGAGACCGTCTCGGTACCCGACCGCACCTGGCCCGACAAGGTCATCGACCGCGCACCCGGATGGTGTGCGGTGGACCTCCGCGACGGCAACCAGGCCCTGATCGATCCGATGAGCCCGGCCCGCAAGCGCCGCATGTTCGACCTGCTGGTCCGTATGGGCTACAAGGAGATCGAGGTCGGATTCCCTTCGGCCAGCCAGACCGATTACGACTTCGTCCGCGAGATCATCGAGGACGGCGCCATCCCCGCCGATGTGACCATCCAGGTGCTGACCCAGTGCCGTGACGAGTTGATCGAGCGGACCTTCGACGCGTGCCGCGGTGCCGCCAACGTGATCGTGCACTTCTACAACTCCACCTCGATCCTGCAGCGCCGGGTGGTGTTCCGCGCCGACAAGGACAAGATCACCGAGATCGCCACCCACGCCGCCCGCAAGGTGCTCGAGGTGGAGAAGAACTACCCCGACACCAATTGGCGTTACGAGTACTCCCCGGAGTCCTACACCGGCACCGAACTGTCCTACGCCAAAGAGGTCTGCGACGCGGTCACCGAGATCATCGCGCCCACCCCGGAGCGGCCGATGATCATCAATCTGCCGGCCACCGTCGAGATGGCCACCCCGAACGTCTATGCCGACTCCATCGAGTGGATGCACCGCAACCTGGCCCGCCGGGACTCGATCATCCTGAGCCTGCACCCGCACAACGACCGCGGCACCGCGGTCGCGGCGGCCGAACTCGGCTATCAGGCCGGCGCCGACCGCATCGAGGGATGCCTGTTCGGCAACGGCGAGCGCACCGGCAACGTCTGCCTGGTGACCCTCGGCATGAATCTGTTCAGCCGGGGCGTCGACCCGCAGATCAGTTTCTCCGACATCGACGAGATCCGTCGCACCGTCGAGTACTGCAACCAGCTGAACGTTCCCGAGCGTCACCCCTACGGCGGCGATCTGGTCTACACCGCGTTCTCCGGCAGCCATCAGGACGCCATCAACAAGGGCCTCGACCAGATGAAGTACGACGCCGACGCCGATGACGCCGACGTCGACGACATCACCTGGGCGGTCCCCTACCTGCCGATCGACCCCAAGGACGTCGGCCGCAGCTACGAGGCGGTCATCCGCGTCAACAGCCAGTCCGGCAAGGGCGGCGTCGCCTACATCATGAAGACCGACCACGGCATGAATCTGCCCCGGCGCCTGCAGATCGAGTTCAGCCGCGAGATCCAGAAGCTGACCGACGGCGAGGGCGGCGAGGTCGCACCCAAGGAGATGTGGGACGTCTTCGCGCAGGAGTATCTGCTGCCGATCCGGCCGCTGGAACGGATGCGCCAGAAGGTCGACGCGGCCGAGGTCGACGGCGGCGAGGACCGCATCACCGTCGTGGTCAAGGTCGACGGCGTGGAGAAGGAGATCTCCGGCTCCGGCAACGGTCCGCTCGACGCCTTCGTCGATGCGCTGGGCACCGTCGGATTCGATCTGCGCATCCTCGACTACAGCGAACACGCGATGACCGCCGGCGGTGACGCCAACGCGGCCTGCTACGTCGAGGCCGAGATCGACGGCGAAACCGTATGGGGGGTCGGCGTCGCCTCCTCCATCACCACCGCATCACTGCGCGCCGTCGTCTCCGCCGTCAACCGCGCACATCGGGTGGCAGCACCGGCCGACGAGGCCGGCGACACCGCACCACGCACCTGGGCCCCGTAGGCCGCAGGTCACACCGTAAGTTCCCAGGTCACACCGAGATCCCCGGGTCACATCGACCCTCACATCAGAAACCACCGGCGCGGGCGATCCCCGACGCCGGAGCCACCGAGCGCGGTTACGTCGCCGTCATCGCGCGTGGCACGGAATGGGCCGGACACTTCCTTGCGCGAGAAACCCTCGCGAATGTGTCCGGCCCTTTGCCGATTCGCCGGGATCGATCCCGGGTTCTCATCCCTTACGCATGACGACCCGCGACCGCCCCGACTCCACACTGGAACGAGCACATTCCCGTTGCCCCGTCGTGAGGAGCCGGACCATTGCACGCTGCGGACATGGGCCCCATCGACTACCTGGTGATCGAATTGGCACCGGTTACCGAGGAACTGCCCACCCGGATCGGTGAGACGCTGGCGCGGATGATCGCCTCGGGCATGGTGCGGATTCTGGATCTGCTACTGGTCCATCATGATCGGGACACCGGGTTGTCGGTCCGCGAGTACGAGGACGTCGGCGCCACGCTCCCCGCGGAACTCGGTGGTTCACTCGCCGAGATTCTCGCGCTCGAAGATCTCGACAATCTGGCTCCCGCGATCGAACCGGGCCGCAGCGCGGCAATCCTGGTGTGGGAGTACGTCTGTGCCCGGCAACTCATCGACGCGGCCGCCGCGTCGGATGCCCAGTTGGTCGCGCAGGGACGAATCCCGTTGCGCGCCATCGTGTCCTCGCTGTCCTGCGATGAGTGACAGGTGGGCCGCGCCCATCTCGGACCGCGGTCAGAGCAGGCGACGCTCCCGCGCCCGGTCGACCGCGTCGCGCCGGGTGGACACCCCGAGTTTGCGATAGATCGACTGCTGGTGGGTCTTGACGGTGTTGACGGAGACGAAGAGGTCCGCGGCGATCTCGGATGCCTTGTACATCGTCGGGAGATACCTCAGCACCGCCAACTCACGCTCGGTGAGCAGTTGTTCGGGCGCCACCGCATCCGGATCGGCCGGTGGTGGGGACGCCGCGGCGGTGTCGTCGCCGCAGAGTTCGAGGATGCGATCGACCACCTCGACATGTTTGCCGGTCAGCAACCGGTATCGCGCCACGATGGGGCCGATGTCGGCGGACCACGCCGCGAACGGGCGCACCGATCCGGTGGTACCGGCGACCGCGATCGCCTCCCCGATCCGGTCGAGGGCCTGGGCGTCGCGACGGCACCGGGCGGCCGCGACGGCGGCGACCACCATGGCCTCGCACTGCTGGATCGGATAGTCGCGGTACTTCGTCGACGGCCCGAGGATCGCTGCGACGTCGTTCGGCTTCGCCGACGCCAATGCGACCTCGGCGGTGACGACCCGTTCGAGGACGCCCGCGAGTCCCCAGTCCTGCGGCATCGGTGGCAGGCTTTCCCGGGCACCCTCGACGTCCCCGTGGACCAGGTGCAGCCGGATGAGGACCACGCACATCCACCGCCGGAGCAGGTCGGGCAGCGCGCCGGCGCGCGACCGCAGGACGGCCAGGCGATCGGCGGCGGTCCGGGCGGCGTCGGCGTCACCGGCGGCCACCGCCACCCAGATCGCGTAGATCTCCACGATCATCAGGGCGGCGATGTCGGTGACCGGTTCCCCGGCCACCCGCGCGCGCCGCACATGCTCCCACGCCTCCTCGAGGTGTCCGGTGTGCAGGGCTGCGGCAATGCACACCGCATGCGAGATGAGCACCTGAGGTTGCCTGCTCCAGCCCCGTCGGCCGGCCTGCTCCAACGTGGCGCGCGCCCGCCGACCGGCCTCGGCCAGATGACCGTCGATCAGATCCAGCAGCGACAGGTAACCCGACGCCGCGATGGCCACCAACCCCATGCCCTGATCGACGGCCTGATCTCGGCAGCCTTCCAGCATCCCGCGTGCCTCGACCAACCGGCCCTGCAGCAGGTTCCCGATCCCCAGGTTGTTGGTCGCGAGCACCAGGTAGGCGGGCGCGGCCGGGATGTGACCCGGTTCGACCTCGCCGATGACCTGCCGGATCTGCTCGGCCCGCACCGTGAGATCGGCGATGGTGTGGAACCGGGCGAGCACCATCCGGGCCACCGCGACCACGATCCGGGCGCTCGACACGAGTTCAGCGTCGGGATGAACCGCGCCGTCGGCCAGCATCCGCTCGACGGCGTCCGCGTACTGGCCCATCAGCAGGTAATCGCGTCGGTGATAGGCCAGCACGACGCCGATGATCTGCTCCGCCACGGTGGCCGGGAGGCCCGGCTTGTCGTCGACCTGCTGGAGCGTCGCCGCCAGATCGGCCGCGCGCGCGGTGAGCATCAGGGGAATTGCATACCCCCCGAGCACCCGCGCCGCCTGGGCCCGATCGTCAGCCGCGATCAGGTGCCCGACGGCGGCCACGTGATCACCGTGGTCGAGATACCAGTGCGCCGCGCGGCGATGCAGTTCGGGAACGCTGTCGGGCACTTCGGTCTGCAGCCGATCGCCGAGCAACTCCCGGAGCAGCGGGTGGTAGCGGAACCAGTCCGGGCGGTCGGCGAGGCGCACCGTCAGCGCGTTGTCGGCCACCATCTGTTCGAGAACACGGCGGCCGTCGTCGCGGCCGGTGAGGGCATGCGCCAGCGATGCATCGACCTCCGGGACGAGCGAGGTCGCCAGGAGGAATCGCCGGTCGCTGGACGACAGCCCCGCCAAGACCTCCTCGAGGAGATAGGCGGCCACCAGGCGGTTGTGACCGCTGAACTGCCACAGCGCGTCTCGACTGGCCACCTCGACCGGTGAGCCGCGGCCCAGCAGCGCCAGCCGCAGACCGGCGGGCCACCCCTGGGTGCGTTCGCCGAGCACACCGAGTTCGGCCTCGGACAGACCCATCCCGTCGCACAGCTGCCGGGTCTCGGCACTGGTGAATGCCAGGTCTTCGGCGGTGATCTCGGTGACGGCACCGTCGAGCTGACGCCGTCGTAGGCGCAGTCTGGGCCAGGTCCGGCCGATCAGGATCAGCCGCAGCCGATGCTCACACGCGTCGAGCAGCCGGATGATCGATTCGTTGACGTCGGGATCGGTGATCAGATGGACATCGTCGATGACGACGATCACCGGGGTGCTGCCCGCCGCCAGGACATCGCTGATCCGATCGACGTCGCCGAGGCCGAAATCGGGGCCCGGGGCGATCAGGTCGAGACCGTCGTCGTATCCGGGCACTCGGGCCACCCGGAAGGCCGCGAGCATATCGATCCAGAACGACGGCAGGTCGGCGTCGGGATCGGCGGTCAACCACACCACCGGCCACGGCGCATCCTCGGCCCACGCGGCCACGGCGAGGGTCTTGCCGTAGCCCGGCCCGGCGCAGACCACGGTGATCGGTCCCTCGATACCGGCGATCAGTGCGGCGTCGAGGCGGGGCCGGTCGACCAGAACCGGCGGAACCGCCGGACGCGACACCCGCAAGCGCGAGCGGGCGCCGCCGATGCCAGTTTCTGTCACAACCCGTCCCGAGGAGATCGCCGGATACTTCCGGCCAGATCTTACGCACCGACGACCACATCCACCCGGGTTCATCAACCTCGCGGGTTCATCCACCTCGGATGACGACCCGATCCGGGCATCCCGCCCATGATGGACACACCAGCACGATCTCATCAGTCGAGGAGAACCCATGACGATGCGTCCCTCACGAGGCACCCGGCATGCGGTGATCGGCCATCCGGTCGGCCGGGCACGCCCGGTTCCCGCCGCCGGCGACACGATCGCCAAGGCCATCGAACGTCGTGCCACCAGGGTCGACGGAGCATCCCGGGGTGCGCCCACCTGACGGGTGCGCCCAGGAAGGACAGGACCGGAACCGATCGTCCGGCTCAGACGTCGGCGACCGCGGTCACCTCACCACGCTCGATCGCCGCGACGAACGCAGCGTGATCGCCGGTATTGACCTTGGCGTACCGGGTGGCGAACCGACGGATCGCCTTGTCGAACTCGGCGGTCTCGCCGAGGTATGCCGAAATCGCGACGGCGTCGCCGGATCGGCCGTGGCCGTAGGCGAGCACCCGGGCACACACCCGGCCGTAGGCATACAACCCCTTCTGGTCCAGGGCCTCGATGACGAAGGAACCCTTGCCGTCGCGAAGTTGACGGAGGTAGAAGTCACGCTGCGTGCCGTCGAGGCCGGGCCCACCGTTCCACCCCAGGAAGACATCGCTGACCGCCTGGATCAGCTTTTGCCCGTGAACGACGCGCTGGCCCTCGTTGTCATAGGTCGGCCCGTCGAGATATCCCGCGAGCACCGAACGCTGGGCCTCCTTGGCCTGCAGTAGCAGCGGATCGCCGGAATCCTTGCCCTGCAGCAACAGAACCCACGCCTGCGTGCCCACACTGCCCACCCCGACGACCTTGCGCGCCATGCGCACGAACTCGAAACGATCGAGCAGGACCTGATGATGCGGCTCCATCGTCGCCCGGAAGTCGACGTACCGGCGTGCGATCTCGTCGTAGAACCCCGGCGCGGACTCACCGAGCAGATTCTCGATGGGAACGATCAACGGGGGCTGATCGACGAACTCGAGGGCGCCGTCGACGACGGTCGTCAGCTTGCTCAACGCCTGCAGGCTGTCGCGCCGCCACGCCTTCTTGATGGTGCGTTGGACCTCCTTGGCCGACTTCGGATCCAGATAAGGGCTCAGCAGTGCCAGATCGGGCGTCGGAATGGCATGGCTGTACCACGCTTTCAGCGTTCCCATGGACGCCAGTCCGGCCATCGTCGTGCGGTATTCGGTGGCGCAGCCCTGCGCGATCTCCTTGGCGATCTTCGGCGTGAACCCATTGCCCAGCGCGGCGACGACCAGGCTGGCGGCGAGCCGCTTCACGTCCCATTCGAAGGGGCCGGGATAGGTTTCGTCGAAGTCGTTGACGTCGAAGGTCAACTGCCGTTCCGGGGTGGCGTACAGCCCGAAGTTGCTCAGGTGCGCGTCACCGCAGAGTTGCACGGTCAGACCGGAATTCGGGGTCCGGGCGAGGTCGTCGGCCATCACCAGGGCGGCACCGCGGTAGAAGGTGAACGGGGTCCGGGCCATCCGGCCGTGGCGGATCGGCACCAACTCGGGAACCCGGGTACCCGCCTGACCGACCAGCAGACCGATCGGGTCGCGGTCGGCGCCGTCGCCGAGGTCGGCCAGATCGGCCACCGCGACGCGGTCGGCCGCCGCACGCCCGAGGGCTTCCCGATCGGACACGCTCAGATGGCGGCGTGCCGGGTCGGCCTCTACGTCCGGAGCACTCATGGCATGTCCGTTCTCATCGGTGACGACCGGCCCCGGTCGGGTCGAGCGGGGCCGAGCGGGGTCGAACGCCGGGGGTGGATCAGGACGCGAGGATGCGCTGCTTCTCCGTGGCGAATTCGGCGTCGGTCAGCACTCCCTGCGCGTGCAGATCCGCGAGCTGCTTGAGTTCGGCGATGCGGTCGGCGTTCGACGCGGCCGGGGCCGCCGGTGCCGGTTGCGGAGGCGGGGCCTGCTGGACATACTGCGGCTCGGGCTGCGCATACCGTTGCTGCTGCTCGTAACCCTGCTGGGCCCATCGCTGACCCTGACGACGAGACACTCTGTTGGACACCGCCGTTGCGGTTCCTGCGACGACTGCGGTGCGTGCCATTCCACGCAGGAGTCCGGGCATGATGTTCTCTATTCTGTCGTTCGGCGAAAAGTAAGAGGATCAGTTCTCGGCGGACTCGAGCGCTTCGATCAGGTCGGTGACCGGAATCCGGCCGGACGCGACCGGCTCCGCCCCACTGCGC
The DNA here is from genome assembly GCF_040044975.1 of Gordonia oleivorans. Classification (NCBI taxonomy): domain Bacteria; kingdom Bacillati; phylum Actinomycetota; class Actinomycetes; order Mycobacteriales; family Gordoniaceae; genus Gordonia; species Gordonia oleivorans. The sequence continues at coordinate 57,735 of NZ_JBDZDI010000014.1, forward strand.
CGAAGCGCCGTCGCAAACGGTGCCGCCCAATGGTTTTCGTAGACGATGATGGCCGCGGCATGGCCGACGTCGAGCACGGCGCCCGCCTCGGCGAGATCATCCTCACCGATGAGGCCGGACGCAGCCTCGGCGAACAGCGTCACGTCGAGGTCGCCGGCGAGATCGAGGTCGGCGATGTCGACACCGACCACACCGTCGGCGGTGCGCCGGACGAAGGCGAGATCGAGGACCCGGATGATGTCGCGATCGACGAGGTCACGCAGATGCCCGAGTGCGCTGCCGTCGAAGTGGGCATCGGCGGGAAATTCGACGACGAGATAGTCGATCGGACCGATCTCGACGTCGACGTCGGTGATTTCGCTGTCTGCTGCGGTCATGGTGTCCAGCCTCTCATCGCCCCGATGTGCGCGGCATCATCCTACCGGTATGACAGCAGCCGACCGGCCGGTATGAGCGCAGTCGGACCGACCTGCGCATCGTCCCCAGGCATCGCGGTGAGGTCATCCGGTCCGGGTGATCCGGTCTGCAGGTGGGCGATGCAGGATGGAGCAGACGAACAACCGTCGCCGGGTCCGTCATGGCCCGAGATCGTGAGGAGACACAACATGTGGGATTCGTTCTGGGAGTTCATCTGGGGCATGGTGGTGATCTTCGCGTTCGTCGCCTACCTGCTGGTGCTGTTCTACATCCTGAGCGACCTGTTCCGGGACCGGAAGCTGTCCGGCTGGTTCAAGGCGATCTGGATCATCTTCCTGATCCTCATCCCCTACCTGACCGCACTGGTGTATCTCATCGCCCGCGGACGCGGGATGACCGAACGCACCGTCGCCGCACAGCAACAGATGCAACAGCAGACCGACGACTACATCCGCAACGTCGCCGGACCGTCATCCGCCGAGCAGATCGCCACCGCCAAGGCACTCCTGGACGCGGGCACCATCACGCCGGCGGAATTCGAGACACTCAAGGCCAAAGCGCTCGGGTGAGGCCCGCCGTATCGAAGTGAATCGGCCTCGGACGCGTCAGTTGTTGTCCATGACGCTGTTGTCCATGGCGCTGTTGTCCATGACGCGCCCGAGGAACTCCGTCGCCGCATCCAGCCCACCCCGCCACGGCAGGTCACCGTGATCGGAATCGACCACCCGGAACTCGTATCGTGTTCCGGCGGCGGCAAATTCGCCGAGCAATGCCGCAGTCAGCGGTAGCGGCACATCGGCGTCGCGAAACCCCTGCACCACCAGGATCGGGCGGTCGTACCCCGTGGTCGGAACGGCCATGTACCGGCGCAGCGCGGCCGCGAACACCGGATCGTCGAGGGGCCGGGAGACCAGCCGGCCGGCAGGTGTCTGCCCGACCACCGACGCGAAGTCCGGCGCGCAGACACTCGAGATCCGGTCGATGATGCCGCGTCCGAGGGGCGTCAGATACTTTCCGACGTCGACGTCGTCGGAGTTGGCGGCCATCCCCGCCAGGATCGCGGCCACGGTTCCGGTCAACCCGGCGGGCAGTGCGGGGACACCCGGCCGCAGGGCGAGGATCGCGTTCTCCACATTCGATGCGGGCGCCATCGCGACGGTTCCGCGGAAGTCGAGGTCACGCGCCCGAGCCGAGGCGACATTGCCGGTCGCCAGCGCGGCGTGACCACCCTGCGAGACACCCACCACCGCCCACCGGCGGGACAGGCCGGGAAGCGCGATGTGGGCGGCCCGCACGATATCGGCCGACGCCGTCGCCTCCGACCGGGTCTGCAGATACGGATGGGTCCGCTGGCCGGCGATGACATCCGCGGGACTCAGGCCCAGATACTCCGGAGCGACGACGGCATAGCCTGCCCGGTTGACTTCGGCGACGATCGCGGAGTCGGCACGTTCGGCGATCGTCGACGCGGTGAGGCCGCAGTCCGGTCCGAGCCCGGAGGTGCCGTGGGTCCACACCACCACCGGCCATCCGCCCGGCGGCGGTGTGCCGGCCGGTGTTCGCACCAACCCGCTCGCCGATACGGTGTGCCCGAATCCGTCGGTGGTGAGGTACGACAGTCGCGCCACGCGGTCGAGTCCGCCCCAGGCGCGGCCGAGTGGGGCGATCGCCACCACCGCGCCGGGCGGCCCGGGCGAGGCCTGCGCCGGGGCTCGCACCACACCCGCCAGAATGGCCGTGAACAGCACCGATACCATCACCGGCCACACGATTGCGCGCCTTCTCGTCGCCACGTCACACTCCTCGTTTACGAGTGAGTATCCACACCGATCCGCCCCTCGGAGTGGAATTGTGGCGTCGCGCGCGGACAATTGGGCCACATGACCTCCATGGAAATCCTCGCGCTCAGCGCGCTGTTCGTTCTCGTCGCCTGTGCCGCCGGCATCGGTGCGCTCATCGGCATCGTCGCCACCTCGGCTCGCACATCCCCGGCGGCGCCGGATCATGGCACCGAACTCACGCCCGTCCCCGCTCGCTGAGCGTCGCTCAGACCTCGTACTCCACGAGCCGGCCCTGCACGTAGACCTCGGCGATCGCCGGCTCCCGCATCCCCATCAGCAGCGCGAACAGCGTCTGCTCCCTGGCCAATTCGGGATCATCGGAACGAATCCCGTTGGTCAGCAACGATTCCAGCGGTGCCCAGCGCTCCGGCTCGATCACCAGGAAATCCGCTTCCTTGCCGGCGTCGAGGTTGCCGAATCGCTCCTCGGCGTCGAGCGCCCGCGCCCCGGCCAGTGTCCCGGTGAACAACAGCTGCGCGGGATGCAGCGCCACGCTCGCGTCTCCGGGTTCGGAGATGTGCACCTTGAACGCGTCGGCGAGCACCTGCGGTATCAGCCACTCATCCCCTGCGCCACAATCGGTTCCGGCCGCCACCGTCACACCCGCCGCCACCGTCCGCCGCCACGGCATGGTGCCCGAACCCAGGAACTGTTGCGATGTGGGGCAATGCGCGATCGATGTCCCGGTCTGCGCCATCCGTGACAGCTCGGCGTCGGTGCAGTGCACCGCGTGGGCCATGATCGTCCGTCGTCCCAGCAGACTCTCACCGCCGGTCGACGAACCCGGCAGGAACTTCCCGTCGTAGGTGTCGAGATAACTCTCGACCTCGAAAAGCGTTTTCACCGTGTCGATTTCACCGGTGAGCGGACGATTGTTCTCGTTCAGGTGGGTGTGCACGTACACCCCCCGCTCGGCCACCGACGCGTAGAGATCCCCCAGCGCACGCAAGGTGTCGGTGGTCACCGACAGGCTGAATCGGGGCACGATGGCGGTGTGGCGCAACGCGGTTGACGGGTCACCGGTGTCCGAGGCATGCCAGCGGTCGATCTCGGCCAACGTCAAGGCGATCGCGTCGGCCTCCGAGGTCATCAGCGGCGCAGCCGAATCCGGCCCGGAAGTCTGAATGCCGCGGCCGCTGACGATACGCAGGCCCGCACGCTCGGTTTCGGTGAACAGTGCCTCCTGGGCCACCGGGAACGCCGATCCGAACACCATCGCGGCGGTCGTGCCGGCCGAGATCCGGCGAGCGGTGAAATCCCGGGCGATGCGGCGGGCGAACTCCGGGTCGGCCAGTCGCGCCTCGGCCGGAAAGATGCAGGTGTTCAACCATTCCAGCAATTGCCCGCCACCGTAGGCGTCCAGGGAGTAGGTCTGCGGGAAGTGGATGTGGGTGTCGACGAAACCGGGCAGCAGGAAGGCCGGGCCGTGATCGATCACCCGGTGCGCGGCGAACTCGTCGGGAACCTCGTCGCGGGGTCCGGAGAACAGGATGATCCCGGAGTCGTCGTCGACGACCAGGGCACCGTCGGCGATGTCGACGAGCGCGGCCACCGCGTCGTCGACGGTGGGACTCCCGGCGATGTGGACGAGGTGGCCGAGGTGCGTGCTCATCGGTCAACCGAAGCACAACCGGCGCGGTTCGGCGCGCCGAGCAGGGCGCGTCTCAGATGACCCGCTCAGATGACGTGGCCGTCCCATTCGTGATCGTGCATGAATCCCTCGGCGAGGCCGACGCGGTACTTCACGCAGCTGCGCAGGATGCCGAGGTAGGCGGCGGGCAGCAGCAGGCCCGGTTTCCGGTCACCCGGCACCCCGATGACGTCGTCGAATCCGCGCAGGTCCCGGAAATACTCGCGCATGGTGCGTCCCTGCCGGGAGTCCTCCGTCCAGCCGAACAGCGTCATCCCGACCTTGATCATGGTGTGCACGTCGTCGTCGGGGACGATGACCTCGGTGTTCTCCCCGAAGAACGCGCGGTCGACCCGGTTGTGCGGGCGGAACATCATGATCCCGCTGGTCGCGCGGGGATTGCACTCGATGCAGTACAGACCCTTCTCGGGGTGATCGATGAAGTCGAAACCCACCTGGCCGGTGAAGTCGGTGCCGGCGAGGAAGTCGGTCACCCAGTCCAGGATCCCCTGGTGGTGGGCGGAGACGAACGACAGGCAGGAGCTGCCGCCGATCGCATACTCCACCGGATAGGTGGCGTGGGCGAAGATCCGGCCCTCCCGCACCACCGAGTAGGTGCAGTAGCGGTCGCCGGTGAGCCATTCCTGAGCCAGCCACGGGTTGCTCGGGTCGTGATCGAGCCACTCCATCGCGTCACCGGGATAGACCTTGTGCACCTTCTGCGAACCACGCGAATAGCACTTCTTGACGGCGAACGGTCCGGTGAAGTCGAGTTGTGCGATGTCGTCGCGCCCGCGGAGTTCGGCGAACTTCAGGGTCGGGATTCCGCGGTCGGCCAGCATGACCTGGAAGTCGTATTTGTTGTGTAGCCGGTTCTCGAGGTCGAAATCGGAGAGGAACAACTCGCATTCGGGCGGGAAGAGTCCTCGCATCATCGACAGGATGTCTGTTTCCTCGTGGATCGGGATGACGATGTCCACCGACTCCTCGACGACGATCCGCGCGAGTTCACGGCAGTATTCCTGCGGTCGGAACTTCGGAGGTGGGACGAGGTGAAAGCCACTGACCGCATTGGAGACCCGGGTGATGGCGACCGGGATCGAGTCCACCGTCGTCACCCGGTGCCCGCCGGCGGCGAGCAGACGGGCGAGGTTCAGGGTCAGGAATGATCGGCCGAAGGTGATCAGCACATGCTTACCGGTTGGGGGCACGTCGCGAGTCTAGGGCGTGTCTCCCCCTGCTTCTGCGGGGGATTGGCGCGCGGGGCGGCCCGACGACACCGGTGAGGACACCGATAACGCCGCCGAAGGGCCCGCGGGCGTCCCCAGTTCGGCATAATTGACGGGCTCTTGTCGGCCCCACCCGGCATACTCGGACATGTCGGTACCCGGAATACCGGGACCGCGATGACTGTTGCAGTCTTTCGCGTTGTTAAGTTGATGTTGTCGGTCGTCCACGGCCGCAGGGGTGGAGGTGCGGATGTTGTTTGTCGTCGGCGTCATCTCCGCATGCCTGGCTGCCGTCGCCTACGGCATGTCGACGGTCCTGCGTGCGCTCGGTGCCCGTCGCGTCGCCCAGACCTCGCGTGAGGACGGGATCGAGGACACCAACGCGGCCGGTGGTCCGTCACTGCAGTCGACGATGTCCACGTTTGTCGATCCGTCCTTCATCCTCGGCACGGTGATGGTGATCGTCGGGTTCGCCGGCGGCGCGGTCGCCGCGCGGTTCCTGCCGCTGTTCCTGTCGCAGACCATCGTCTCGGCCAACCTCGTCGTCACCGCACTGCTCGGGACGATCATGCTCAACATCGCCCTGCACACCCGGGACTGGGTGTCGATCTGGCTGGTGGTGTTCTCGCTGTGTCTGCTCGGCTTCTCCTCATCGCATACGACCGGTGAGGGCCAGGCCCACTCGATCCACTGGGGTCTGTTCGTCGCGACGCTCGTGTTGTCGTCGTTGGCCCTGCTCGGTGTCTACCGGCTGGGTCGCCACGGCGCGATCGTCGGTGGCGCCATGGCCGGCCTGCTCTTCGGCGTCATCGCGATCGCCGTGCGCATCCTCGACGGCGTCCACCCCTTCGATCTCAAGGTGCTGCTCCTCGACCCGGCGGCATGGACGATCGCCGTCGCGGGAGCGGCCGGATTCTTCGTGCAAACCGTCGCCCTGCAACTCGGTGCGGTCAACGGCGTCACCGCGGTCCTCGTCGTCGGTGAGACCGCGGGACCGAGCCTGGTCGGGGTGCTGTTCCTCGGCGACACCGCCAAGGAAGGTCTGGGCTGGCTGGCCGTCGTCGGATTCATCGGCGCGGTGATCGGTGCGGTCCTCGTCGCCTGGTACGGCTCCGGCGATCCCGACCACTTCGGCGAGGCACCGCCGATGAAGGGCGGCTGGCGACGCGGACGGGAGAATGACGACCTCGACACCGCGGAGCGCGACGCCGCCGGGGTGACGAGCGACGGGTCGACGACCGCCGCGGTGAGCACCGACACCGACGACGAGGTCAGCGAGGACCAGTTCTGCGACGCCGACTTCACCCTGGTGGAGGACGATCTGGAAGCCGACCTGGGTGTCACCGGCGATCAGCGGGTGGCCCGTCCCGGCGGTAACGGACCGCGCCGCACCCCGTGACGCCTCACCCCGTGAACCGGCTGCACGCTTGACACCGACCGATGGCGCCGACAGCGTGGTGACCATGTCCACGACCACATCCGCCGCCCGCCGCGCCTACGACACCCTCGAACCCTTCCACGTCCTGGCCTACTTCAGTCCGGCCCTGGCCGGCGCGCACGAGGCGACCGGCCTGAACGCGCATGCCTTCTACGTGGGTGCGCGTGCCGCACCGATGGGTCCGTGCGCGGCGTCGGTGGTGACTGCCGCCTTCGTCAACTTCGCCCCCGATTCGATCGCCAAGAGTTGGGCCAAGGCGCTCGAGGTCGGCCTCGACCGGGTGTCGCAGGCCCGTGACCGGATGCTCGATGAACAATTGCGCGACATCTGGGGCGAGGGCGTCGACGACGACGCGATCGCCGCGGCCGCCGATGTGTTCGCCGAGGCGGCGCAGACCCTGCCGTACTCGGGTCGTCCGCTCGCCGCCGCGTGGGCCGCGGCCCCGGCACCCACGCCGCCGCACCTGCGGCTGTGGCATACGTTCGCCGTGCTGCGAGAGTGGCGCGGCGACAACCACATTGCCGCGCTGGTGGTTCACGGGCTGGGCGGACTCGACGCCGCGGTATTCCACGAGGCGGCACTGCCCGATCCCACCGTCACGCGCCGGGTGCTGGGCCGGGATCTGACGCTGCTCACCCGCGGCTGGTCGGCGCAGGAGTGGGAGGAATCGGTGGATCGTCTTGTCGCCCAAGGGCTCGCCGAACGCACCGGTTCCGATACCGATCCCGGTCACCGCCTCACCTCCGACGGCGCCGCCATCTACGACGACATCGAGGCGCAGACCGACGCCCTCGGTGAGCAGCTGTGGTCGCGTCCGGAGCTGTCGGAGACCGTCACCGCCCTGCGCCCGTACGTGAAGTCCGTCATCGACGCCGGGGTCCTGCCCGGCACCCGGAAGAAGTAGCCCGGAAGAAGTAGCCGGCGAAATCGGCGATCTCGATCCGCCGGCGGGTGTGGTGGGTGTATTGGTCGAACCATGACACCACCGCCCCCCGCCGACGAACACGAGCCACGTGATCACCAAAGACGTTTCACCAGTGGATATCTCGCGGAGATCAAGCAGCTCAAGTATCGGTATCTGCGGGCCCTGGACACCAAGGACTGGGATGATTTCGCCGCCACCCTCACCAACGATGTGATCGGCCACTACGGCGGCCTCGACCTCACCGGCCGCGACGACCTCGTCGGCTTCATGCGCGAGTCGGTGGGACCGGGGGTGATCACCGAACATCGTGTGTCACATCCGGAGATCGACGTCGACGGCGACATCGCGTACGGACGCTGGTACCTGTCGGATCGGGTGATCGTCGCCGAGGTCGAGTTCATGCTCATCGGCGCCGCCTTCTACGCCGACGAATATCGACGCACCGCCGACGGCTGGCGGATCTGCGCCACCGGATACGAGCGCACCTACGAGGCGCACGTACCGCTGGCGTCGATCCCCGGGTTCAGCGTCACGCCGGGGCCGGCGATCGTGGTTCCTGAATGATCACCGTTCGGCGAATGATCACCGAGCCCGCAGGATCACCGTTCCCGGAGAATCAGTGAGGCGATGCCGTCGCGATCGGTGACGTCGAGCTTGGCACAGGCCCGGTAGATGTGGCCCTCGACGGTGCGGACCGAGACGGTGAGCCGCTCGGCGATCTGCCGGTTGGACAGTCCCGACGCCACCAGCGTGGCGATCTCACGTTCGCGGGTGGTCAGCGGCAGCGGCTGCGCGGCCTCGAGCAACGCCGGGGTGCGCAGGCCACCGCAGGCCGCGGCCAGGCGATTGGCCATCGACGACGACGCCACCGTCGCCGACCGTTTGCCGGCCTTGTCATGGATCGCCGACGCCTGCGCGGCGACGTCGGCCGCCGACAGCCGCAGCCCCAGTGCCTCGAGATCGGCGGCGCAGACGTCGAGTTCCACCCCGTCACCGGCGGCGAGCGCCTCGGCGTGCCGGGCGTAGAGGCCCGGCAGCGGACCGTCGATCCGTTCGGCCAGTTCGGCCAGGCGCCCGGCCGGGCCGGCGTCACCGAACCGGACGACGGTGTGCAGCGCCTGCGCCTCGACGGCCAGTTGCCCGGTCTGCGCGGCCAGCGCGGCCGCATCCCACGCCCGCCGGATACCCAGTGACACCGTGCCGGCGGCGGCCGCCTGCCAGGCCTCGGCGATGCGCAGCATCGGCCGGAACACCGCGACGTGCCGGCCGTCCCGGGCGCGGGCGCGGGCCAGGACGGCCTCGGCGCGGTCGGCCTCCCCCAGCGCGCTCAGCGCCTGGGCGAGAAAGACATAGGCGGGGAAATTCCACGAGGCCGAGTACTCCTCGCCGTCGAGGGTGGCCAGGGTCTGCTCGATCCGCCGCACCACCGATGCGCATTCGCCCCGAGCCAGTTCGACGGCGGACACCAAAATCCCGGACATCGCCCAGCTGAGATACTGCGCGGTGTCGGCGAACGCCACGTAGCGTCCGGCGGCGGCGTCGGCGGCGTCGAGTCGGCCGCCGAGGATGAGTCCGAGGATCTCGCCGATCCCGGCCGGATACCGCAACAGTCCGTCGGTGAACTTCTCGGCCTCGCGGGCCCGCTGGATCAGCGGATCGAGTTCGTCGCCGCGCCCGATGAGGGCCCGGGACAGCATGCCACCGAACACACCCCATTCGACCGCCCACGGCAGCGCGTCCTCCGGTGCCAGTGCGGCATCCGACAGGCGCAGCGCGTCATCCAGCTTGTTCTCGAAAAGCGCACAGGCAGAACTGATTCCGTCGACGATTCCCATCAGGTGCGGATCGGTCACCGCAGCGCGCACCGCGTCGAGGATGGTCGATGCCCGGTCGGCGTCGTTCATCACCCAGAACATGTTGCCGACGCGCTGCAACCCGATCCGCAACTGCAGCGACGCCTCGAGCCCGGTGGTGTCGATGCGCGCGAGGATCGCCTCGGCCTCGTCGGGATGCCCCTGCCACATCAATGCCCGCGAGAGCAGTTCGGCCTCGGCGGGACCGCCGCCCTCCTCGAGCGCGGCGCGCGCGAATCGCTCCCCCATCGGGGTCTGCGCCAGGTTCAGGGCGTCGCCCGCGGCCGCCGACAGCAGACCGAGGTCGACCGCGGACGCGTCACTCTCCAAGGCCAATTCGGCCAGCCGGATGCGGTCGGCGGGTGACGACAGCGAGCGCCCGCGCAGGGCCTTCACCAGATTGCCGCGCAGGCGCCGCGACGAGGCGAAGCCGAGGCGTCGGCGGATGACCTCCCCGAACAGTGGATGGTGGAAGCCGACGTTGAGGTTGCGGCCCTCCCGTTCGATCCGCACCAGTCCGTCGATCTCGGCTTCCTCGACCGCCTCCTCCCCGGCCACCTCGGCGAGGACGTCGAGATCGAGGGGTTCACACAGGCTCAGGTATTTCAGTGCGGTCAGCACCGACTCGTGGAGTTGTTCGATCCGTCCCTCGAGCAGCGAGGCGAGTTCGGAGGTGATGGCCGCACGTCCGCGCAGCTGCCACACCCCGTTGACCTGCCGCAGCGTGTTGGCCTGACGGGCACCGTCGACGAGGTGGCGCAGGAACAGCGCGTTCCCGCCGGACGCCGCCCACATCCGATCGGCCGAATGTTCCTCGAGTTGGCCGCCGAGCACCGACTCCACCAGTTCGACGCTCTGCTCCTTGGTGAACGGCGACAAGGTGATCCGCAGCAGGTGGTTGTCCTTCCACAACGAGGTCACCGCGTCGGGTACGGTCTCGCCGCTGCGGACCGTCGCCACGATGTGCACCGCGCGGTCGATGGCGAGTTGATGCAGCAGCGTCGCCGACAACTCGTCGAGCAGGTGCGCGTCGTCGACGCCGATGACGGCGTGACCGTCGGCGAGCAACGATTCGCGGGCCGCCGCGAGGTAGGTGACCGGGTCACTGGAGGTGGCCGTCCCGACCAGATGGGCGAAGACGCCGAGGGGGATGCTGCGCGCGGATTCGGTTCCCGCGACCCACCGCACGCCACTGCCGATGCTCGCGGTGACGTGCCGCGCGAGGGTCGTCTTGCCGACGCCGGAGTCCCCGGTCAGCACCACCCCACCCACGGCGGACTCGCCGCGCAGGGCCGCAGAGATGGCGCGATACTCCTTCTCGCGTTGCACCAGGGGCCAATTCGTTGGCATGGTTGCTGATTTTAGTCCCTTTATCAGCAAATACGCAGGTGAATATCAGCCAACGACATACGGTCGGTTGATCACGCGTCCCGTCGGTTGGTCACCACGACGCCGGCGACGTAGATGACGATGGCGACCACCGCGAAGTACACCAGCGACACATACGAGTTCCAATGGAACACGTCGTCGGCCGAACCGCCGGACAGGAATCGCGACCCATTGGCGAACGGCAGGAACGGGCCGACCCAGTCACGCACCCGCGGAACCGATCCGAGGATGGTCTCCAGCACCAGCATCCACACCAGGACGATGGAGATCGCGCCGGCGGTCTGACGGACCAGCGCACCGATTCCCATCGACAGCAGCACGCACAGCGCGGCGAAGATCGGGGTGCCCCAGATCTGCCGGATCACCGCCGAGTTGCCGAAACCGACGACCGAGGTGCCGAGACCGGCCTGCAGGATCAGGATGCACACGACCGCCAGGACCAGCGTCGTGATCACGGTGAGCGCAACGTAGACGACGGCCTTGCCGATCAACACCAGCGGCCGGTTCGGCACCGCGAGGAACGACGCGCGGATCGTGGAGAACCGGTATTCGCTGGTGATGCCGAGGACCGCCATGATCATCAGGACGATTACGGCGAACTGCTGCAACCCGACCAGGAGCACGGTCATCGCGGAGCCGTCGGCGATCTCGGTGCTGCTCGTTCCGGTCTCGTCGGGTGCCCCGGTGAACAGCGCACTGAACAGCGCGGTGATACCGATGCTGAGCAACACCACCAGCCCCATGCACCAGTACGGGGAGCGGATGGAGCCGAGTTTGATCTGTTCGGCGCGCAGGACGTCGATCACTGCGGACCTCCCTGGGACGGGCCCGGGAACGGCCCCGGTGCGGGCGGGGCAGGCGGGAATCCGGGTGGCGGCACCTGACCGGGTGGCACATACCCCGGTGGTGGCGAGCCGTGGCGCGGCGGACCCGAATGCATACCCGGCTCGGCGCCCGGCATCGCCACACCCATCTCGTGGGCGCCGCCACCCGGCGCCGCCCCGGCACCACCCTGATACTCGACGGCGTGCGCGGTCATCGCCATGAACGCCTCCTCCAGCGATGCCTGCGCGCCGACGAGTTCGTGCAGGGTCACCCCGGCCGCGGCGGCGATGTCGCCGATCCGATCGGTGGTCGATCCGTCGTCGACGACGAACACGGTGCGTCCGTGGGCGTCGATCTCCGGGTGCGGCGTCACGCCGGCGGTGACCAGCGCGTGATGGAGTTGATCCGGATAGGGCGAGCGCACCCGCACGATGGTGCGGGCCGCCGCGGTGAACTCGGCGACCGACTTGTCGGCGATCAGCCGGCCCTGCCCGATGACGATGAGGTGATCGGCGGTCAGCGACATCTCGGTCAGCAGGTGACTGGACACCAGGACGGTCCGGCCCTCGGCGGCCAGCGCTTTCATGAAGTTGCGGATCCAGACGATGCCCTCGGGATCGAGGCCGTTGACCGGCTCGTCGAACAGCAGGGTGTGCGGATCGCCGAGGATCGCGCCGGCCAGTCCGAGGCGCTGCGACATGCCCAGGGAGAAACCCCCGGCGCGTTTGCCCGCGACCTGGGTCAGGCCGACGGTCTCGAGGACCTCGTCGACGCGGGCGGCGGCGATGCCGTTGCTGGCGGCCAGCCACCTCAGGTGTGCCCGGGCGCTGCGGTTGGGGTGCACCCACTTCGCGTCGAGCAGGGCACCGACCTGCCGCAGCGGATGATCGAGGTGACGGTATTCCTTGCCGTCGATGGTGGCGCGTCCCGCGCTCGGCCGGTCCAGTCCCAGCATCATCCGCATGGTGGTGGACTTGCCCGCACCGTTGGGTCCGAGGAAGCCGGTGACGATCCCGGATGCCACCTCGAAACTCAGGTTGTCGACGGCACGCACCGGCCCATAGTCTTTGGTGAGGTTCTCCACTCTCAGCACGGACTCGACACTACACAGCCTTCGGTGTCGGCCGGGCGGTGCGATGTCTCAGGGTGATGTCTCAGGCGTCGCGGTCGGGCGAGGAGGCGTTCGCCCAGCGTCGCCGCGGAATCCGGCCCGCACCGGCGGCCAACCGGCCGGCGGTGACGCCGTGCCGCATCGCCGCGGCCATCCGTTCCGGATCGTCGGCGCGCGTCACCGCCGTCGCGAGAAGTACTGCGTCACAACCGAGTTCCATGGCGAGAGCGGCGTCGCTCGCGGTTCCGATCCCGGCGTCGAGAACGATCGGTACCGTCGCCCGCGAGACGATCATCTCGATGTTGTGCGGGTTGCGGATACCGAGGCCGGTACCGATCGGCGAGCCCAACGGCATCACCGCCGCCACGCCGAGGTCGGCGAGTCGGGCGGCCAGCACCGGATCGTCGTTGGTGTAGGCGAGTACGACGAATCCGTCGTCGACGAGTTGGGTTGCGGCGTCGAGGAGTTCGACGGGATCGGGCAGCAGCGTCCGCTCGTCGGCGACCACCTCGAGTTTCACCCAGGACGTCTCGAGTGCCTCCCGCGCCAGTCGCGCGGTGAGGACCGCCTCGGCCGCGGTGTGAGCGCCCGCGGTGTTGGGCAGGATGTCGATCCCCAATCGCCGCAGCAGTTCCAGCACGCCGGTGGCACTGTCGGCACTGACCCGCCGGATGGCCACGGTCGTGAGTTCGGTGCCCGAGGCGATCAGTGCGCGGGAGAGAACATCGAGGTTTCCCGCACCGCCGGTACCCATGATCAGGCGTGAGGTGAACTGTTTGTCGGCGATGCGCAGCGGATCGCCGATTCCCGGGTCGACCGCGGTGCCGAACGCGGATTCGGCCGGCGCGCTAGCCACCTTGCACCGCCGTCACGATCTCCACCACGGCACCGTCGGAAAGGCCACGGCCCCAGCCACTTCGGGGTATCACCTCGCCGTCGACGGCCACCGCGATCCCTCGATCGGGCAGACCCATCGTCGACACCAGGTGCGCCACCGATCGGTCGTCGGCGAGGTCCATGGTGTTCCCGTTGACCCGTATCGTCATACTCGTTCCCCTTTCGTGACGCCCGCCCCGATCCCGGTCTCCCTCGGCGCCTCGCCCAGCAACTCGAGGACCGCGTCGGATGTGTAGGGCGCCAACATGATTCCGTTGCGCCCGTGACCGGTCGCGATCACCGTCCGGTCGTCGGCCCGTTCGATGATCGGGAGGCCGTCGGGCGAACACGGCCGGAATCCCACCCCCACCTCGGTGAGTGAATACTCGCGCAGGCCCGGATAGACCTCGATCGCGTCGGCGAGCAACTCGGCCACGCCACCGGCCCGTGCCGCACCCGAGGCGTTCCGCCAGTCGGACACGTCACCTTCGTATTGTGTTGCGCCGACGACGATTCCGTCGCTTCTCGGCACCAGGTACACCATCCGGCCGTCCACTCGAGCGCGGATGACGTGCCGCGGCGGCGGTACCGTCCAGCGGTCGGCGGTCAGGCGCAGCACCTCCCCGGCGGCCAGGTGCACCGGGGCCGACGGCCACAGGTCCACCATGCCGGCGCCGGCGGTGAGCAGCACCTGATCGGCGTCGACCTCGGCCGGCGAGGTGATCCGGCGGGTGACGATGGTGCCACCCACTGCTTGCAACGCTGCGCGCAGTGCCGCCAGTAACCGCCGATTGTCCACTGCCCCTTCGCCTCGCGCGAGGTATCCACCGCGCAGCCGCGGCCCGACGGCCGGCTCACGACGACGGATCTCCGCGGCGCCGACGGGTGTCAGGTCGTCGTCGCCGCGCGGTCGGGCCGACCACACGAAGTCGGCGAGTTGGCGGAGGTAGGCGACGTCGGCGGCGGTGGTCGCGACGAACAGTGAGTCGCGGGCCGCGATGATCGACGGGTCGCCGAGTCGCTCGACGAGTGCCGGCCAGCGCCGCACCGAGGCTTCCGAGAGCGCCAGCAATGCGTCCTCGCCGGGATGTCCCTCGCCCAGCGAGCCGAGCATCCCGCCAGCCACGTGCGCGGCGCGGTAATGCTCGCCGGCGTCGAAAACCGTGACGCGCCAACCACGATCGGCGGCGGCCAGTGCGCAGGTGAGGCCGATGACGCCGCCACCGACGACGGCCAGCGTCCGCCCGTGCGGCCGTACGGATTCCGGGATCCGCGAATGATGCATCCGTGCTCCTTCCTTCGCCGGCATGATCCGGATCAGGTGTGACGGTCTGCGGGGGCGGCCCGCACTCTCAGCCCGACGTTCCCCGGACTCCCGTGTGGTGGTGCCAAGCCTACCCCCGACCGCACGGCCGCTACTCTCGTCCCCATGTCGACCGAATCTCGGACTCCCGGGACCGGCCGCGCCGAGGGACCATCCCGGCGCGATCGCCTCACCACCACCCGGCTCTACCTGTGCACCGACGCCCGCCGCGAACGCGGAGACCTGCCGGCCTTTGTCGATGCCGCGCTTTCCGGTGGGGTCGACATCGTGCAACTGCGCGACAAGGGTTCGGCCGGTGAACGCGAGTTCGGCGTGCTCGAGGCCCGCGAGGAACTCGCCATTCTCGCCGACCTGCGCAGCATCGTCGACGCACACGGCGCACTGCTGGCGGTCAACGATCGCGCCGACATCGCCGCACTCGCCGGCGCCGACGTTCTGCATCTCGGCCAGGGCGACCTGCCTCCTGCCGACGCCCGGCGCATCGTCGGCGACGACGTTGTGATCGGCGCCTCCACCCATGACCCGGAGCAGGCCGCGGCGGCGATCGCCGACGGCGACGTCGACTACTTCTGCACCGGACCGTGCTGGGCCACCCCGACAAAACCGGGTCGGGTCGCCGCCGGCCTCGACCTGGTGCGGTCGGTGGCCGCGACCGGCACCGCCAAGCCGTGGTTCGCGATCGGCGGCATCGACGCCGACCGCGTGCCCGAGGTCGTCGACGCCGGGGCCGGACGGATCGTCGTGGTCCGGGCGATCACCGCGGCCGCGGACCCCGCTGCGGCGGCGACCGATCTGCGGAGTCGGCTCGGCTGAACTGACGCAGCACCATTCACCCGCAACCGGAGATGCTGCCGAAAGCGACCCCGCGGGCGTGGTACCAGCAAACCGAAAGGCCACGATGATCAGCGACGACGACGGCCATGCGGAGAACCTGACGTTCGCGGAGCAATTGACGTTCGCGGAGCAATTGGCGTTCGTCGAAGAGATGGCCAACCGTTTCGGGCCAATCCGGGACGCTTTTGTCAACCGGCGGCAGGAGTTCGAAACCGAAGGACTCGGCGTGCCGGTGTACATGGTTCTTGCCGATACGGCGTCGTGGATCGAGCGCAGCTCCACGTCCGATCCGATGGGCGTATCCCGCATGCTCGACGCATTCGATTCCGCGTACACGAGTAGCGGAGTGAGTATTCGTGCGCTCATCGGGGTGGGTTTGGTCGAGAGCCTTCCGGGGATGTGGAGTGAACCCGGCAGGAACGTGTGGGACCTCGCCGGAAGCAACGTTCGGCGACTCATGGACGTGTACGCGAAACAGGGCGCGATTTTCGGAAAGGACCTTCTCTGAGCAGAAGCCGGGTCGAGGCAGGCGTACCTTGCCACTCACCCACGCGGACTGCCCTGAGTCCCCTCCCGAAAACCGTTTGCCCACCGCCACGAGCCGGGTCTATGGTGGTCGGATCATGTCGTGGACACACATCGCGCTCGTAACCCGCCGCAGCGGGGTCTGATTTGACCGACCCCCCGCTGCGGGGTCGGCGTGCGCTGGATGTCATGCGTTGGAAGTCGGTCACCCACTCTTTGACCGAAACGATGATCCACGATGCATTCTCGTCACCTCTCGCCCGCACCCTTGTCCTCGGGTGAGCGCGACCCTCATCCGTCCACGTTCCCCTGGTCGCGCTGCGGCGGTCCACTCCCTCGCGGCATTCGCGAGGAGGCAACGGGCATGACCTGGCAAGAGTTCAATGAATCCTACGGCGCGAGCGGCGCCATCCGCCTCGGGTCCTTCTCGGTGGCACCGGCCCCGGCGGACATGGTCGAATGCCGGGCCACCATGGCCTACGCCGACCGGATCATGTCGCTGTCGTCCACCTCGACCGGCCCGATCGGCGCCATGACGTCGATGCTGCACGAGATGGGTGCGCACGTCTCGATCCTCACGCTGCATCAGCGCCCGACCGACGACGGATTCGCGTCGTTTCTGCTGTGTGAGCGCGACGACCGGAAGTGCTGGGCCTACGGCGACGGCGCCACCGGCGACGAGGCCAACGTCAAGGCCCTGATCGCCGGCGCCAACCGACTCCTCGAGCCGTAGGCGCAGGCCCCGGGAGGTCCGGCAGCGCTCAGGTCGGGTCGAGCGCCGCCAGACGTTCCCGCAACTGAGGCCACGCCTCACCGAAGGCGGGATGCAGCGGCAGACTGTCGACGTCGGCCTCGTCGACCCACCGCAGTTCCGCGGATTCACCGTTGGCCACGGTCCGGACCGGCGCGTCGACGTCGGCGATCACCGTCGTGTAGGTCCACGCGTCCACCCGGTGCGTCACCAACGCGGCGACCACATGCAGGTCGTCGGCCTCGATTCCGGCCTCCTCGTGCGCCTCACGCAACGCGGTGTCGATGGCGCTCTCGTGGGAGTCACGCGCCCCGCCGGGCAGACCCCAGGTGCCGCCCTGATGGGACCAGACCGCCCGATGCTGCAGCAGGATCAGGGTCCGGCCCTCCTCCTCGTGGGGCGCACGGACCAGCAGTCCCGCCGCACCGTTGACACCCCAATACCGGCTGCCATCGCCACCGATGACCCAGCCGTCCCCGTCTCCGCGCACACATGCCTCCTCGACACCCGAGAATCGCCGGCGAGAAACTCACCACCGCCATCCACGGCAGGTGCGTCCGCACCACCACCGTTCCTCCACCGTATGTGAGGCAGCGCACCTCGGCCAGGGGTGGCGCGCGTGTCGGGCCGATGCGGGCGAAGTGGAGAAAACGCCCCGGGGAGGTGGGGCATCGGCCCGTCGACATGTCCTAGGGTTGAAACGGACTCCTCCCCCGGAGCGATTCATCCGATACCGAGCGATTCGCCCGATACCGGACACTGCCACGCCGCGGCGAGGCGTCGGTGGGTGCGCCCTGCCGATGCGGGCGGAGCGACCAGCACACTGAGCAGTTCGCTGCCCAGGACCGGCGGCCAGAAGAGGTGACGACGTGACCGGCGACGCATCTGGAGTGCGTACCGCGCTCACTCGTGCGGGTCGCACGATCCGACCGCATCCCACCACCCCACCGATCCGGCAGGTCCTCACCGACCGTCGCGAACTGATGTCGATGGGCCGGGGGCGCGCCCAGTCACCGTTGGTCACGCTGCGTCACTACGCCCGCACCACGCCCGGCAAACTCATCATGATCGTCGCCGTCGTGGCCATCGGGATCCTCGCCACCGGCTGGTACGGCTCCAACGTGCTCGAGAAACGCACCGACTCCCTGAAATCGATGATCGACGTGGACGAACCCCTCGCAGAGGCGTCCCAGGTGCTCTACAGCTCGCTGTCGATCGCCGACGCCGCCGCCAATTCCGCGTTCATCTCCGGCGGTCTGGAATCCCCCGAATTGCGGGCACGCTATTCCGACGCACTGGCCACCGCCTCGGCGTCGCTGATGCGGGCAGCGGGCACCTCGGGGGCGCCCGGCGAGGACAACGACGCCACCGACCGCGCGATCAACGCCGACCTGCAGACCCTCGCCACGACGATCCCCGTCTACAGCGGACTCATCGAGACCGCCCGCATCAACAACCGGCTCGGCAACCCGGTGGGCAGCGCCTATCTCGGTCAGGCGTCGGCGCTCATGCAGGACCAGATCCTGCCGTCGGCCCAACGACTCTACGATCGACGCTCCACCGCGATCGCCGACCCGCAGCAGGCCCTGACGATCCCGCCCTACGGGGTCTACTTCGGGTTGCTCGTGGTGAGCCTGGCCCTCATCGCGACCTCCCGGTTCCTGGTGCGCCGCACACGACGCCGATTCAACATCGGGGTGCTCGCCGCCCTCGTCGCGATCCTCGGGGGGCTGGCGTGGCTGCTCATCTCCGGGTTGGCGTCCGTCGCGGCCACCAATTCGGCGAAGGTCGACGGCGCCGATCCCCTCGGGCAGCTCACCGAGGCCCGCATCCTCACCCAGCAGGCACGGTCGGCGGAGACCCTCTCGCTGGTCCGTCGCAGCGATCAGGCCGACCTCGACCAGACCTTCGCGACCGCCACCGACAGCATCAGTACGACGTTGACGCATCTGGGTGGGCAAACCGCCGACGACGACGGCGCGTTGTCGTCGTCGCAGGTGGAGTCGGTGAAGTCGGCGCTGGCGCAGTGGCGCGAATCCGACGAGCAGGCCCGTGCGGCGATCGAGAAAGGTGACTTCGCGACCGCCCGCACCCTCACGATCGGCAGCGACCCGTCGAGCACCGCGAGCAGCTACGCCGCGGTCGACTCGGCGTTGACCGACGCGATCACCACCACCCGCAACTCGTTCCGCGACGACATCAACACCGCGCAACGGGTCCTCGGCTACACCGGTACCGGGATCATGGTGCTGTCGATCTTCGCCGCCGCGGCCCTCGTGCTCGGCATCATCCCGCGGATCCGGGAATACCGATGAGCCCCGGACCGATGAATCCCGGACCGATGAATCCCGGACCGATGAACCCCGGACCGATGAACCCCGGACGGCATCCGCTCACCCCGCCGCTCCGCGGAGCGCGACGGTGGATCGTGCTTCTCGGCGCGGTCGTCGCCCTGTGCAGCGGTTGCGTGACGTTCACCGCGCCGGAGTCGCCGCCGCCGTCGGCCGCGGGCGTCACACCCACCCCGCCCGGCGTGCAGACCGCGACGACGACCGAGCCGGTGCCGAACTCGCAGTCGTGCAATGCGACGGCGAGTCTGCGTCCACCCGAGCAGATGCCCGAACCCAACGAGATGCCGCCGAACAGCACGATGGCCGCGATCGCCGCCCGCGGTCGGCTGATCGTCGGCACCGACATCGGCTCCAACCCGTTCAGCTTCCGTGATCCGCTCTCCGGCGACATCCAGGGATTCGACGTCGACATCGCCCGCCAGATCTCCACGGCCATCTTCGGTGATCCCAACCGGATCGAGTACCGGGTGCTCAGCTCGGCCGACCGCACCGAGGCACTGCGCGACGGCACCGTCGACGTCGTGGTCAAGACCATGTCGATCACCTGCGACCGCCTCCGCGAGGTGAGCTTTTCGGCCCCATATTATGTTGCCTCGCAACGGATTCTGGCGCCCAAGAACTCCGGCATCACCGACGTCGACGGACTCGCCGACAAGCGTGTGTGTGCCGCGCGCGGAACGACGTCGATCGGCCGGATGCAGGCCGACCAACCACGTGCCAAGATCATCACCACGACGACGTGGGCCGACTGCCTGGTGATGTTGCAGCAGGGCCAGGTCGACGCCGTCACCACCGACGACGCCATTCTGGCCGGGCTCGCCGCACAGGATCCGTGGGTGGAGGTGGTCGGACCGGGCCTCGGCGCCGAATACTACGGAGTCGGCATCCCGCAGGGGCACGATGACATGGTGCGGTTCGTCAACGGGGTCCTCGCGGAGAACAAGGCCAACGGTCAGTGGTACGCCACCTACAACCGGTGGCTGAGCAATCTGGGCCCCAGCTACGGCCCGCCACAGGCGACATATCGGGACTGAGGGACGATGACCGGGCACGACGAGCGCACCGACGAGACACCTGCGGGTGTCGACGTCGCGACGCAGCGTGCCTCGCTGGAGGACCTCGACGTCGGAACCCAACGCGCGGAATCCGACGACCTCGACCTCGGTACCCAGCGCGCGTCGCTGGACGATCTCGATCCGGGTACCCAGCGCGCATCGCTCGAGGATCTCGATCCGGGGACCCAGCGCGCGACGCCGGAGGATCTCGACCCGGGGACCCAGCGATCCGATCCCGCCGACCTCGGAACCATGGCCACCCCGATGACCGGATCGACCGACCCGGTGGTGCGGTCCGGACCGCTGATCCCGACGGAGGCGCTCACGTCGGTCGGCCAGACCCGGCGTCTGGTCCCCAAACGCCGTCCGCAGGTGCACGATCGGCGACTCGGCAGCGGCCTGGTCGAACTCCCGAAGATCACCGACATCGAACCGGCCGACGCCGTCCTCGACTACCCGGTCATCGCCGAGGCCAAGCGCACCTGCTGGCGCTGTGGCCGTCCGGTGGGGCGTGACTCCGGTTCGGCCGCAGGCGAACTCACCGGAACATGTCCGCACTGCGGCGCCCGGTACTCCTTCGTCCCCGGTCTCGAACCGGGTACCGTGGTCGCCGGGCAGTACGAGATCGCCGGCGCCATCGCCCACGGTGGACTCGGTTGGATCTATCTCGCCATCGACCGCAACGTGTCCGACCGCCCCGTGGTGCTCAAGGGTCTGCTCAATTCGTCGGACTCGGAGGCGCAGCAGGTGGCGCTGGCCGAACGGCAGTTCCTCGCGTCGGTCAATCATCCCGGCATCGTGAAGATCTACAACTTCGTCGAGCACGTCACCGACGACGATCAACGCTTCGGCTACATCGTCATGGAGTACATCGGTGGTCAGACCCTCAAGCAGATCACTTCCGGCGGTGCGGATTCCGACTCCGCGCGGGCGACGTTGCCCATCGAGCAGGCGATGGCCTACATCCTCGAGGTGCTGCCGGCCATCGGGTATCTGCACTCGGTGGGTCTGGTGTACAACGACGTCAAACCCGAGAACATCATGATCTCCAGCGACGAGGTCAAACTCATCGATCTCGGTGCGGTGTCGGCGATCAACGGGTACGGACATCTGTACGGCACACCGGGATTCCAGGCGCCGGAGATCGTGCAGACGGGCCCGCAGGTGGTCACCGACATCTACAGCATCGGACGCACCCTGGCGGTCCTGACCGTCGACATGCCGATGGAGAAGGGTCGCTATCTCGACGGGCTGCCCGACGCCGAGTCGACACCGGTGTTCGCCGACAACCCGTCGTTCCACATGCTGCTGGCGCGGGCGACCGCGGCCGACCCCGACGACCGCTTCGCCTCCGCCGAGGAGATGACCACGCAGCTGCTGAATGTGTTGCGCGAGACCGTCGCCGTGCACACCGGGGTGCCGCGGCCGTCGCTGTCGACGGTGTTCACCCCGCAGCGCTCCACCTTCGGGACCGATCTGATGCTCGCTCCCGTCGACGGCTTCTTCGATCCCGATCTCGCCGCCTTCTACGATCCGGTCGACATCGCCCACGCGTTGCCGGTGCCGCTGGTCAATCCGACCGATCCCGCTGCGGGGCTGCTGAATTCGGCGGCGCTGTCGGATCCGCGGCAGACCCTCGACTCGATCGGCGCGGCCCGGGCCGAGGGTTTCGCCTCGCTGCTGGGCCGCCCGGCCACCAGCGCTCACCCGTCGTTGGAGATCGATCTCGCCGAGGCCCGAGCGCATCTCGAACTCGACGACGTCGACACCGCACTGGCCGTGTTACGAGATGTCTCTGCCCAGCACGGGGATTCGTGGCGGGTGCAGTGGTACATGGGTATCTGTGCCCTGATGAACGATGAACCGGAGTTGGCCCACGCCCGCTTCACCGACGTCCTGGCCGCGATGCCCGGCGAGGTGGCACCCAAGTTGGCGACCGCCGGCACCTCCGAACTCATCGGACGATGGCTCACCGACGAGAAGCACCCGACCGACGACGCCGACGGCGCTCCCGATGCCCGCATCGAGGAGATGTACACGATCGCCGCACACCACTATCACGACCTGTGGCTGACCGACCACAGCATCGTCACCGCCGCCTTCGGGTTGGCGCGACTCGCGGTGGCCCGCGGCGACTTCGACGCCGCGATCGAGCCTCTCGACGAGGTGCCCCCGACGAGCCGTCACTACAACACCGCCCGGGCCACCGCCGTGCTCGCCCTGGTGCACGGACGCGATCCGCAGTTGGTGGAGAAACGTCAGATCATCGAGGCGGCACAGCGTTTGGAGGCGATGCCGGATTCCGAGCCCCGCAAGGCGCGTCTCCAGCTCATCGTGCTCGGCACCACGATGGGGTGGATCATGGCCCATCCCGAGGAGGCCGGCTCCCCGGCCACCGTGCTCGGTGTGCCGTTCACGGAACGCGGACTGCGCGCCGGAACCGAACGCGCACTGCGCTCACTGGCCCGTCAGATGCGCAGCAACCGCGATCATCGTTTCCTGCTCGTCGACCTCGCGAACTACGTGCGTCCCGACAGTCTGTTCTGACGTCGTCGCGTCGAGTGGGCGCCCTATCTCGTCGAGTGGGCGCCATATCCCGTCGAGTGGGCGCCCTTCCCCGTCGAGTGGGCGCCCTTTCCCGTCGAGTGGGCGCCCTATCCCGTCGAGTGGGCGCCTCGCGTTCTACCGACGCACCGACGACGCGGCGCGCACCGAGATCGTGTGATCTCCCGGCGCGAATCGCGACATCATCCGACGGTAGGTGGCGGTGTAGGTCGGCCACATCACCGAGTTCCGGCCGGTCGAGTCGAAATACCAACTGCCACAACCATCGGAGTTCCAGACCGTCGACGCCAGCCGTGCATCGATGTCGGCCACATACCGATCATGGGCGGCCTGCGTCACCTCGACGGTGCCCGCGCCGTGCGCGGCGAGATAGGTCAGCACCTGGCCGATGTAGTAGGCCTGCGCCTCGAGCATCAGCACGATCGACGAGTGCCCGAGGTTCGTGTTCGGGCCGTACATCAAGAACAGGTTGGGAAAGTCCGGGATCTCGACACCGCGGTAGGCGCTCGGCGATCCGTGCCAGACCTCGTCGAGTCGCCGTCCGTCGCGGCCGGTGATGACCGACGCCAGCGGCGGCGCGGTAGGGGTGAACCCGGTGGCGAAAACGATGGTGTCGACCTCGAATTCGGTGCCGTCGGCACTCACCGCACCGGTCGGGGTCAAACGCTCCAGGGCACCGGTGACGGTGGTGTGCGGATGGACGAGCGCCGGATACCACTTGTTGGAGATCAGGATTCGTTTGCATCCGATGCTGAAATCCGGGGTGAGGCGCCGTCGCAGGTCTTCATCGGCGATCTGATGATGCAGATGCCGCAGCGAGATCGCGCGGAAGATGTCGAGGAGCTTGCGGTGGTGCGCCATCGCCATCACGTGGAATTCGTGGGTGAGCCAGGTGAAGCGCCGGGCAGCGCGATGCAGCTTCGGAAAGCGTTTGTAGGCAGCCTGTTCCACCGGCCCGATGGTGCGATCCAGGCGGGGGATCACCCACGACGGAGTGCGCTGGAAGACCACCAGTTGGTCGACGTCGTCCACGATCTCGGGCACGACCTGGATGGCCGACGCACCGCTTCCCACCACGGCTACCCGACGGCCGGCGAGGCTGTGCGCGTGATCCCACTGCGCGGTGTGAAAGACGTTGCCGGAGAAGTCTTCCAGTCCGTCGACCGCCGGGATGGTCGGGGCCGACAACGCCCCGGGCGCCGCTATCAGGTAGGTGGCCAGTACGGTGCCACTCGAGGTGTCCACCCGCCATCGCCCCTGCTCCGCATCCCACAGGGCCGCGAGAACCTCACAGCCATAACGGATCTGGTCGTCGAATTCGCGCGCGACACCCTCCAGGTAGTTCTTGATCTCCCAGCCACGGCCGTAGGTGTGCGACCAGTCGGACTTGTCGGCGAACGAGAGTGAGTACAGGGAGGTGGGCACATCGCAGGCCGCGCCGGGATAGCTGTTGTCACGCCAGACGCCGCCGGGGCCGTCGGCACGTTCGACGGTGACCACAGTGAGATGCGGATGGTCGGTGCGCAGTCGGTGCAGCGCGGCCAGTCCGCCGAATCCGGTGCCGACGATGAGGACGTCGACGCACTCGGTGCCGCCGCTCGGCTCGGGGCCATCCGTGGCGGGCGGTTGCGTGTCGGGTCGATCGGTGGGTGTGAGAGTCATCGTCGGAGCGCCTCCGTGAAGGTGGTGAAGATGCGACCGGCGACGTCGCGGTCGGTGGAGGGGTCGCGCAGCAGGCGCGAAATGGCCAGTCCACGAGCGAGTTCGGCGGCCACCTCGATCTGTTCCGCGGAGTAGCGGTGCCCGAACAGTTCGAGACCGGTGGTCAGCAACTCGTCGGCGATGCGCTGCTCCACCGGGATCAGTGCTTCCCGCAGTGCGGGATCGGTCCGCGAGGCGACCCAGAGTTCCAGCGCCGCATAGAACAGCGGACCGTCGAACACGTCGAGCAGCAGTTCCAGGTCCGGTTCGGCCGCGCCGGCACGTTCGATGATCTCGGCCTTACGCCGGTCGACGAGGTAACCGATCGCGGCCACCACGAGTGACTCCCGCGTCGGGAACTGATGAAGCAGCGCACCGCGCGACACCCCGGCCCGCCGATTGACCTCCTGGGTGGTGGTGGCACCGTAGCCCCGCTCGATCAGCAACGCGACGGTGGCGTCGAGCACCTTGTCGCGCGTCGCCGCCGAGCGTTGCGCCTGAGTGCGCGGGGCGGGCGTCGTCGGGACGGGAGTGGTCGGCGTTTCGGACACTCCGTGATCGTATCCGCCAACTTACGATCAGTCCAGACTGTTTTTGCGAGGTTCTCGTCGCGCACACCACCCCAACACCACTGACCACGCTCACCTCAACGTTGACAGCGCTTTCGTGTGCGTTGACAGCGCTCACCTCGTCGTTGACAGCGCTTCGGGATCGTTCCAGCGCAACCTGCGGAGGCCTCGACACCTCCTCGGCTAGCGCCTCGTCGGGCTCGACCGACGGGTGGGTGAGCGCTGTCAACGCAGGGGCGAGCGCCGTCAACGGTTGGGTGAGCGCTGTCAACGGGTGGGCGAGCGCTGTCACCGTAGGGGCGAGCGCTGTCAACGCGTGGGTGAGCGCCGTCAACGTAGGGGTGAGCGCTGTCAGTGCACCTGCGAGCGCTGTCAGTGCACCCGCAAGCGCCGTCAGTGCGGCACGCGCTACCCCTCGACGACTTCCGCCGACTGCCGGGCGATGGCGAGTTCCTCGTTGGTGGGGACCACCAGGACGGCGACCGGGCTGTCGTCGGTGGAGATGCGTCGCGGTTGCCTGCTGCGCACCACATTGCGTTCCGGGTCGACGACGATGCCGTAGTTCTCCAGCCCGGCAAGGGCGTCGGCCCGGACCGAAGCCGCGTTCTCGCCGACGCCCGCGGTGAAGGTGATGGCGTCCACCCGTCCCAGGTCGATCATGTAGGCGCCGATGTAGCGGCGCAGCCGGTGGATGTAGACGTCGTAGGCCAGCTTTGCGGCCGGGTCGCCGTCGGCGATTCGCTTTGTGACGGAACGGAAGTCGTTGTCTCCGCACAGCCCCTTGAGGCCGGAGTTCTTGTTCAGCAGGGTGTTGATCTGATCGGCGTTCAGTTTGACGACGCGGTGCAGATGCAGCACGACGCCCGGGTCGATGTCACCGCTGCGGGTACCCATCACCAGCCCCTCCAGCGGCGTCATGCCCATGCTGGTATCGATGGGGTCGCCTCCCCGGATCGCCGAGGCGGACGCACCGTTACCCAGATGCAGCACAATCTGATTGACGTCGGACGGTTCCTTGCCCAGCAGGTCCGGCACCTGCTCGGAGACGAACTGATGGCTGGTCCCGTGGAAACCGTAGCGGCGAATGGCATGCAGTTTCGCGACACCGCGGTCGATGGCGTAGGTGGCGGCCGCCTCGGGCAGCGCGTGAAAGAAGGCCGTGTCGAAGACGGCCACCGAGGGCACGTCGGGAA
The DNA here is from genome assembly GCF_040044975.1 of Gordonia oleivorans. Lineage (NCBI taxonomy): Bacteria > Bacillati > Actinomycetota > Actinomycetes > Mycobacteriales > Gordoniaceae > Gordonia > Gordonia oleivorans. Next base: position 84,137 of record NZ_JBDZDI010000014.1, read on the forward strand.
GCTTGTCCCGGGCCGCCTGGATACCGGTGAGATTCGCCGGGTTATGCAGCGGCGCAAGCGAAGAGATGCGTTCGATCTCACTGATGACGTAGTCGTCGATCAGCGTCGGCTCAAAGAACGTGCGCCCGCCATGCACCACTCGGTGCCCCACCGCCGACAGCCCCGCGTTCGCGAGGTCGATACCGCCTTCGGCGAACAAGGCCATCACCCGGCCGATGGCCGCGGCGTGGTCGAGCAGTTCGAGTTTCTCGGTGATCTCCTCACCGGCCTGGACGTGGGTGATCGTTCCCTCGTCCTCACCGATGCGTTCGGCGATCCCCTCCGCGATGACCACCTCGCTACTCGGATGCACGAGTTGATATTTCAGCGACGACGATCCGGCGTTGAGAACCAGCACCGACCCGGCGATCTGGTCGGTCATCGGGTGACCTCCTCGGCGGCCATGTTCTGTGCCTGGATCGCGGTGATGGCGACGGTGTTGACGATGTCGTCGACCAGCGCACCACGCGACAGGTCGTTGATCGGCCGTCGAATACCTTGCAGCACCGGTCCGATGGCGATGGCGCCGGCACTGCGCTGCACGGCCTTGTAGGTGTTGTTGCCGGTGTTGAGGTCCGGGAAGATAAGCACCGTGGCGCGCCCGGCGACCGGCGAATCGGGCATCTTGGTTTCGGCGACGGACGGTTCGACCGCCGCGTCGTACTGAATCGGGCCTTCCACCAACAGATGTGGGGCGCGCTCCCGGACGAGTTCGGTGGCCACGCGCACCTTGTCGACGTCGGCACCGGTTCCCGAACTCCCCGTCGAATACGACAGCATCGCCACCCGAGGCTCGATCCCGAAGCCCGATGCCGTTGTCGCAGAGGAGATGGCGATGTCGGCGAGCTGCTCGGCGGTGGGATCGGGCACGATGGCACAGTCGCCGTAGGCCAGCACCTTGTCGGCCAGGCACATGAAGAACACACTCGAGACGGTGGAGACGCGAGGTGCGGTCTTGATGACCTCGAAGGCCGGACGGATGGTGTGTGCGGTGGTGTGCGCCGCACCGCTGACCATGCCGTCGGCGCGACCGGTGTAGACGAGCATCGTGCCGAAATACGAGACGTCGCGCATCCGTTCCTGCGCCTGCTCGAAATCCATCCCCTTGTGTTTGCGGAGTTCGGCGTAGATCGTCGCGAATTCGTCGGTGAGTGGCGAGGTTTCGGGATCGATGATCTCGACGCCGGTGATGTCGATACCGAGATCCTGCGCGCGCCGGCCGACCGCGTCGGGATCGCCGAGGATGATCAGCGAGACCACGTCGCGACGCAGCAGACGTCCGGCGGCGCGCAGGATGCGATCGTCCCCGCCCTCGGGGAGCACGATGCATTTCTTGTCGGCGCGGGCGCGGGCGATCAGCCCGTACTCGAACATCTGCGGCGTGGTCACCTGACTGGTCGGCACCTTGAGGACGCTCATCATCTCGTCGGCGTCGACGTGGCGTTCCATCAGTTCCAGTGCGGCCTCGATCTTGCGGACCGATCCGACCGCCACCCGCCCGCGGGTCTTGGCCGCGGTGCGCGCGGTTTCGTAGGTCCCCTGTTCGCAGGCCAGGATCGGCAGCGTCGACTTCAGGCCGCTGACGAGTGCGTCGATCATCGGATGAGGATGCAGCCCACCATTGAGAATGATGCCGGTCAGCCGCGGAAAGCCTTGCGCGGCATTGGCGGTCACCAACGCGAGCAGGACGTCGGACCGGTCGGCCGGGGCGATCACGACCATGCCGTCGCTGAGCCGTTCGAGGATGTGCTCGACGGTCATGCCGCCGACCATCACCGTCAGCGCCTCCCGGTCGAGCAGTTCGGGATCCCCGCTGAACAGCGAGGCACCGAGCGCCTCCTGGAGTTCGGCCATGGTGGGCGCGAACAGCACCGGGTCTTCGGGCAGGCACCAGGCCGGTACCGGGACCTTGTCGAGTTCGGCGTGAATCCGTGACATCTGTTGCGGATCACAGCGATTGGCGACGATCGCCGCGGTGGTGGCGTGGATGGCCGCGATCTCGGCCAGCAGGTGTTCGGCGAGCTCGCGCACCTCAGCGGCGGTGTGGCCGGATGCGTTGAGCGCCAGGATGATCGGCGCCGAGAGGTTGGCCGCGACGCGGGCGTTGAAGGCCAGCTCGGACGGATTGCCCACGTCGGTGTAGTCCGAACCGAGGATGACCACGGCGTCGCATCGCGATTCCACGACGTGGAACCGGGCGACGATCTCGGCGATCGCCCCCTCGGGTGCGGCGTGCACCTGGTCGTAGGTGACGCCGATGCAGTCGTCGTAGTCGACGTCGGCCGAGGCGTGCTCGATGAGCATCTCCAGCAGGAAGTCGCGTTCCCCGGCGACGGCCCGCGAGATCGGCCGGAACACGCCGACCCGACCACCGGTCGCCGACAACAACGCGAGCACTCCCAGCGCGATCGTCGACTTTCCGGTACCCCCCTCGGCCGAGGCGATGTAGATACTCGTCGACGGGGCGTTCGCACTGTCCTCGCTGGCTGCGGTCATGGTGTCTTAGCCTAGCGATACCCGCCCGGCCAGGCGCCCTACTGACCGGTCGGTTCGGTACCCTCCGGCCGCGCGGCGTCCGCGACGATCGCGCGCACCACCAGCTCGGCCACCTGTTCATCGGACAAAGCGCTCTGCGGGACGAGCATGACCGAGTAGATCACCCGCACCAGGAATTCAGCGGCTCCTCGCGGATCGGGCACCAGATGTTCACCGATCTCCGGTTCGAGGTCCTGTAGTGCCTCGTCGACGATCCGCTCCACCAGCGACGGCCCGGCGGCGGCGTCGGTGCTGATGATCGCCCGGACGATCTCCTCGGGTTCCTTGCGCAGCACGTATTGCAGGGCCTCGTGCTCCCGGATGTAGGGCAGCACGTTGCGGATCTGGGCGCGGACCTTGCCGGCCGCATCCGGTTCGCTCGCCGCCCAGTCACGCAGCAGCACCCGCAACTGCGCGACCTCACGCTCGACGATGGCCGCGACCAGCGCATCGCGCCCACCGAACATGCGATACGCGGTGGCCCGTGCGACACCCGCGTGGCGAGCCACCGACGTCAGGCTCAGTGCCTTGGCCCCGAAGCGGGACACCAGGCTGACCCCGACGTCCACCATCCGATCGCGTTCCATGAGAAAACGGTAGCGAACGGGTCGCATTCGGGGTGATGCGCCGCGCACGACGTCACAGTCGTGTCACTGTTGTGCGCAGAAGTGTCGATCATAGTAGTCTCACCGCATGCCCCCCGACGGACCCACCGCGCCGACCGCGCTGACCACCGCCATCGCCGACGCGGTCCGCAACGCCCGTCTCGAACGCGACATGACCGTCGCCACCCTGGCCACCGAGTCGGCCGTCTCGCGCGCGATGATCACCAAGATCGAACGCGGCGACGCCCAGCCGACGGCCGCACTGCTCGCGAAACTCGCCAACGCCCTGGGCCTGACACTCTCGGAGCTGATCGCCCGCGCCGAGAATTCCGAGGCCCGGCTGGCCCGCCGGGACGAACAACCCACCTGGACCGACCCCGACACCGGATACCGCCGACGAGCCGTATCCCCCTCCGCCGCACACGATCTCGAACTCGTCGAGGTCGATCTCCCACCCGGCTCACAGGTCTCCTACCCCGCGGAGTCGTATCGCTTCATCGATCAGCAGATCTGGGTCCTGGCCGGCACCCTCAGGTTCGACGAGGGACCAGCGACCCACGAACTCCACCCCGGCGACTGCCTGTCGCTCGGCGCGCCGGCACCGTGCCGATTCCACAATCCGTCCACCACCGAAATGTGTCGTTATCTTGTTGTGCTCCACAAGGTTTCCCGACCGCGCTGACACCGGATCGACCTCGAGAGGCCCCACCATGGACATCCGCGACGCCACCGACCTCGACGCCGAGGGCATCACCGTCATCTACAACGACGCCGTCGAACACACCACGGCGATCTGGAACGATCAGCTCGTCGACGCCGCCAACCGCCGTGCATGGATCGCCGACCGTCGGGCCGCCGGATTCCCCGTTCTCGTTGCCGTGGAACCGGACCCGGGCAATCCCGACGCGGAGCGGGTCCTCGGCTACGCCACCTACGGCCCGTTTCGCCCCCACGACGGCTTCCGCCGCACCGTCGAGCACTCGGTGTATGTCCGTGGGGATCAACGGGGTCGGGGCCTGGGCACCGATCTGATGGCGGCCCTGCTCGATCGGGCGCGCAACGCCGGGGTGCACGTCGTCGTCGCCGGGATCGACGCCGCCAACACCGGGTCGATCCGGCTGCACGAGCGACTCGGCTTCACCCGCGTGGGGACGCTGCGCGAGGTCGGCACGAAGTTCGGATCATGGCTGGATCTCGCGTTCCTGCAACTGATTATCGACGACGGGACGCCCGCCGGTCGGTAAGGCGGATCGGCGGGTTCGCCGACGGCTACCGCCACAGCGGCAGAGCCTGCCAGTTCGAAGGAAATCCCATCTCGCCCTCGGAGCGCATCCGAATCGATGCCAGTCGCGTCGTGATCAGATCGGCGACCCCGTCCACCCAAGTGGTTCCCGGCGAGATCACTTGCAGGAGATGACCCGCAATGCACAGTGAGACGAATACAGATCCGTCCTGGCCCTTGGCCAGTCCACGAAAGCTGTCCATGGCCGCCAACCGGGCGGTTCCCACCGGCGTGAGGTTTCGGTTCCATAGCCGTGAATGATGCGCACAGACGTTGCGCACCACCGTGATGTGTTCGAGGAAGTTGGCCAGAATGTCGCCTGGTCTCGCATTGCTACGGGTTCGCGTGCCCGTGATACCCAAGTCGTGAGCGATACGGTCGCGGTCGCTCATCTTCATGCCTTTGTAAACCTTCGAAACGTCTGCGAAGTCGAGGACCTCCGTCAGCACCCAGATCGGAATCTGCCCGTTGTAGTTGACGAAGTGGTGACCGATGAACGGGTCGCGTCTCTTGGCGCGGTTGGCACGCTTGGTTACGGTGCTCAACCAATCCAAATGCTGCCCGCTGGTGAGGAAATCATCGCTGAACGGAGTGTGACCGAGGTAGGCGACGCCTCCCAGTCGTCCGAGCGCGTGACCGACCTGCGAACGCATGGCAACCTCGATACGCTCAACCGCGCTCAGCATGTGGTTCTTGAGGTGACGATCGAACTCATACAACGCGGCGACATCGGCGAAAGTGGTACCTCGTTCGAAGTGATCGCTGAGGTCCCCAGAGACGTCCCTCCGTCGATAGGGGTACCAGTAGCCACTGAGGCGATAGTAGCCGACCTGCGCCAGCCAGCGAGCGGCGTGTTCCCGATCGCCGATGACCATCCCTCGCTGTTCCAGACGAGCAAGTTGCGCATTGATCGACAGCCATTGCTTCGTCACCATGCGGGAAGGTTAATAGAAGTCCGGCCCGCCCTCGACAAAGCGAGGCGGGCCGAAACGATTACCACAAGTCTAGCCCACAGTTCCCTCACTTGCCACGAGGGTCACTCACGGCCTGACCACCATCGACCGGCTGCTCCTCGCCTACCCGGCGCCACCGCAGCGGCACCCGCAGCAGCCCGCGCGTCAGGGCGACGCCCACCAGGCACAGCACACCGCCGACGATCCGTAGGGGTGTCGGCACTTCGGCGAGCAGCAGCCAGGACAACACGATGACCAGGGCCGGCACCACCAGTGTGGTGGCCGCCATCGCCCCCGCCGACGTGCGGGCCAGTGCATAGGCCCACGTGCTGAAGGCGATGGCGGTCGGGCCGATGCCGAGGAACACCATCCAGCCGATGTCGGCGGCCGCGGCCGAGGCCACCTCGCCGATCGCGGCGGGAACAAAGGGCAGGGTGACGACGAGGCCCGCGATCGCACCCCAGAATGTCGCGGTCAACGCGTCGACGGTGCCCAGCGCCACCTTCTGCACCAGCACGCCGGCCGCGTAGAGCACGGCGGCGAGCAGTCCCAGTCCGACGCCGAGCCAGTCCGCGTGCCGCTCACCGCCACCCACCGTGATGAGGACGACGCCGCCGAAGGCGATGGCGATGCCGACCACCAGCCGCGTCGAGAAGCCTTCGCCCAGAAAGAATCCGGCGAACACGGCGACCAGGATGGGTGCGAGATTCACCAGCAGTGCCGCGGTTCCGGCGTCGATGTGCTGTTCGGCCCAGTTCAGCACCACGCTGTAGGCCCCGAACCACGCTGCGCCGTAGGCGATCACCAGTGCCAGGGATCGGCCGCGCGGTGGCACGAACGGGTTCGACGCCGCGCCACTCGATCGTCGTACCACGACGGCGGCGATCACCACCAGCGCGACGACCGCGATGGCGAGCCGCCCGAAGGCGAGCACCCCCGGCGAGAATGCCTGTCCGGCCGAACGGATCGCGATGAACGACAGGGACCACAGCGCGACGGTGGTGGCCGCGGCGAGGGCCGGGAGATTCACCGCACGTGGCGTCAGAGAATCACTCCGCGACAGTCAGTTTCCGCAGGCGCGGGGCCAGGTCGGACTCGAAGTTGTCGAGGAAACGACGCTGATCATGTCCCGGCGCGTGGAAGACGAGGTGATTGAGGCCGGCGTCGGTGTAGAACTTGACCTTCTCGACGGCCTCATCCGGGTCGGAGGCGACGATCCATCGTTTGGCCACCTGCTCGATCGGCAGTTCGTCGGCCAGACGTTCCATCTCGACCGACGAATTCACGCTGTGCTTCTGCTCGGCGGTCAGCGACAGCGGCGCCCAGAATCGGGTGTTCTCCAGTGCCAGTTGCGGATCCGGATCGTAGGAGATCTTGATCTCGATCATCCGGTCGATCTTGTCGAAGTCACGCTCGGCCTTCTCTGCGCCCTCCTTGACCGCCGGGATCAGCTTCTCGGTATAGAGTTCGGCGCCCTTGCCGGAGGTGCAGATGAAACCGTCGCCGGCCCGTCCGGCGTACCGCGCAACCACCGGCCCACCCGCGGCCACATACACCGGAATCGGTTGTTCCGGAACGTCATACATGTAGGCACCCTGGGTGTGGTAGTACTCGCCGTCGAAGTCGACCTCGTCGCCGGTCCACAGTTCGCGCATCAACCGAATGGCCTCGCGCAGCCGGGCGAAACGCTCCTTGAACTCCGGCCATTCACCCTGAAAACCGGTCGCATATTCATTGAGCGCCTCGCCGGTGCCGACGCCGAGCATGATCCGTCCCGGATACAGGCAGCCCATGGACGCGAAGGCCTGCGCGATGACGGCGGGGTTGTAGCGGAAGGTCGGCGTCATCACCGACGTGCCGATCTGCACCCGCTTGGTACGTTCGCCCACCGCGGCCATCCATGCCAGCGAGAACGGGGCGTGCCCGCCATTGTGCCGCCAGGGCTGGAAGTGATCGCTCACCGCGACCGAATCCATCCCGTGTTCCTCGGCCGCGACCGCGATCTCCACCAACTCGCGGGGATCGAACTGCTCGGCCGACGCCTTAAATCCGAGCTTCAACTGCTGTGCCATGCCGCCGCCTCACTTCGCGGAACGCCCGCCCGGTCTCGAGTTCCGGTGTCGCTCCGATCGCTGTCGTCTGATCGATATCCAACGTACTCATCACGTGATCCGCTGCACAGACGCGGCCCCATTGACGCCCAACTCGACAACTAGACCTCAAGCTCACTTGAGGTTCTATCCTCGTCGTCATGAGTATGGAGTCCGTCGCCTGGGACATCATGTATCGATCCGGCACCGCACCCACCGGGTCGGCCGGCGGCGCCGACCGCCGCACCACGCTGCGCCGGGTGGGCGGCTTCGCGCGCCCGCACCTGCGCCGCATCATTGCCTTCCTCGTGTTGTCGGTGTTCACCGCCGTGCTCACCGTCGTCACACCCTTGCTGGCCGGGCATGTCGTCAACCTGATCACCGCCGGAGACCCCGGGGCCGGCGCGGCCATCGTCGGCGTCGCGGTGCTCATCGCGGTGATCGCGGTGGCCGAAGCGGGCGCCGCCGTCATCACCCGCTGGCTGTCGGCGACCATCGGCGAGGGACTCATCCTCGATCTGCGTCGCGCGGTCTTTGACCACGTGCAGAGGATGCCGGTCGCCTTCTTCACCCGCACCCGCACCGGCGCCCTGGTCAGCCGCCTCAACAACGACGTCATCGGCGCGCAACGCGCCTTCAGTGACACCCTGTCCGGGGTCGTCTCCAACACGGTCACCCTGGCGCTGACGCTGGGCGTCATGTTCGCGATCAGCTGGCCGATCACCCTGATGGCACTGATCCTGTTGCCGGTCTTCGTGATTCCCGCCCGACGGCTCGGGCGGCGGATGTCGGCACTGTCGCGGGAGGCCGCGGAGCACAACGCCCGCATGTCGACGCAGATGACCGAACGGTTCTCCGCCCCCGGCGCCACGCTGGTCAAACTGTTCGGGCGTCCGGAGACCGAGTCCGCGGCCTTCGCCGACCGCGCAGATCGGGTGCGCGACATCGGGGTTCGCCGTGCCATGCTGCAGTCGGTGTTCATGACGGCGCTGACCCTGGTGTCCGCCTTGGCCCTCGCCCTGGTCTATGGCCTCGGCGGATGGCTCGCCGTGCACGAGCACCTGTCCGCAGGTGCGGTGGTGTCGCTGGCGCTGCTGCTCACCCGGATGTATGCACCGCTGACCGCCCTGGCGAACGCCCGCGTCGAGATCTCCTCTGCGGTGGTCAGTTTCGAGCGGGTCTTCGAGGTCCTCGATCTGGCGCCCCTCATCGCCGACAAGCCCGGCGCCATCGCCGTGCCGCACACCGATGAGACCCGTGGCGTCACGGTCCGTTTCGACGACGTCTCCTTCGCCTACCCGTCCGCGGACAAGATCTCCCTCGCCTCGCTGGAAGAGGTTGCGCAACTGGACAATCGGGGCGGCAGCACCGTGCTGCATCACATCGACCTCGACGTCCCGGCCGGATCGATGCTCGCCCTCGTCGGCAGTTCCGGCGCCGGGAAGTCGACGATCGCCTCGCTGGCCACCCGACTCTACGACGTCGACGAGGGATCGGTGCGGCTCAACGGCATCGACGTCCGCGACCTGACGTCGGCGTCGGTGCACGCCACCGTCGGATTGGTGACTCAGGACGGCCATCTCTTCCACGACACCGTCCGAGTCAATCTGACGCTGGCATGTCCGGATGCCTCCGACGACGAGATCTGGGCCGCATTGCGCCGGGCCCGGCTCGATGACCTCGTCGCGACTCTTCCCGACGGCCTGGACACCGTGGTCGGGGAACGCGGCTACCGACTCTCCGGCGGTGAACGTCAACGCCTGACGATCGCACGACTGTTGCTCGCGAAGCCGTCGGTGGTGATCCTCGACGAGGCGACCGCCCACCTGGACTCGACGTCGGAGGCCGCGGTGTCGGCGGCGCTCGGCGAGGCGCTACAAGGCCGGACGTCGATCGTCATCGCCCACCGACTCTCGACCATTCGCGCCGCCGACCAGATCGCGGTGCTCGAAGACGGCCGCGTCGTCGAACGCGGAACCCACGCGACGCTGCTCGCAAAGGGCGGGCGCTACGCCGAGCTGTACCGCACCCAGTTCGCCGGGGAGGAGTCGTCGCGCGAGTGCTGCCCGGCCGTGGGTGCGTGAACACACACTCGACGGGAAAGGGCGCCCACTCGACGCACGGACTCAGTCCTCGGGATCGTCACCGTGATCGCCCGGCGGCGGCGTGAGCTTGGCCTTCCGGTAGGTCATCACCAGCATCATGATGTTGACCAGGATGAGGATGATGCCGAGGGCGACCCACACCCAACGGCCGTCACGCCACCAGGTGTAGGTCAGGAATCCGACGCAGACCATCAGGATGATCGCGCCGACGGTGACCATGCCGCGCGAAAAGCCCTGCGCGGCGCTCTGGAACTGATGATTGGTCACCGGACGTGCACTCCTCGTACTACTGGGGTCAGTTCTGCACGACGATCGCCACCGCGGTCGCCACTGCCACCACCACTATGGCAGCGACGACGATGATCACCTGGCTCGACCCCGGCATCGGCCCGCCACGACGCAACGCGTGGTCGGTACGCCGCCACCGCCAGGCGCCCAGCAGCACGATCGCACAGCCGAGCGCCACCATCACCAGACCGAGAACCGTCTCCACGATCGCATCGGTGACGTCGGGGGCGACGTAGACGATGGCCACGCCACCGGCGATGAAGCCGAGCGCGGTACGCACCCACGCCAGCAACGTACGTTCGGCGGCCAGGGTGAATCGGGCGTCGGGAGCACCCGGGGGCCTCAGATCCTCGGCGGACGCCGGCCGATCGTCGTCATCCGGCCCATTGGTTCTCTCGGTCGTCAGTGTCCTTGGCCTCTCGAATCGCATGACCGGCAAACGCGGCCGTGGCCTCGATCGCCTCCAGTGTCTCCTGGTGACGGAAACCGAAGACGGGGAACGCGTGAATCTGCCACGAATAACTATGGGCCACGGCATCGACTCCGGCAGCGTCGAGGGTCTCGATGAGATGGATGACGTCGGGTTCGAGGAGTTCGTTCTCGGCGGTGACCATGATGGTCGGCGGGAAGTTCTCCGCGTCGAGATCGGCGATGCGGCGCGCCCCGGTGAAGGGCAGCGGACCACGCAGGAACGCGGGGGCCAGTGTGCGCAACTGGGACAGCGGGATGTAGGCGTCGGAGCGGCTGCTGCGGTCGGGATTGTCGGCGAGGTCGATGTCGAGCAGCGGCGAGAACCCGATCAGCGCGGTCGGCGCGGGCAGGTCCTGCTCGGCCGCCCCTTCGACGACCTTGGCCGCCAGGAAACCACCCGCGGAGTCACCGGCCACCACGACACGTCGAAACCCGTGTTCGGTGAGCAACTCGCGGTACGCCGACATCGTGTCGGCCACCGAGGTGCCGACGCCGGCGTCCGGCAGTTGCCGGTAGACGAGGGAGAACACCGGCAGTTCGGTGGCCTTGGACAGTCGCGCGGCGATGGAACGGTGGGTGCCGACGCCACCGACGACGAACGCCCCGCCGTGCAGGTAGAGAACGGCGGCGTCGGAGTCGCGCCGCGACGGCCCGGTCGGAACGATCAGTTCGGCCGGACGTCCGCCGAGTTCGAGTTGTTCGCGGACGACGCCGCGCGGCGTGGGGCCCGCGGCGAAGGTCCGGTCGATCAGGAACAGACCGGCCATTCCGACCCGGCCCAGCGGCCAGAGCGACAGCAGCGGTTTGAGTGCGATGCGGCTGCCCAGCCAGATCGGATACGACAGCAGGCTCGCCTTGCGATGATGCACGATCGGCATCGGACTCCTCCGGGGTTCGGTGTCAGGGGGCCGGTGTCGGGAGGCCGACGTATGACGCCGTCGGCCTTGGTGCCGGCACGTCGTCGGTCCACCCGAGTGAACTGATCGGGAGTGTGTAAGTGAACCTACACCGGCCTCCGGCGCTCACGGGGCGGTTACGGCGGGTTTCGCAACCGAACTCACCGGAGGTCATCACCGAGACGAATGACACCCAGCGTTCACCCGTGTCCGGGTCAACACGTGTCCCGGGCGCGATATATTTCTTGCTTCCATGTCGAAAAAACGGTGGTGAGAGTGGACATACCCGGCCAATATCTGTTGTCGTCACAGGCGAGCGCACCGCGCACGCTCTGCGACATCCTCGACGAGACCGCCGCACGGTATCCCGACGCACCCGCCATCGACGACGGCGACGTCATCGTCAGCTACTCGCAACTGCTCGCGGTGATCCGTCGCGGTGCCGACCGGCTCGCCGCGGCCGGGGTGCGACGCGGCGGTCGCGTCGGCATCCGGATGCCGTCGGGGTCGCGTGATCTCTACACCGCGATCCTGTCGACGATCTATGCCGGCGCCGCCTACGTGCCGGTCGACGCCGACGATCCCGAGGAGCGCGCCGAACTCGTCTTCGGTGAGGCGGGTATCGACGCCCTCGTCGACGCCTTCGGGGTGCATGCCACCCACCCGGATTCCGACGGGCTCGCGCAGGCCATCGCCGACGCGCGTCCCACCGTCACCGACGACGCCTGGATCATCTTCACCTCCGGTTCCACCGGAACTCCCAAAGGTGTTGCGGTGACCCATCGCAACGCCGCCGCCTTCGTCGACGCCGAGGCGCGACTGTTCCTGACCGACGAGCCGATCGGCCCCGGCGATCGTGTCCTGGCGGGGCTGTCGGTGGCCTTCGACGCGTCGTGCGAGGAGATGTGGCTGGCCTGGCGCAACGGCGCCTGCCTGGTGCCCGCACCACGATCCCTGGTGCGCAGCGGCATGGATCTCGGGCCGTGGCTGGTGCAACGTGACATCACCATCGTCTCCACCGTGCCGACCCTGGCGTCGCTGTGGCCGCCCGAAGCCCTCGAGGCGGTCCGGCTGCTGATCTTCGGCGGCGAGGCCTGCCCGCCGGAACTGGCCGAGCGCCTTGCCGTTTCGGGCCGCGAGGTGTGGAACACCTACGGCCCCACCGAGGCCACCGTGGTGGCGTGTGCCGCACCACTGGGCGGCCCGGGGCCGGTCCGTATCGGATTACCCTTGGCCGGTTGGGATCTCGCGGTGGTGGGCGCCGACGGCAACCCGGTCGCTGAGGGGGAGATCGGCGAGTTGATCATCGGCGGCGTCGGACTCGCGCATTATCTGGACCCGGCCAAGGACGCCGAGAAGTACGCGCCGATGCCGAGCCTGGGATGGGAACGTGCCTATCGCAGTGGCGATCTCGTGCGTCTGGATGCCGAGGGCCTGGTATTCCAGGGCCGCGCCGACGATCAGGTCAAGGTGGGCGGCCGACGCATCGAACTCGGCGAGATCGACAACGCCCTGCAGCATCTGCCCGGTGTGAGCGGCGCCGCCGCGGCGGTCCGCACCACCGCGGCCGGCAACAGTCTGCTGGTGGGGTATCTCGTCTCCGCCGATCCCGACTTCGACGTCGAAGCCGCCCACACCCTACTCACCGAACGCCTCCCGGCGCCGATGGTGCCGCGTCTGGCGCTCGTCGACGAATTGCCCACGCGCACATCGGGAAAGGTCGACCGCAACGCCCTGCCCTGGCCACTGCCCGGCGCGACCGCGGACGCCGATGACGACAACGCCGACGATCTCTCGCCGACCGAGGCGTGGCTGGCCGGGCGCTGGACCGATGTTCTGGGCGCGCGGATCACCAGCCCGGATGCCGACTTCTTCACCGAGGGCGGCGGTTCGCTGTCGGCGGCACAATTGGTGACCGCGCTGCGCGAACGCTACCCGGCGATCACCGTCGCCGATCTCTACGATCATCCACGCCTCGGGGCACTCGCCCGCATGCTCGACACCATCGCACCGACAACGGTCATCACCGAACGCGAGGTCACCCCGACACCGCGGTCGACCGGCGTGGCGCAGATCCTGCTGTCGGTGCCGCTGACCACCCTGACCGGTCTGCAGTGGGCGACGTGGCTGGGCGTGACCAACAACATCGCCGCGTGGGCGGCACGCCGACTCGACGTCACGGTGCCGTGGCTGGTCGAGGTGAACTGGTGGGTGGTGCTCGTCGCGTTCCTGGCGTTCATCACTCCCCCGGGCCGGATGGTCATCGCGGCCCTCGGGGCGCGCGTCCTGCTGGCCGGCGTGCAACCCGGCACCTATCCGCGTGGTGGCGGTGTGCACCTGCGACTGTGGGTCGCTGAACGACTCCTCGAGGCTGCCGGCGCCGCCAACATGTCGGGCGCGCCGTGGATGATCTACCTGGCCCGCGCGCTCGGCGCCGACATCGGCCGGGGCGTCGACCTGCACACCATCCCGCCGGTCACCGGCATGCTCACCGTCGGCGAGGGCGCCTCCGTCGAACCCGAGGTGGATCTGTCCGGGTGGTGGATCGACGGCGACGTCGTGCACATCGGTGCGGTCGAGGTGAAGCGCGGCGCAACGGTCGGCGCGCGCTCCACCCTCGCACCCGGCGCAGTCGTCGGGCGTGACGCGGAGGTCGCGCCGGGTTCGGCGGTCTTCGGCCGGGTCAAGAAGGAACAGCACTGGGCCGGATCACCGGCGGTCAAGGTGGGTAAGGCCGAGCATCGGTGGCCGGCGCACCGGCCGCCGCGGCGTACCGCGTGGGTTCCGGCCTACGGACTGTCCTCGCTCCTGCTCGCGGCCATCCCGCTGGTGTCCCTCGGTGCCGGCCTGGTGGTCATCGGGTCGTGGGCGTTGCACGCGAATCGTCTGCGCGACGTCGCCGAACGCGCCCTGATCCTGATCCCGGCCGCCACCCTGGTCAGCCTGGGCACGTTCGCGGTGATCACCGCGGTCCTGGTCCGGCTGCTCGCGATCGGCATGACGAAGGGCTATCACCCGGTGCGGTCGCGGGTGGGCTGGCAGGTGTGGATGACCGAGCGGCTCCTCGATTCCGCGCGCACCTACCTGTTCCCGCTGTACGCGAGTCTGTTGACGCCGTGGTGGTTCCGGATTCTGGGCGTCAAGGTCGGCAAGGGCACCGAGATCTCGACGGCGCTGGTGCTACCCAAGTTCACCACCATCGACGACGGCTCCTTCCTCGCCGACGACACCATGGTCGCCTCCTACGAACTCGGTGGCGGCTGGCTCTACATCGACGACGCGAAGATCGGCAAACGCTCATTCCTCGGCAACTCCGGGATGACCGGCCCGGGCCGCAAGGTCCCCAAGAACGGTCTGGTCGCGGTGCTCTCGGCCGCCCCCGACCGCGCCAAGAGCGGGTCGAGCTGGCTGGGCAGTCCGCCGGTCCGGCTGCGGCGCACCGCCTCGGAGGCCGACACCTCACGCACCTTCGATCCGCCGATGAAACTCAAGGTCGCCCGGTCGATCATCGAAACACTGCGGCTCATCCCGGTGATGGTGTCGTTCGGTCTGGGCCTGTTCATGCTGCTCGGCCTGCAGTACGTCGCCTTCCACGCCAACTACCTGATCGCCGGACTGGTCAGCGGGCTGATCCTGCTGGTCGCCGGGGCCGCCGCGTGCTGCATCGCCGCCGCGGCGAAGTGGCTGGTCGTCGGCCGGATCGTGGTGTCGCAGCACCCGCTGTGGAGTTCCTTCGTGTGGCGCAACGAGCTGTCGGACGCCTTCGTCGAGACCGTCGCCGCGCCCTGGTTCGCCAATGCCGCCACCGGCACCCCGATCCTCAACCTGTGGCTGCGGATGCTGGGCGCACACATCGGCCGCGGCGTCTGGTGTGAGACCTACTGGCTACCCGAGGCCGACCTGGTGACCCTGGGCGACGGCGCGACCGTCGAACGGGGCTGCGTGGTGCAGACCCACCTGTTCCACGATCGGGTGATGGCCATCGACCGGGTCACCTTGGAGGCCGGCGCAACGATGGGCCCACATTGCGTCGCACTGCCGGCATCGGGGCTCGGTGCCTCGGCGACGGTGGGTCCGGCATCGCTGGTCATGCGCGGCGATGTGGTGCCCGCCCACACCCGGTGGCAGGGCAATCCGATTGCGCCCTGGTACCGGTGAGACTGGTACCGCTGAGACTGCACCCACCCACGTGAAGCGGGCCGTCACCGAGGATCTCGGTGACGGCCCCAGTGGGATTCGGGTCGTGGGCGACGCTTCGGTTCAGACCGTGGCGTCGACCTTCTTCGGCAGGGTGAAAAGGGAGGCGATGCTGATCACGATGAGGAAGATGCCGCCGATCAGGACGAGGAGGTCGACGCCGACTCCGCCGAGGGAGATCATCGCGATGCCCGCGAGCACGCCGATGATTCCGGATAGGACGAGGAACCAGGTGGGGGCGTGTCCCGACTTGGTGACCGCGGCGTAGAGGTCACCGACGCCCTGGAAGATCCAGCCGACACCGATGAACAACGCCAGCAGCCAGACCGCGTTGCCGGGATGAAACAGCGCGATGATGCCGAGGGCCAGGATCGCGAATCCCAGGATGCCCAGCAGGATGCGCCATCCGGGGGCGATGAACGTGGCGGCGAAGGCCTGATAGATCCGGAAGATGCCGGTGATGATCAGCGAGATGCCGAACAGGACGGCCAGCACGATGGTGGTCGCGCTCGGCCAGACGACCGCGATGACGCCCAGCACAATGCCGAGAATCGACGTCGCGATGATCGCGGATCTCACCGCACCGATGAGCTCGTCGGGGATCTGTCTGGTGTACACACCGAATGTCATGGCCGAAGCGTATCCCGCGTGACATGCGGAGGGCACTCAAAGCAGCCAGGTTGAGTCCAAGGACCCCGGGAGAATCACCCGAAACGGGTGGCGGTAGACAAGAACACGTGACGCCGATCGCCTTCTTCCGCACCGAGTCCGACGACCGGCTGATGCCGACCCCGTTCGCCCGCAGTCTGTGGGCGCCGGGAACCCTGAACGGGCCGGCGGTGTGTGCCCTCGCCGCGCACCGCACCGAGGCGTTGTTCGCCGAACCGGGGTTTCGTCCGGCCCGATTCACCATCGACCTGTTCAAGGCCGCGCGGGAGGCCCCCACGGCGACCCGTGGTCGGCTGATCCGATCGGGTGGGCGTATCCGCGTCGCCGAACTCGACGTCGTGCAGTTTCCCGACGAGTCGGCGACGGCCGATGGCGACGGGGTCGTCGTCGCGCGGTCGACGACGGTGTTCCTGCGGGTGTCGCACAATCCACCCGGCGATCGGTGGGAACGGCGACCGGAGACGATCACGTTCACACCGCCGGACGACGATGGTGTCCCCACGGCGCCGTTGGATTCCGACGAGCCCGACTCCTTCACCATCATGTGGGCGCACGACGACACCGATGGCACCGTCGGCCGGTGGGATACCGAGATGGCCCGACACCAGAACGGGGCACGGAAACGTCGCTGGGCGCGCGCTGCTCCCGCCGTCCTCGGTGAGCCGATCACACCGTTCGCGCGCGCCGTGACGGCCGCGGAATCGACCAGCCTGATGGCCAATTGGGGTTCGACGGGTATCGGTTTCATCAACTGCGATCTCACGGTGGCGTTGTCACGTCTGCCCGAGGGGCAGTGGATCGGTGTGGAGGCCGATTCACATACCGAACACGACGGCATCTCCGCTTCGACCGCTGGGCTCTACGACGCGAAGGGCATGTGGGGTACCGGCATGGTGACCGCGGTGAACAATTCCGCCGCCGAGATCGACTTCACCAGTCACGATCTGCACGAGCGTTTCGTCACCGAGTGAGAACGCAGGGGTGATCACGCGGCGGGGTGATCACGCAGGGACCGCGCGGGTCCGTGTCGCGGCCCCCCGACGCCTGCTCACAGCTTTTGCTAAGGTGCCGGACATGTCCCGGTCTCGACTGTCCCGTATTCGGACCGCCATGACGATCGTGGTCACCGCGGCTGCCCTGACGACGGGACTGGCCGTCGGATCACCCGCCGGTGCCGCCGACTACGCGGCCGGAAATGCATCGATGGTCGCCCGGCTGACCGGGCCCGGGGCCATCAACGACACGGTCGGTCGATATCAGATCATCGGTACCGACCTCGGCATCATGTGGGACAACGGTCGCGGTGAGATCCTCACCGCCTTCGGTGACACGCAATCGTTCAACGGGTGGTCACTGCTGCACGGGTCGCTGTTCCATTGGCGGTCGAATGTGCTGTTGCGCAGCACCGATCGCAATCTCGCCGACGGCATGACGTTCACCGGGCACACCGGGCCGCCCGGCTATGCGAGCAGACTGCTCAAACCCAACCTGCGCCGCGAGATCACCCTGATCCCGACCGCCGGTGTGGCCGTGGGCAACCGGCAGTATCTGAACTACATGTCGGTGAAACGCTGGGTCGCCGACAGTCACTGGGTGACCAACTTCTCCGGCCTGGCGGTGTCCACCGACAACGGGCGCAGTTGGCACCGGACCGACACCTACCGACCGAACAGCGGCGGCAACGTCAAGTTCCAGATGTCGGCGTACCTCAAGGTCGGTGACACCGTCTACCAGTACGGCACCCCCGACAGCCGTTGGGGCGCAGTCTATCTGGCTCGGGTCCCGGCGTCGCAGATCGAGAATCTCGGTGCCTACGAGTACTTTTCGCGTGGCCGCTGGGTGCCCCGCAATCCCGGGGCCTCGACGCCGATCATGCCGCCGAAATCGGGTGAGATGTCGGTGGCGTGGAATTCGTACCTGGGTAAGTATGTCGCGCTCGTCCAGACCGATCCGGGTGTCATGCTGCGCACCGCCGACAGCCCGCAGGGACCGTGGTCGGCCGGCGAACTCGTCGTCTCGCGCAATGACCCGTACTCCGGGTACGCGCCCTTCATCCATCCGTGGTCGACGTCGGGTTGGACCCTGTACTTCACCTACTCGGTGTCGTACGGATACCAGGTGTATCTGATGCGATTACCGTTGCGACGCAACTGATGTCGCCGGGCCTGCGGTTCCGCCCACCGAGTGGCAGGCGGAACCGGAGGCGCCGCGTCAGCGACCCAGGAGTGCGTTCATCTGGTCGATCTCGGCCTGCTGCGAGGTCTTGATCTGCGTTGCCAGCGTGCGCGATTCGGGGTTGACCCCGCCGGCGAGTTCCTGGTCGGCCATCGTGATGGCCCCCTGATGATGGGTGATCATCCCTTGCAGCCACAGGGTGTCGAAGGCCTGCCCGCGGGCGTTCTCGAGGGCATCCATCTGGGCATCGCTCATCATGCCGCCCATGGTCGAACTCGAACCTGTCATGGACCCGTGGTGCATACCGCCCATGTGGTCATCGGCATCGTCGTCGACCGCGATCCCCCAGGATGTCAAGCGGGCCGTCATCTGGTCGATCTCGGGTTGCTGGGCATTCTTGATCTGCGTTGCCAGAGCGAGGATCGCAGGATTGTCGGTGCGACTCGGCACCAACTCGGCCATCTCGATGGCCTGCTCATGGTGCGGGATCATCATCTGGTTGAACATGATGTCGGTCCGGTTGTGCGCCGAGGCACCCGGCGACGACGTCACCGAGTCCATGGCGCCGCTCATGTGGCCGGCGTGCGCCCCGCTCGGATGTGTCGCGGTCTCGTCGGACGACGAGCAGCCCGCGACGATCAGGGCTGCGCAGGCCGCGAGGGCAGCACCCGTCAGTCGGGTGCGGTTGATGGTAAACATCTGAAAACTCCTGTGCTGGTGATTGATACGTGATGTCGGATGGCCTACACCGTCCATCAGCAGCGGATCACCGAGAGCGTCAGATGAGTGTGATGAGCCCACGGGGGAGCCCGGCCCAGCCGGCCGATGAGTGCCGGCGCGATCCCCATCAGGACCGGTGGCGCCGCGAAACCCCAGACGAGGACCAGCAGAATCACCGGCGGCAGTGGGACGTCCTCACCCCGCAGGGACACGCAGTGATGCCCGAGGATGCAGTGATCGCCGTCGCTCATGTGTGCCTGGTCGGTGTGCTCATGTCGTCCGGCGGTCACCATGGTCGGATCCGGCTGAGCGGAGGCCACCGAATGCATCGATCCGTCCCGCGAACCGGCCGTCGAGGCCCCGGCGATCAGCGAATGCATGAGCGCCACCGCAACACCGAGCAGCATCACCACGACGACGCGCAGCCACCACGGCCGGTGGGGTCGTCGCACGATCGGCATGCTCCCGAGGCTATCCGGATCGCGAGACAGAAGCCCCCGGCACGTCATCGGCTACATCGGCGTCGGTGACATCGGCGTCGGTGACATCGGCGTCGGTGACATCGGCGTCGGTTACATCGGCGTCGGTTACATCGGCGTCGGTTACATCGGCGTCGGTTACATCGGCGTCGGTTACATCGGCGTCGGTGACGGTTCCCACGCGCTCCGGCTCCAAGTCGGAGTCCGCCACCTCGTCGCATTCGGCGGATCGTCGGGCGTTGCGGGGCGCGACGATGCGGCGATCGATCAGTTGATACACGAGTACCACCACGCCGGCCAGCGCCCACCCGAGCAGGATGTCGAAGACGTAATGTTCGGCGGTGTAGACGAGCGTGAACGCCATCGCAAGGGCATAGCCCATGAACAGTGTTCGGCCGAGCGCCTTGACCCGCGGCCACATGAACAGCGCGAGGAGCATCGTCAGCCCGGCGTGCAGGGACGGGATCGCGGCGACGAGATTGGACTTTCCCTGACCGATCTCGATGAGGCCGGATGCGACATGGATGTGCAGGTATTCCCAGCCACGCGGGGAGATGCGCTCCACATACGGCGCGGCGCCGGCATACGACGGGTCGATCGGCCCCAGCATGCCACCGGGTTCGGTGGCCACCGGGTTGGTCATGCAGATCGCTTCACGCGGGCCGTCGGCGACCTCGGCGGCGGTGCATCGGGCCGCCGCCCAGGGTGGGGCGGCGGGAATCAGTGTGTATCCGACCAGGCCGAGGAACGTGGTCGCGACGAAGCAGATCGCGAACCGACGCCACGCCGAGCGGTTCCGGAGCCACAACACCGCCGCCACCGCATACGGAACGATGAAGTACGACATGTAGACGACGCTGGTGATGACCTCCCACCACGGCGCCGACGGCTGTTTCAGATGCTCCTGCAGCCACACCGTCGGAACGGCCCCGAACATCGCCTTGTCCACATCCGGCGCGAGATGCCATTCGACGGGCACCTGAATGATCTGGGCGACGTTGCGGGTCCAGTCGTAGAGCAGCAGGATCAGCGCGAACGGCGCCCAGTCGAGGAAGACCGTGATCGTTCGTCGGCGTCCGATGCTGGCCGCGATGAGACCGAGGCACAGCAGGATGATCAACCGGGTGCGGTCGAAGGCCAGGCCGTACTGGACGACCTGCCAGACCATGAACAGGCCCCACGCGATCAGTGCGACCCTGCGTACGACGGTGAGGTCGCGGCGCTTCTCGGGTTCGGCCTCCATCTCGGCGGCCGCGGCGAGGTCGTCGAGGACCGGTTCGAGGTCGACGGGGTCGGCAGCGGAATCGTCGGTCACGAGGTTGTCGGGCAGTGAGTCGCCGGGGACGGGGTTATCGGGTCTGACGTCATGGGATCTGGTGTCGTCGGATACCGAATCCTCGGTCGCCGATCGCGCTCTGGGGAACCGCGAGGCCTGACCCGTCGTCTCGTCGATACTCAAGCCCCAGCCCCTCACCAATTCCGTTTCCCGCTCGTCACCCAACGTCAGCCTAATGAACATCTGGTGTTCTCGACGCGTTCGGACACACGTTGTTCTCCGTTCGACACCCAAACCTCCTAGACTCGAGAGTGGTAGAGGTCACAATCAGCGGGCCCGGGTCCGGTAGGGAGGTCGACGATGCCGAACAGATTCCTGCGATACGGCGATCAGCGGTACATCATCACCAGGGAGGCCGAGGCGCGACTCGACCGCGCGCTGGAATCCGTGTACACCAAGGGCGGCGGCCATCAGTGGCTGAACCTCTACCACGACTCCGAGGCACCGTGCCGCCTGCTGATCGCGTCGGGCGTTCCCATCACCATCGAGACCGAACCGAACGACTGACCGGAAGCAATAGCGGAGCTATTGCGACCGACGACAACGCAGCCAGGGGGCAATCGAGCCGCCACGACCCGCAAAGGGCAATGGGAGACATACCCTAGGGTGAGAGCCATGCGTATCGGAGCCCATCTGCGCGAGGACGACGACCCCTTGGCCACCGCGACCGATCTCGGGATCGACGTCTTCCAGATGTTCGTCACCGATCCGCAGAAGTGGAACAAGCCGGTCCCCCGCGATGATGCGGCGGCCATCCGCGAGTCACCGATCGACGTCGTCGTGCATTCGAGTTATCAGATCAATGTGGCCAGCCTGAACAACCGGCTGCGGATGCCGTCACGCAAGGCCGTCGAACAGCAGGCCGCCGCGGCTGCCGATCTCGGAGCGTTCGGACTCGTCGTCCATGGTGGTCATCTCCGGGACAACGACGATGCCGCCGAAGGCTTCGCCAACTGGCGCAAGCTGTTCGACCGGCAGGTCGACAAGGGCGGCTTCGGCGTTCCGATCCTCATCGAGAACACCGCCGGTGGCGATCACGCCATGGCGCGCACCCTCGAGGCGATCGATCGGCTGTGGGAGTCGGTCGGCGATTTCGACCAGGCCGGTTTCTGCCTCGACACCTGCCACGCCTGGGCCGGGGGTGAGGATCTCGTCGGCCTCGTCGAACGCGTCCGGGCGATCACCGGTCGTATCGACCTGGTACACCTCAACAACTCTCGTGACGAGTTCGATTCCGGCCGCGATCGGCATGCGAATCTCGGTGACGGACACATCGATCCGGAGGTGCTGGCCGCGGTCGCGGCCGCCGCCGACGCCCCGGTCATCCTGGAGACCCCCGCCGAGGGCATCCCGGACGATCTGGCCTACCTGCGGTCCGCACTCGCCGGCTGAGGTGGGTTGAACGACAACGCATTTGCTCGTCACCTGGGGTAAGTGATGAGGATTTGTCCGGTGTGGATGTTGGTCCAGGTGATGGACCGGTCGAGGTGCCTGACGCCACGCCAATGCCCGACGTGCTTGCGGTGATGATCCGGTTTACACAGGGGCGCAAGGTTTTCCACCACGGTCCAGCCACCCTCGGCGGGGTTGGCATGGAGGAACGCGACCAGGTGATCGAGTTCGCAGAGGTGTGCGGGCATCCCGCAGAACGGGTACCGGCACCACAGGTCGGTGGACAAGATCTCATCACGTATCCGCTGTGGCGGGGCATAGGTCAACGCCCCCGGCGGCGGTGTGGTGTAGCCACCATGACCGGTCGGATCCACCGGCGGCGCCTGCGCCCGATCCACCACCTTCTGTAAGCGCTGCAGGGCCGGTCGGGCGTGATCGGGCACCCAGATCACCCGCGCATGGGCTGCGACATGTTCGGCCTGGACCGGATCGATCGCCCCGTACCCGTGCAACCGGTCCGGGATCTGCCCACTCGCATCACGCACCAGCAGAAACGCCGGCGGCTGCGCCGGGGTCACCGGCACCAGATCCTGCGATACCGGCGGGGCCGGCACGATCGGGGAGGTCACCGCCATCACCGGCACCGGAGAGGTGTCGACCGGCACCACCGCCGTCGACGCACCTGCGGCGTCGCTGACGCCCTGGGCCTCGTTGGTATCATCGGTGTCGTTGATGTCGTGGTCGCCATTGACATTACGACCGTCATCGGGGTCCCACTGCAGGTCGTGATGAGCGTGCGGGTCATCGGGTTCGGGCGCGGTGTCCTCGTCGGGCAGGTGCTCCTCGGCATCATCATGTCTCGGAGCGAGCACCTCGTCGGGACCCGACACCGTGAACGACGCCTCGCCGAACACCACCACCTCAGTCGAGGAACCGGACTCGGACGCGACAGGCTCGGACGCCGACGACGCGGACTCGGACGGGCCAGATTCAGACGAGGTCGGCGGGGAATCCTGGACCGGCTCGGATGCCGGGGCCGGGGTGGACTCCGACGGCGGCGCGGGCTGGGGGGTCGGCGTGGACTCGGTTGGCGCGGACTCGGACGGCGTGGACTTGCCCGCAGTGCGGCCCGCAGCCGCCTTGGCCTCGTGCCGTCGCTGCCGACGGGCGGCCGGAGCCGGGCAATTATCCAACCCGCACTGACACCCCAACCGCACCCCCGGCGCGCCGAGCAACTCACCGAACGCCACCGTCCGCAACAACCCCACCCACCGCGGATCATGCCGACACACCCGCCGCGCAATCAACTTCGCCATCCGCTCCCGCAGATAAATCCCATCCTGCGCCAGCACGACCGCAGCAATCGTGGCGTGACCATCGACATCATTGGTCACGATCACATCCGCCCAATCCTGCTCGAATTCCTCCCGCGCCCGCGTCGCCCGATCCGCATCATCAGCGATCAACGCATCATCCAGATCATCACGCAACACCGAATCAGCGGTATCCCGCGCACCCAACTCCAACGCAATATCCTCAAACGACGGCCGCTCGGCGTCACTCTCATCGGCATCGGGATCGGCATCATCTCCATCGACGTCACCCGCTTCGGCATCACCGCAGCCATCACGATCAGCCTCGCCGGCATCACCGTCGGCGGCGTCGTCGGTCTGACCCTGCGGATCATCGGCATCCGGTTGCGGCTCACCATCACCATCACCCGTGCTGCCGTCACCATCGGTGCCGTCCTCACCACCACCACTGTCCCCACCACCGGTGCTCGGCTCGGGTTTGGCGTTCATCGCCGCACGCTCAGCGGCCTGCACCAGAATCCTCACCCGATGCGTCGAATACTGCCCCTCCAAGAACGCCGCCCGGATCTTCGGAAAATCCAGCAACAGATCCTCGAGATTCATCCACTGCCGCGCCCTGGACCGCGTGATCCCCAACGCCAACGACACATCACCGACGGCAGCCTTCACCGCCCGATCCCGCACCACCATCTGCCGCAAACCCGGCAACCCGGCAAGCGCCTCCTCATAGGAGCGCCGACCGATCTCCCCGGCCAACAACACCGCACGTGCTTCCTCACGACGCGACCGCATCAACGCCAACCGCGCCTGCTCCCCACACTCGGTCAACGACATCGACCGCACCCGCGCGAGATCGGCATCGACGTCATAGGTGAACACCGACACCGCCCCCTCCCACGCAGTCAGGAAAACCGGATAACCATTGCCTCACAGTCGAATCCGACCCGGCGATCACGCCACCGGAACCATCTCCAACCCTCTGACCCACACGCTATACCCGACCACCGACAAAACCGGATCGCCCGCCAACCCCACCAGATCGGGCCGGCACAACCCCGGTGACGGAGCGCCGCCGGCCAGGGTTCCACCGGATTCCCCGAGAACTCTTCCCCCACCTACAGATTCGTCCCCCAGCAATTCCCCGCCGACGAACACAAACCCGGGGGACGAACCATTCCTCCCCCACTTTTGGTCTCGCCCAGCACTTTCGGGTCGCGTAGCACTGTCCCCCTCACACGCCCAGCACCCTCACACGGCAGCGTCGAGTCTGCCTCGCTGCTCGTCGGTGAGGGTCAGTTCGGCCGCGTCGAGGGCCTCGTCGAGTTGGGCGACCGAACTGACTCCGACGATCGGGCGTATCGACGGCGTGCCGCCGAGCAGCCAGGCGAGCACCACCTGACCCGGCGTCGCACCGAGTTCGGCTGCCACATACGCCAATTCGGCAAGACGGCGGGTCGTTCCGGGGTGATCGTACGGTTCGGGGACCGGACGGTCGGCCCGGTCGTAGCTGCCCTGGATCAGCGGACTGTAGGCCCACAGCTCCAACTCCGGATGCTCGGTGACGTAGTCGACGGTCTCGTCGGAGACGAACCCGAACCGGTGATCCTTGCCCGGCACCACGGTGTCCGGACGCGGACGCACATACGACGTCGACAGCTGCAGGGCGGTGAAGGGCTCAGTGCCCGCGACCGCGGCCAGCGCCCGCGCCTGCTCCACCCGCCACGTCGGGTGATTGGAGATGCCGATCCGCCCGACCGTCCCGTCGGCGACGAGCCCGCCGAAGGTGGCGACGATCTCCGCCATCGGGGTGGCGCGGTCTTCGAGGTGCGCCCAATAGAGGTCGATCCGGTCGGTGCGCAGCCTGCGCAGACTCGCCTGTACCGACCGCGTCACCACGTCGGCGGCCAGCCCGACGACCTCGCCCGGACGGCCCGGCACCGGCTCGGGCCCCACCTTGGTGGCGAGCACGACCTCGTCGCGCACGCCGGGATTGTCGGCGAACCACCGTCCGAGCATCTCCTCGCTCTGCCCGCCGGCGCCTGTACCGGAGGCCCAGAAGGCGTAACAGTCGGCCGTGTCCAGGGTGGTGCCGCCGCGCTCGAGGAATCGTTCGACGATGGCGCGGGAGGTGGCGTCGTCGGTACGTGTGCCGAAGTACATACAGCCGAGGACGAGGTCTGCGGTGGACATGCGATCGAGGGTACGAAAGACCCGCATCGCGGACACCTCAGATGGCGCCGCACGCAGCTGCTTGCAAGAGTCAGCACGGTCACAAATCATCGGGTTGTCGACCGGAACCCGGCAGGGTATTCTTGAGGTTACCGGCCAGTAACTTAGGGTCGATCGGTGCTGCTCTCACACCCTTTGACTCACCATCGCCCTCGAGTTCTCCAGCCAAGCAGTGAAGCGACGATCGCCGCACGGGAACCAGTTCAGCCCGCGTCAGATAGGAATCCACAAATGGGCCACTACAAGAGCAACATGCGCGACCTCCAGTTCAACCTCTTCGAGGTTTTCGAACTGGACAAGGTGCTCGAGTCGGGGGAGTTCGGCGACCTGGATCATGAGACCGCCGTCGACATGCTCCGCGAGGTCAAGTCCCTCGCCGAGGGCCCGATCGCGGAGTCCTTCGCCGACGTCGACCGCAACCCGCCGGTCTTCGACCCGGACACCCACAGCGTCACCATCCCCGAGGGCTTCAAGAAGTCCTACAACGCCCTCATCGAAGGCGGCTGGGACAAGGTGGGCGTCGCCGAGGAACTCGGCGGCATGCCCGCACCCCGCTCGCTGTACTGGGCGATCGGCGAGATGATCCTCGGCGCCAATCCCCCGGTGTTCATGTACGCCGCCGGCTCCGGTTTCGCGAACATCTTCTACGACAACGGCACCGACGAGCAGAAGAAGTGGGCCGCCATCTGCTCCGAGCGCGGCTGGGGCGCCACCATGGTGCTCACCGAGCCCGACGCCGGCTCCGACGTGGGCGCCGGCCGCACCAAGGCCACCCAGCAGGAGGACGGCTCCTGGCACATCGACGGGGTGAAGCGCTTCATCACCTCCGCCGACCAGGACATGACCGAGAACATCTTCCACCTGGTGCTCGCCCGCCCCGAGGGCGCGGGCCCCGGCACCAAGGGACTGTCGCTGTTCTTCGTCCCCAAGTTCCACTTCGACCCGGAGACCGGTGAACTCGGCGAGCGCAACGGCGCCTTCGTCACCAACGTCGAGCACAAGATGGGCATCAAGGCCTCGGCCACCTGTGAGGTCACCTTCGGCCAGCACGGCATCCCGGCCAAGGGCTGGCTCGTCGGAGAGGTTCACAAGGGTATTGCGCAGATGTTCGACGTCATCGAGCACGCTCGAATGATGGTGGGCACCAAGGCCATTTCGACGCTGTCGACCGGCTACCTGAACGCTTTGGACTACGCCAAGGAGCGCGTGCAGGGCGCCGACATGGTGCAGATGACCGACAAGGCCGCACCGCGTGTGACCATCACCCATCACCCGGACGTGCGTCGTTCGCTGATGACCCAGAAGGCCTACGCCGAGGGTCTGCGCGCCGTGTACCTCTACACCGCGTCGCATCAGGATGCCGTTGCCGCACAGATCGTTTCGGGTGCCGACGCCAACCTGGCCCACCGCGTCAACGACCTGCTGCTGCCGATCGTCAAGGGCGTCGGCTCCGAGCGTGCCTACGCCAACCTCGGCCACGAGTCGCTGCAGACCTTCGGTGGTTCCGGCTTCCTGCAGGACTACCCGATCGAGCAGTACGTCCGTGACTCCAAGATCGACTCGCTCTACGAGGGCACCACGGCCATCCAGGCGCAGGACTTCTTCTTCCGCAAGATCATTCGCGACAAGGGCCAGGCCCTGGCACACGTCGCCGGCCAGATCCAGTCGTTCATCGACTCCGAGGCCGGCAACGGTCGCCTCAAGGCCGAGCGCGCACTGCTCAAGACCGCCCTCGAGGACGTGCAGGGCATGGCGGCGTCGCTGACCGGCAACCTGATGAACGCGCAGGAGAACCCAAAGGACCTCTACAAGGTCGGCCTGGGCTCGGTGCGTTTCCTGATGGCCGTCGGCGACCTGATGATCGGCTGGCTGCTGCTGCGTCAGTCCGAGATCGCCATCGCCAAGCTGGATGAGGGCGTGACCGGCGACGACAAGGCCTTCTACGAGGGCAAGGTCGCGGTGGCGAGCTTCTTCGCCAAGAACATGCTGCCGCTGCTCACCTCGGTTCGCGTCACCGTCGAGAACGTCGACAATGACATCATGGAGCTCGACGAAGCGGCCTTCTGAGCCCAACACCAATCACACGGAAGCCCGCTTGTCGAGCGGACATCATGGAGCTCGACGAAGCGGCCTTCTGACACCGAAAAGAAGAACTGACGCACAACCAGAGAGGCTGGAACCGAAAGGTTCCAGCCTCTCTGGCTTTCCCCACCAAACGTCGCAGAACGTCACGCCATAGAGTGACGTTGCACGACGTCCTCGTCGATCGGCCGTCCACCGCCGGCACGCGAGCGCGCATACTGGCTCCCATGGGCGCGCGGACCTTCCGGATGCACAGCCGATGGCGGATTCCGTTCCGCCGCGACGACGTGTTCGCCGTCCTCGCCGATGCCGACGGCTACCAGACCTGGTGGCCACAGATCCACGACGCGGTGCGGATCGACGACGTCAGCGGACGTGCACGCTTCCGCTCACTGCTGCCGGTCTCCCTGCATGTTCGCCTGACCCAGGAACGCATCGACGCCGGCTCCGGCGTCCTGCGCGCACGCCTGGCCGGTGACCTCGTCGGCTGGAGTCAATGGGCCGTCAGCGTCGACGATCCACTGACGCACAGCGTCGTCGACTTCCGCCAGCAGGTGGACTTCACCAAACATGTTGCCGTGGTGCCACTCTGGATGATCCGGCCCATCCTGCACGCCAACCACCGATTCATGATGTGGTCGGGCCGTCGCGGCCTCATCCGGCACCTCGCCGACCGTGCGGCACGACGCGACCAGATCTCAGATTGAGACGCGACGCGCCTTCCCCATGCGCGCCGCCACCCGTAGCGTGGGCCCGGGGGGACCGATCACAACGAGGTGAACGATGAAGGCACTGGTATTCCACGGTCCCGGTCAGAAGGCGTGGGAGGACGTTCCCGAGCCCAAGCTCAGCGAACCCACCGACATCATCGTCAAGATGAACACGACGACGATCTGTGGAACCGATCTGCACATCCTCAAGGGCGATGTCCCCGCCGTCACCCCGGGCCGGATCCTCGGCCATGAAGGTGTCGGCACCATCACCGAGGTCGGCGAGGCCGTCACGACGCTGGCCGTCGGGGATCAGGTGATCCTGTCGTGCATCTCGGCGTGTGGAAAGTGCGCCTACTGCAAGCAGGGAGTGTTCTCGCATTGCCTTGGCGGGGAGGGAAGTTCCGGAATCGGCTGGATCTTCGGCCATCTCATCGACGGCACCCAGGCCGAATTCGTGCGCGTCCCCTACGCCGAGACCTCGGTGTACAAACTGCCGTCGACGGTCAGCCCCGAACAGGGCACCCTGCTGTCGGACATCCTGCCCACCGGGCACGAGATCGGCGTCCGGCACGGCGCGGTGAAACCCGGCGACGTGGTGGCCGTGATCGGTACCGGCCCGGTCGGATTGGCGGCCATCGCCACAGCGGGCCTCTACGGACCGAGCCGCGTCATCGCGATCGACCTCGACGCCAACCGCGTCGAGCAGGCCCGCAAGTTCGGAGCCACCGACGGCGTCGTCTCCTCGGCCTCGGACTGGCGCGATCAGGTGATGGCCATGACCGACGGACTCGGCGTGGACGTCGCGATCGAGGCGGTCGGCATTCCCGCCACGTTCCAGATGTGCCTGGACATCGTCCGCCCCGCCGGCCATGTCGCCAACGTCGGCGTGCACGGCACACCGGTCGAACTGGCTCTGCAGGATCTGTGGATCTCCAACATCGTCATGACGATGGGGCTGGTCAACACCAATACCCTTGACACACTTCTGAAACTGGTGGCGCAACGCCGCATCGATCCCGATCCGTTCATCAGTCATCGTTTCGCGCTCGACGAGATCGTCGACGCCTACGACGTGTTCGGACGCGCGGCAGAAACCAAGGCGCTCAAGGTGATCCTGAACGCCTGACCCGAACGCGGTCCGGCCCACCGACCACCGACTCCGATGGTCTCGTCCGGGACCGGGCCGCCAGTTCGGCCGCGTCGGCACCAGACTTCCTGCCGTGCCACTGATCTCGCCCCATGACGACGCGTACGGCCCAGCCCGCCACGATCACCACCAGGACAACTGCCGCAAAGACGACAACAATTCCCATCGCAAGAGCGAACAACTCACCCTCCCCCAACCTGCGCTTGTCCCCAGAAATAGTGACAGCCCGCTCGAGCGTTGTCCACCGACGATGAGCCGCTGCCCGTTCACACTCTTTCGCAAAGATCCAGTTTCCCGAAGCGAATCCGGCGGCATGCAGTCCGGCGGCGTAACCTCTTGCACCACTGGATCTTCAACGGATCGCGACCGAAGCCGGCCACGCTGCCGTAGCGTCTGCGACGCCACATACGATAGGACGACGTGAAGACACTCGGGGGACTCTTGTTCTGCCATCGGACTGCCGTCACCGGACTTCGGCCCAGCGCTCGCATCGCCCGGAGAAGAGTCCGTGCGCACATCCTGTGGCTTCTCGGTTTTGCGTGCACCGTGGGTTTGGCATGCACCGTGGCTGCCGGACCGGCGACGGCCGCGCCGAACGTCGGTACCGCGCCTGCGCCGGCGTCGGTCACACGGGTCACGACCACCATCGACACCACCTGTGCGGGCGCACCCAAACAGGTCCCCGTCACCTGGTATCTGCCGGCCGGTCAGCCCACCGGGTTGGTCTGGCTACAACACGGATTCTCCCGCACCGCAGCCAATCTCGACGTCGAGGCCCGCAACTACGCGGCGTCCGGACTGCTGGTGGCCGCACCCACCCTGGACTCCGTCAGTGTCAACGGCTGCGGAATCGCCTTCAACGCCAGCGACAACACGGCCTTCATCCGACAGATGGCGTTGGAGTTCGGGCATGCAGTCGAACCCGACAGTGCCGTCGGGCGGAGTTTCGCCCGCGCCTCCGCACAGGCCCACCGCCCCGATCTGACGATGCCGGCACAGCTCGTCTTCTCCGGTCACTCCGCCGGCGGCGAGTTCGTGCTGACCGCGGCCAACCAACTGCGCACCGCCGACCCGGAGGCGTACAGGCGACTGGCCGGGCTGGTGCTGTTCGATCCGGTGAACTCGTTCCTGGGCAACAACTTCTACACCTCCGCCAAGGAACTGGGCGCAGCAGAACTGCCCATTCGTGTTATCGCATCCCAGCCGTCGGTGTCGAATACCGGCGGGCTGGGCGTCACCTGGCTGTCGCAGACCACCCGGCAGGACTTCCTCGGCGTCCGACTCGTCACCGGTGTGCACATCGACGTCGAGTCCGACTCGACCGACCTGATCGGGGAGCTCTCCGAGCTCGCGGTTCCGCGTCCTCGTAACGGACGGGTCATCCGCAGGTTGTCCGCGCAGTGGGCCGACGACCTGATCACCGGCACCCGCACACCCGCCTACTACCCCGGAGGCAGCTACTACCAGAGCCTGGTCGCCTCGCACACCATCACGACACTGCCCGTCGGGTAGCCCGGACGCGCACGGCGGCCCTCCCGACAGATGATTGCCGAGGGCCGCCGTGGCGTGTGAGAGGTGTTGCGGCCGAACTACTTCGGTGGCATCCGGATGCCGCCGTCGACGCGGACGACCTCGGCGTTCATGTAGGAGTTGGTGACCAGTTCGACGACCATCGACGCGAGTTCGTCGGGCACGCCGAGACGCTTGGGGAACAGCACCGACTCACCGAGCTTGGCCTTGAATGCCTCGGAGGCCTCGCCCTCGCCGTAGATCGGGGTGTCGATCAGTCCGGGTGCGACGGTGTTGACGCGGATGCCCGCCGCCGACAGGTCACGGGCCACCGGCAGGGTCATGCCGACGACGCCGCCCTTGGAGGAGGAGTACGACGCCTGACCGATCTGACCGTCGAATGCGGCGACGCTGGCCATGTTGACGATGGCGCCACGCTCGCCGCTGTCCAGCGGCTCGTTGCGGCTCATCGCGGTGGCAGCCAGGCGGATGCAGTCGAAGGTGCCGATCAGATTGATGGCGATGACCTTCTTGTAGGCGTCGAGGTTGTGCGCCGAACCGAATTCGCCGTCCTTGCCGATGGTGCGCTGGGCCCAGCCGATACCGGCCGAGTTCACCAGGACGCGCAGCGGACCGAGTTCGGTGGCCTTGTTGACCGCGGCCTCGATCTGTTCGGTGTTGGTGACGTCGACGTTGACGAACGCGCCGCCGACTTCCTTGGCGAGAGCCTCACCCTTCTCCGCATTGAGGTCGGCAACGACCACCTTTGCGCCCTTAGCCGCCAGCTGGCGCACCGATGCGGCGCCGATGCCCGACGCCCCGCCCGTCACGATTGCACTTGCTCCGTTGATATCCACGACGACAGCCTACGACGCGGTGTGGTACGGGTAACACACCGGGCCCGAGCGAGCGGTCGGTCAGCCACCGTGTTGCGCGGTCAGTGGGCTCGGTGGCGTCGACACCGTGGTGCCGGTCGCGCCGATGTCCACCCAGCCGCCGGGATTCTGGCACCGCAATCGCGGCCCGGCCGTCGCGGTGCAGGTGGCCACGCCGACGGTCACCGACTGCCCCGGCAGGAGTTCGGCGATCGCGCCGGACCACATCGGCCATGCCGCGGCGTGCACCCCGGTGTCATCGATGTCGACCGTGGACGGATTGACCCCGGGAATCGCGCCGGGCGGCATGTGGCAGGTGAGGTTGCCCAGTTGCGCCGTGGCGACGTTGAGGCCGATTCCGCACGTCGCCACCCCACCCGCGCGAAGCAGAAACAGATTGCCGGTGCGGCCGAACTGTCCCGGATCGACGGGCGTCCCCTGCGCTCCCGGCGTCTGAGCGGCGGCACTGACCGGTGCGAACGCCGTCGACACCGGCCCCTCATCGCGAATCGCGTCACCGGTGACGGAGCAGCCGGCGAGGATCACGGTCACCGGCACGACGAGGGCGACCGCAAGGCGTGGAACCGAGACACGCGGAACACGTGTGGCCGGGACTTGTCTGGGGCGTTTCATCGATGCTGATCGTACGGTCGGGTCTCGTGCTGCGGCGCGTCGACGACCACATGTTCATCCGACCGGACGTCGACGGCGTCCACCACATCGCTGACAGCGCCCGCCACCTCACTGACAGCGCCCGCCTCGACGTTGACAGCGCTCACCTCGACGTTGACAGCGCTCGCGCACATGTTGGAAAGCGCCGTCAGTGAGGGATTGAGCGCTGTCAGCGTTCAACCGAGCGCTGTCAGTGGTGGGTGGCGCGCCCAGTCCACTCAGCTGACACACCGCACGATCGGTTCCGGGTCGTAACGCACGGTCCTGGTGTGCCGGCGGATCTCGGTGCCGGTGGCGGCGTCGGTGATGACGCGGGTGTTCGACGCGGTGAAACCGCGGCTACCGCTGCTGGCGATACAGTTGTCGTCGCCGGTGATGGTGCGGACCTCGGGCGAGGTGTAGTTGACGCGACTCCCCGTGATCGATTGCACGTCAACGGTTTTCGTTCCCCACATGCGAACGGTCACCGACGACGAGCTCCAACTGGTCTCGATGAGGACTCCGTGTCGCGAACGGTTGCCGATCACCAGGTCGATGGCGCCTTCGAAGACCGTCGCCTCGCGGGCCTCGGGGTAGCGGGAGATGTAGTAGGCGTGTTCGGTGTGGTCGACGTCGTCGAGGCCGGCGAAGTACGCCGCGTTGTAGAGGGTCGTCGCGAACTGGGAGATCCCTCCGCCGACGGCCCGGGACGCGCGGCCGTGATCGATGATCGTCGAGGTGACGTAGCCCTGCGCGGTTCCGCGGGGACCGGTGTACCCGTTGAGCGAGAAGTTCCGGCCCGGGAGGATCAGCGCGCCGTCGACCTCCTGGGCGACGAGCCGGATGTTCTCCCCCGATGCCGACGAGAATCCTCCGGTGGTGAACTCGCTGATCACCTCGGTGACGCCGAGGTCGCGGGCGGCGCGTGTGGTGAGGGCGGGTGGAAGCACCCGGTACGTCGCGTCGACGGTGCGCGGACCATCGCCGGTGATCATCCGCTCTATGGCAACGAACGTCGCCTCCCAGTCCAGGGCGTGACCGTCGCGCGCGGCGATCACCACCGGCGAACCGGTCGACAACGAGAACCTGGCATTCACCGGCCGGCTCTCGGAACGGGACAGGCCGGCCAGGATCGCGCGACCTCGTTCCCGGTCGAGGTGCGGGACGAGGCCACCGCGGCCATCGGGCCGGAACGTGAGCGCACTTGCGATCTGCGCGGGCGTGAGTCGCACGTTGATTCCGTCGCGACCTTCGACGACGAGGTCGTCGGCGACGGCAGTGCGCGCGGGGCCTGCGACGGTTGCAGTGACGACGTCGGCGGCGACGGTCGGGGCAAAGGGTTCCATCGGCAACTCGACGATCCCACCCTCGAGCCATTCCCGGGTGAGCACCGGACGCGCGGCGTCCCGGTCGACGCGTAGCCCGGCGGCGGGCATGTCCGCGATGGGTTGGGTGCCGTCGTAGTGCACGCCACCGTCGACGGCGGCCCGTTCGAGGCTGCCCTTCTGATCGTCGAGGGCCGCGTCGAAGAGGGCGGGATCGAGGCCCACCACCGGGTCGACGTCGCGGGAGAGTCCGAACAGCGCCGCAAGACGGGCGAAGGGATTACGGGGTTGGACCGAGAGCGCAGCGGCGGTGGCGTCGGCGTCGAAGGTCAGGCCGAGCGAGTCCGGCGCGACGGACGCTTCGCCGGAGGAGGTGCGGAGGGTGACCGGTTGCCGTGACAGCTCCGACAGTTCCGCGAGTTCGCTCGCCAACTGCGGCTGCGAGAGATTCCCGACGTCACGCTCGGCGATCGTCGCGCCGCGCGCCGTGTGACCGGAGGTGACGACGAGGTCGAGGGCGAGAACCAGCGATATGACTGCGGTCACACCGATCGCCACACGGATCCCGGCCCGTCGGTGGCGGCTCGACAACGGTCCCATCGCATCCACAGATACCGGACAACTCGGGCGACTGCGAATTTGCGGCGGTCCAGGACCGTACACGCGCCGAAAAACCGGGTGGCAGCAGTCAGAACCAGCAGTGTATGCGCCGCGCCGCGATGCAGGAGGAAGAGCGAGGAGCGAAGCGACGATGCGATGACGACGAAGAGCGGTGCAGGTGGGCGCGCACACACGCGTCGCCGGAGGCGGCGCAGAAAACAGAGTGTGTGCGCCGCGCCGCGATGCAGGAGGAAGAGCGAGGAGCGTAGCGACGATGCGATGACGACGAAGAGCGGTGCACAAGGGCGCACACACACGCGATTCGCGAAGCGATCGCAGAAAACACAAGTTCCGGTTGAGCTGTCGGGTCGGGGGTCTGACAGCTCAACCGGAACAACAGTTATATCTACGGCACTTTCGCCGGCGTTACAACATCAACCGCCGTTTTCCCCCAGGTTCATTTCGTCAGTTTTTTGTTGATGGTCGGGTTGAAGGTCAGCCTTCGATGATCGCGGTGACACCCTGGCCGCCGGCAGCGCAGATGGAGATGAGCGCACGGCCCCCGCCGTTCTCCTTGATCTGCTTCGCGGCCTGGGCGACGATGCGGCCACCGGTGGCGGCGAACGGATGTCCGGCGGCGAGCGACGAACCGTTGACGTTGAGCTTGCTGCGGTCGATCGGGCCGAGGGCCGAATCCAGGCCGAGGCGCTCCTTGCAGTACTCCTCGGACTCCCACGCCTGCAGCGTCGCGAGCACGACGGAGGCGAAGGCCTCATGGATCTCGTAGAAGTCGAAGTCCTGCAGGGTCAGTCCGTTGCGCTCGAGCAGTCGCGGTACCGCGTAGGTCGGCGCCATCAGCAGGCCGTCGGGCCCGTTGACGTAGTCGACGGCGGCGGTCTCGGAGTCTACGAAGTAGGCGAGAACGCCGATGCCCTTCTCCTGCGCCCACTCGTCGCTGGACAGCAGCACCGTCGACGCGCCGTCGGTGAGCGGGGTGGAGTTGCCCGCGGTCATGGTCGCGTCGCCGAGGGAGACACCGAAGACCGGCTTGAGCTTGGCGAGCTTCTCCACCGTCGAGTCGCCACGCAGGTTCGCGTCACGGGTCAGGCCGAGGAAGGGCGTGATCAGGTCGTCGAAGAACCCCGAGTCGTAGGCGGCGGCCATCTTCTGGTGGCTGGCGGCGGCCAGGGCGTCCTGGTCGGCGCGCTTGATGCCGAATTCCTTGGCGGTGATCGCCGCGTGCTCGCCCATCGACATGCCGGTGCGGGGTTCGCCGTTGCGCGGGATCTCGATGCCGAGCTTGGGCAGCACCTTGAGCACGCCGAGGATCTGTTCCTGCGTCGAGCGGGCGCGGTTCACCTCGAGCAGCTGGCGGCGCATGCCCTCGGAGATCCCGATGGGGGCGTCGGAGGTGGTGTCGACGCCACCGCCGACAGCGACGTCGTAGCGGCCGCGGGCAATGCCGTCGGCGACGGTGGTGATGGCCTGCAGGCCGGTGCCGCAGGCCTGCTGGATGTCAAAGGCCGGGGTGTACGGCGACAGCGCCGACCCGAGGACGCATTCGCGGATGAGATTGAAATCACGCGAGTGTTTGAGCACCGCTCCGCCGGCCACCATGCCGAGCCGTTCACCCTGCAGGCCGAATCGGCTGACCAGGCCGTCGAGGGCCGTGGTGAACATATCTTGGTTGCTGACCTTGGCGTACGTCTTGTCCTGGCGTGCGAACGGAATGCGGTTGCCGCCGAGGATCGCCACCGGACGCTCGGCACGGGTCTTGGGTGTGTAGGCCACGAGAGATCTCCCAGGTGTTGGTTGGTACCTATAGCGTATTCTTACTCCAGAGTAAGTTAGATGTCGAACGGCACTCCACTCCGAGCGTCCCCGATCACATCGAGCCATGCACACAGATCTGAAGGAGATTCACGTGGCGAACACCGGCCTGTACTCGAGCTTCGTTCACTCCGGACCCGGCGCGTTCATCGCCAAACAGGCGGGATTGCCCGTTCCGCCGGCACTTCGCCGGTACAAGGCCTCCGAGCCGCCGCTGCCCGGCCCAGTGCTGCTCGGCGGGCAGGGACGCCTGATCGAACCGCTCCGCGAACTGCTCGCGGACCCCGATTACACCCTGATCGAGAACGCCACCACCGGCCGCAGCGCCGACAAGTACGGCGCCCTGGTGTTCGACGCCACCGGCATCACCTCCCCCGCCGAACTCGAGCAGCTCTTCCAGTTCTTCCAGCCCGCGATGCGTTCGACCGCCGCCTGCGCCCGCTTCCTGGTCATCGGCACCACCCCGGAACTGATCACCGATCCCGACGAGCACGTCGCCCAGCGCGCCCTCGAGGGATTCACCCGCTCGCTCGGCAAGGAACTGCTCAAGGGCTCCACCGTGCAGCTGGTCTACGTCTCCCCCGACGCCAAGACCGGCCTCACCGGACTCGAGTCGACGCTGCGTTTCGTGCTGTCGGCGAAGTCGGCGTTCGTCGACGCCCAGGTGATCCGCGTCGGCGCGGCCGACTCCACCGCCCCGGCGAACTGGGACAGGCCCCTCGACGGCAAGGTGGCCGTGGTCACCGGTGCCGCCCGCGGTATCGGTGCGACGATCGCCGAGGTCCTCTCCCGCGACGGCGCCCACGTCATCTGCGCCGACATCCCCGCGGCCGGTGAGGCCCTCGCCCAGACCGCCAACAAGGTCGGCGGCACCTCGTTCCCGCTCGACGTCAGCGCCCCCGACGCCGGCGAGAAGCTGGCCGAGCACGCCCTGGAACGCCACGGCGGCATCGACATCATCGTCAACAACGCCGGCATCACCCGCGACAAGCTGCTCGCCAACATGGACGACGCCCGCTGGAATTCGGTGATCTCGGTCAATCTCATTGCGCCGCAACAGCTCGTCAATGCGCTGGTCGCCAAGAACGCGATCCGCGAGGGCGGTGCCGTCATCGACGTCTCCTCGATCGCCGGCATCGCGGGCAACCGTGGGCAGACCAACTACGGCGCCTCCAAGGCCGGCGTCATCGGCCTGGTCGATGCCTACAAGTCGATCCTCGGCGAGAAGGGCATCACCATCAACGCCGTCGCACCGGGCTTCATCGAGACCAAGATGACCGCGGCGATTCCTCTCGCCACCCGCGAGGCGGGCCGTCTGATGAGCTCGCTGCAGCAGGGTGGACAGACCGTCGACGTCGCCGAAACCGTTGCCTACTTTGCCAATCCGGCCAGCAACGCCATCACCGGCAACGTGGTGCGGGTGTGCGGCCAGGGCTTCCTGGGGGCGTGATGACCAAGACCATCACGTTACCTGCGGCGCCGTCGACCGCCGACATCTATTCCAAGGCCGTGACCGCGATGCTCCCGGTGATCGGGAAATCCGGGTCGGTACGTCCCGACACACCACTGCCCGATCGCCGCTACCGGCTCGAGAACGTCCGCGTCGACGCCGAGCGCCTGCTCGCCTACACGCGGGCCACCGGCCAGCAGTTCGGGCCGACCCTGCCGATCACCTACCCGTTCGTGCTGCAGTTCCCACTCGCCATGAAGATCATGACCGACGGCGACTTCCCGTTCGGCGCAGTCGGTTCGGTGCATCTGGAGAACAGCATCCACCGGCTGCGCCCGATCGGTATCGACGAGCCGCTCACCATCGAGAACCACGCGGAGAACCTGCGCGAGCATCGCAAAGGCCTTCTCGTCGACATGATCTCGGAGATCAGCGTCGGCTCCGAACTGGTGACCCGGCAGGACGCGACGTTCCTCAAGCAGCAGCGCACCAGCCTGTCCGACGAGCCACGTGGACCGGCACCCCGGGAGCAGGCGCCACCCCCGCCGGATGCGGTGCTGTCGGTGGATCTCGGCAAGATCCGCGAATACGCGGCCGCCTCCGGTGATCGCAACCCGATCCATATGGGCGATCTCACGGCCAAGGCGTTCGGGTTCCCGAAGGCGATCGCACACGGAATGTGGAGTGCCGCAGCCGCAGTCGCCAACGTGGAGGCACAGCTGCCCGACGAGGTCACCTATTCGGTGCGCTGGGGTAGGCCAATTCTGTTGCCCGCCAAGGTGAATCTCTATGTCCACCGCCTCGACGGCGCCGGCGCGGGCAGCGGACAGAGCCTGCCGGGCAACTTCGATCTGTCGATCCTCAACCGGCGCAAGGGATATCCACATCTGACCGCGACGACGCGGCACGAGTGAGGGGTCGCCGCGTGCCGACACACGGGAGGTGTCGGCACGCGGTGTTCACCCCC
The DNA here is from genome assembly GCF_040044975.1 of Gordonia oleivorans. Classification (NCBI taxonomy): domain Bacteria; kingdom Bacillati; phylum Actinomycetota; class Actinomycetes; order Mycobacteriales; family Gordoniaceae; genus Gordonia; species Gordonia oleivorans. The sequence goes on from NZ_JBDZDI010000014.1 coordinate 123,060, forward strand.
AGAAGCACTCGAGAGTCATGGGACACAATGAATTTTGACACCACACGCGGAACCCGGGGCCGCCGCCAACCGACCGGCCCGCTGTTCCGGCTGATGAATTTCGTAGTGGGCAAACGAATCCGGAAGACGGGCGAGCTCGGCGGCAGCAAGGCACTGATCCTGACCACCGTCGGCGCCAAGACCGGCAAGGAACGCACCAACCCGTTGAGCTGGTTCGACGACGGCAGCGGCGGGTGGCTGATCATCGCATCGGCCGCGGGCGCCACCGGAAACCCCGGCTGGTATCACAACATTCGGCGGAATCCGGACCGGATCCGCATCGAGGTCGACGGCCGCACCGTTGCGGTGGATGCCGAGCAACTCACCGGCGAGGAACGCGCACTCGCCTGGAAGGTCATCGGCGACAACCCGCGGTTCGCGGGCTATCAGGACAAGACCGACCGCGTGCTGCCGATCATCCGCCTCACCGAGAAGAACTGATCGGACTCACTGCAACGGTGTGTGCACGCCGACGCCCTTGAGGCCGCGCCAGGTGATGCCGACCAGCAGATCGGTGGCGGTCTCGAGGTCGACGTCGCCTTCACTCATCCGGTCGGCGACGGCCTCGCCCGCGCCGACCAGCGCGACGGCGGTGAGTTCGAAGTCGATGTCCTTGGCACCCTCGACGGTGGTACCGCGGCGGATCAGTTCGGCGACCATCTCGACGACCTGACGGCGACTGGTGCTGACCGTGTCGGCGAAGGTCGCGCTGCCGACGGCCACGCGGTAGAGGACGCGCCAGGATTCGCGGTGCTGGTCGACGAATCGGAGGAATTCGCGGACCACGGTGCGGGCCTGTTCGCTTTGCCGCAGCTTGGGGTCGAAGCCAGCGGACATCGCGTCGATGAAGCGTCCGGATTCGCGGGCGATACACGCACTGAACAGCTCTTCCTTGGAGCCGTAGTAGAGGTACAGCATCGGTTTGCTGATCTGCGCGTGCGCCGCGATGGAATCCATCGACGTGTCGCGATAACCGTTCTCCGCGAACACCGTCACCGCGGCGTCGAGCATCTGCTGTTCGCGTACCGCGCGTGGCAGCCGCTTGGTACCGCCGGCCATGCTGGTCACCCCTCACTTCGATCACACCACCCGAACGGCGGATCGAACCATCTTACCGCTCGGTAAGATCACGTGTGACCGGCATCCCGCTCTCGGGTGCCCAATTCCACAACCCGTAACAGCATAGGTGCATGCGGGTTGGGCACCGGGGGCACCCCGGCCGGCATCCGACCACGACGTCGGCCCGACGGCTTCTCAGCAGGTCAGCTGCCCCTTGGCCCGCAGGATCCGCACGACCGATGCGTTGACCTTCTGCTCGGGAAGACGTCCGGATTTCACCGCGGCCTCGAGGTGATCGAGCACGCTCGGAACCGCGTCGGTGGTGATCCAGAGCGCGATGTCGCCACCGGCCACGAGGAAACGTTGCACTGCGACATTGATCGGGAATTGCTGGTTGATGGCGCCCATGCCGGACAGGTCGTCGGAGAACACGACGCCGTTGAACGGCGGACCGCCGTAGGGCTGTCCGGTCCGCAGCATGCCGATCGCCTTGGCGCTCAGGCTCGCGGGGGTGTCACCCACCGTCAGTCCGGGAACGATGAGATGCCCCACCATCACTCCGGCGTTGCCCGGATTCTGCAGCAGCGTCTTGTACGGGACGAGGTCGCTGGTCTCGAGTTGCGACAGCGGCGGGGTGCGCACCACACCGAGGTGGGAGTCGCCGGAGCCGTGGCCGTGGCCGGGAAAGTGCTTGTACACCGGCATGATTCCGGCGGATTCGAGCCCTTCGGCGAAGGCCTGACCGTAGGTCGTCACCGTCTCCGGATCATTGGAGAACGAACGATCGCCGATCACCTCGTCGTCGCTCTCGTCGCTGACATCGACGTCGGGGGCGAAGTCGACGGTGATGCCCTTCGCCTTGAGCTGGCGACCGATCCGGGCGGCGAGCTCTCGGACCTGCTCGGGGGTCTGCGACGCGGCGAGCTCGCGCGCCGAGGGCGAGTCGATGCCGAGTGACGACAGCCGCGACACCCGGCCACCCTCCTGGTCGACGGTGACCATCAGCGGGATCCGCGATGCGTCGTTGATCCGTTTCAGGTTGGCCGGGTTGGTGAGGATCGACTTGTCGGTCCAGCTGCCGATGAAGATGCCGCCGACGGGCTCGTTGGACACCAGTGAGTAGGCGTCCTCGGTGCCGGTCACGCCGACGACGATCGACTGGCCGAGTTTCTGACGCAGCGTCATCCCGGCGACGATGTCGGATCCGCATCCGACGGGGACGATCGAGGTGGGCGCCGCGGACGCCGAACTCGACGAGTACGCCGACGACGACTCGGTCGCGGTCGTCGAGGACGAGCCGGCGGCGGTCGAATCGGAGTCGGTGTCACATGCGGCGATCGTCATCCCGGCGGTCGCGGTGACGGCGAGCAGGCACATCAACTCGCGAAAGCGGCGAACACGACGTCGGTGAGGTCGTTGACCAGAGCCCATGGCACGAGTCTGGCATGTACGCTTGGCCCATGGACGCGCGGTCCATTTCCGACGGCCACGGCCCCGCCGATTCCGGCACGGGCCGGCCCGACGAGAGCGCCGAGGCCGCCACCTCACCGCCCGCCACATCCCAATCGGTGATGATCGCCTTCGACGGCGGCGCCAATTCCGAGCGGGCGATCTCCTATGCGGGACATTTCCTCAAGGCCTCGGTGGCGCACGTCGTCACCGCGTGGCAGCCGGGAACCCTCAATCCGGCCCGTCTGTCGAGCCTGTCGGCCGGTATTCAGCCGTTCGTCGACACCACGCCGCTGGAGATGGATGTCGACGACGCGGTGCGGGACGAGGCCGCGCGGGTCAACGCTCTCGGGGTGGAGATGGCCCGGCGGGCGGGACTCGAGGCACACGGAACCCTCGTCGAGGTCGAGTCCACCGTGTGGGGCGCGCTCGTGTCGGCGGCCGACACCCTCGACGTGGACCTGCTGGTCACCGGCACCCGCGGCGACTCGGGCCTCAAGGCGTTGCTGCGTTCGAGTGTCGCAGGGCGTGTTCTGAAGCATTGTCATCGGCCGGTGTTCGTGGTGCCCGCCACCTGCGACAAGCAACCGCCAGTGATGCCCTGACTGGTACGCGGCCGTCGAATATCCGCGGAGCGATCGCCAACAAGCACCGTGTGTGCGCCGCGCCGCGATGCAGGAGGAAGCAGCCAGCGAGCGAAGCGAGCGGCGCTGCTGACGACGAAGAGCGGTGCAGGTGGGCGCACACACGCCGCGTCGCCGGAGGCGGCGCCAATAGCAGAGCGCCATTGAACACTGGTACTTTCGTGATCATGCGCAATAACCGCCTGGCCGCCGGAGCGATCTCCGTGGGAGTGGCCGTCGCCGGCATTCTGGTCGGTTTGGGTGCGGTGTTCCTCGGTGGGTTGTTGGCGGCGGAGACGAGTCCGTCGACGGATCTGAACAACGTCAACCCGAATAGTGGTTTTGTGCAGGGTTCGGTGGATTACGGATCCCGGGGTGGCGCCGGCGCCAATCAGTGAGTGGTAGCCGATCGCGGTGGGTGACCGGTTGGGGCGTCGTGGGATCGGTGTGGCCGCGGTGGTGGCCCTGCTGTTCTCGTTTCTGCAGTCGCCGGGTCTGATTGCGGCCGACACCAAACTCGATCTCACTGCCGATCCGCTGGGCTTTCTGGGCCGTGCGACTCATCTGTGGACGCCGCAGGCCCCGATGGGTCAGGTGCAGAATCAGGCGTACGGCTATTTCTTCCCGCATGGCGCGTTCTTCGCTCTCGGTGATCTGGCGCATCTGCCGCCGTGGGTGACGCAGCGTCTGTGGTGGGCGTTGCTGCTGGTCGTCGGCTTTGTCGGGGTGGTTCGGCTGGCCGAGGCGATCGGGGTGGGTTCGTCGGCGTCCCGGGTGCTGGCCGGGGTGATCTTCGTGCTGAGTCCGCGGGTGCTGACGACGTTGGGGTCGATCTCGTCGGAGACGTTGCCGATGATGCTCGCGCCGTGGGTGCTGGTCCCGGTGATCCGCGCGCTGGACCATCGGGATGGTGTGCCGGTGTGGCGGCATGCCGTGGTGTCGGCGGTGGCGGCGGCGTTGATGGGGGCGGTCAACGCGGTGGCGACGCTCGCCGCCGTGGGCGTGGCGGTGGTGTGGTTCTGTTTGTGTGCGCGCACCGATGTCCGCCGATGGGCGCGGTTCGGCACTGCGTGGGCGCTGGCGTGCGTGTGCGCCTGCGCGTGGTGGATCGTGCCGTTGCTGATCCTGTCGCGGGTGTCACCGCCGTTCCTCGACTTCATCGAGTCGTCACGGGTGACCACCGAGTGGACGTCGCTGACCGAGGTGTTGCGGGGGACGAGTTCGTGGACGCCGTTCGTCTCCGATGAGCGGGTGGCCGGCGCGGTGCTGGTGACGCAGCCGGCCGCGGTGCTGGCCACGGGTACCCTCGCGGCCGCCGGGCTGGCCGGATTGTGCATGCGGCACATGCCGTTTCGACGTCGCTGGGTGATCGTGCTCGGTATCGGCCTGGTGCTGATGTGTGCGGGATACGCCGGTGGACTCGGTTCCCCGATCGCGGAGCCTGTGCGGGTCTTCCTCGACGGCCCCGGAGCCTTCCTGCGCAACATCCACAAGTTCGAGCCGTTCGTGCGTCTGCCGCTGGTGCTGGGTGTCGCGCATCTGCTGGCGCGGGTTCCGTTGCCGGGAGCGGTCGGGGTGCGGGAGTCGTTGTCGGCGTTCGCGAATCCGCAGCGTTCGAAGGCGGTGGCCGCCGCGGTGGCCGTCGTGGTCGCGCTGATCGGCGCCGGTTCGCTGATGTGGACCGGCAGCCTCGCACCGGAGGGCGCCTACCGGGCGATTCCGAACTATTGGCAGCAGACGGCGACCTGGCTGGAGGAGCACGGTGCGTCCGCGGACGGCACCGACCGGCGGGCGTTGGTGGTGCCGGGCGCTCCGTCGGCCGATCAGCTGTGGGGCCTGACCCGTGATGAGCCGATTCAGCCGCTGGCGCAGACGCCGTGGGCGGTGCGGGACGCGATTCCGTTGACGCCGCCGGGTGCCATCCGGGCCCTCGATTCGGTGCAGCGCGATCTCGCCGACGGGCGTGCCTCACCGGGGTTGGCGGCGACACTGGCCGGGCAGGGCATCGCCTACGTGGTGTTGCGCGCCGACCTGAATCCGGACACGTCGCGGTCGGCGCGGCCGCTGCTCGCACGCCACGCCCTCGACGGTTCGCCGGGTCTGGCGCGCGCGGCGGAGTTCGGGCCGATGGTGAGTCCGCCGACGGTCGACGGCGTGGTGCGCGACGGCGGCCTGCTGCCGCCGATGCGGGCGATCACGATCTACCAGGTCACCCCGATCACCGGCACCGGCCCGACGCTGACCGACACCGACGCGATGCCACGGATCGCCGGAGGACCGGAATCGATTGCGGTGCTGAATGATCTGCGCGCCCGTCTGGGTGAGGCACCGTTGGGTCCGGTGCTGTTGGAGGCCGATGCCGAACGGGCCGGTGTGCCGCGTGGCCCGGTGATCATCACCGACACTCCCGCCGATCGCGAGGTCGACTTCGGCCGCGTCGACGATCACAGTTCGGCCATTCGTGCCGCGGGTGATCCGCGTCGGACCCAGAACGCCGCGCCCGACTACCCGGTGGACGGGCAGCCGCTGACCCGCGGGCAGTGGCTTTTCGACAATCAACCGGATCAGGTGCGGGTGACGACGTCGTCGTCGGCCGCCGACGCCACCCAGCCGGGTCGGACGTCACCGGCCAGTTCCGCGGCCGCCGCCTTCGACTCCGACGCCGGGACCGCCTGGGTGTCGGGTGGTTTGACGTCGGCGGTCGGCCAGTGGATGCGACTCGATTTCGCCACTGCGCGAACCGATCTCGCGCTGCGCATCACCACCGCGAAGGCGCTCGGCCCGGATGTGACGTCGGTGGTGGTGACCACCGAGTCCGGCTCCACGGTCGCCTCGGGGCTGGAACCGGGCGAGGAGGTGACGGTCACCGCACCGAGCGGCCCCACCCGGTGGGTGCAGATCCGTGCGGCCTCGACCGATGACGGCACTGCCGGCAACCAGTTCGCACTCGGTGAGGTCGGCGTCCTCGATCTGGCCTCCGGCCTGCCGCATTCTATCCGGCACCGGGTGGTGCTGCCGGAGGTTCCGGCCGACACGGATGTCACGGGTTGGCTTCTCACACAGGAACTCCCGGGACGGTCGGCATGCGTGGCACAGGACCGCGAGGATGCGACACACCTGGTGCGGTGCTCGCCGGACCTGGGTGTGTCCCCGGAGACACCGGCCGTGCTGACGCGGGCACTGTCGGTGCCGAATCCGGTCGATGTGGCGCCGGTGATGGTGCTGCGTCCCCGGCCGGGTAACGCCCTGGACGCGCTGCTCACAGCGGCCGGCACCATCCGGGCGTCGGGGGCCTCCGAGGTCAACGATCCGCGGGGTTCGGCGCAGGCCGCCGTCGACGGCGATCCGGGTACCGTGTGGACCGCCGCGGAACCCGAGAAGAAACGTGATCGACCCACCCTCACCCTCACTCTTCCTGCCCCGCAGGATGTTTCGTCGCTGCGCATCGTGCGACCCGCCGATTATCCGGCGGCGCCGACGGAGATCACGGTGGATCTCGGTACCGGCCCGCAGCGGGTCCGGGTCGGCGCCGACGGCGTGGTGCGGCTGCGCCCGGCGGTCACCGACCGTATCTCGATCCGCATCGAGAAACGCACCGACATCCTCGACGTCAACAGCCTCGGGTTCTCGAGCCCGGCACCGGTCGGCATCGCCGAGGTCGAGATCAATCCCGGTGCTGCCTTGATGAATTCGACCGCTACCAACCGGCCGATCGACATCGGCTGCGACGCCGGCGTCGGGATCACGGTGTCGGGCCAGGTGATTCCGATGTCGGTGCACACCACTGCCGCCGCGCTGCGTGCCGGCGACCCGGTGATCGCCCGACCGTGCGCCCAGACGCCGGTGCGCCTGGGTTCCGGTGAACAGGAGCTCTCCGCCAACCCGGGGGCGGCGTTCTCGGTGGCGACCGTGTGGCTCGGCCGCTCGGCCACCACGCCTGCCCGATCGGGGCAGCGGCCCGAGGTCACCGAACCCGAGGTGACCCAGTGGCAGGCGACGGCACGGTCGATCGTGCTGAATTCCGCGTCCACTCAACGTGTTCTGCGGGTGCCGGAGAGCACCAATCCGGGCTGGGTGGCTCAGCTCGACGGTCGGACACTCACACCGATCGTCGTCGACGGCTGGCAGCAGGGTTGGATCGTGCCGGCCGGCGCGTCGGGTACCGTCACCCTGTCGTTCCGCTACGACAGCCTGTACCGGTGGTCTCTGGTCGTCGGATTCGCGCTGCTGGCAGCACTTCTGGTGGTCGCGATGGTGTGGCGACGGCGTGGCGATCCGTCGGCGCGCGATGCGACCGCGGATATCGCAGGGGATGCGGCAATGCCGGGCACCTGGCCGGCCGCAGTACTCGGTGCGCTGAGTTGGCTTGGTGCGTCCTGGATTCTGGCCGGGTGGTGGGGTGTGCTGGTCGCCGCCCTCGCCGAGGTGGTCGTCGTGCTCACGCGTCCCGGTGCGGTGGTCGGCGGCACCGTCGTCGCGATGATGGCCGCCACCGTCGGATTGGCTTCGGGCCCATGGCATTCACCCACCGGCTATCACGGTTTCGGGTGGTGGGTTCAGCTGCCGGCGTTGGTCGCGGTGTCGTTGGTGATGGCCTCCGCGGTGGTCTCGGCCGTACCCGCCGACGCCCGCGTCGATTCGATCGGTGCTCGTCTGCGGGCACTCTCGCGGCGGCGCAACCAGTCTCGGGCGGGTTCTTCGACGAAGGCGTAGCTGACGGCCGAGATCCCGACCGACAGCACCACGGTGAGGCACCAGACCAGGAGGGTGTCGCCGGAGAACGGCACGATGCCGAACAGCCCGAACACCACCGCGAGCACCGCCACGTGCCAGATGAAGATGCCGTAGGACCAGCGTCCCAACGCCAGCATCATCGGTGCGGTCAGGAATCGGAAGCGTCGACGCACCGCCGGCGTGCGCCCCGACGGGGCCTCACACACCAACGGTGCGAGGATCGCGAATCCGCACGCCGCCCCCAGGACCATCTTGACGGCGAACTGCCACGGCGCGAGATCACCGAGGCCGGTCGGCCCGGCCAGCGGCGTGCACGCCAGCCCGTAGGCCACCACCAGCAACGCCAGCATCAGGATGCGCCGCGATCCGAGTGCACTGATCCGGCGGGACAGCCCCGTCGTGCCGCCGAGGTCGTCGGCGCCGGTGACCTCGGCCAGGATCAGCCCGGCGGCGAACCACGGCAGGTGCCCGATCACCCAGTTGGTGGGTTCCACCCCGTCGGGCAGCGCCAGCGCCTCGACCGCCCACGCCCAGCCGAGGCTCAGCAGCCCCAGGGCGCACAGGACCGGCAGGCGCGCGCCACTGCGGCGGCCGCGCAGCCGCATCAGTGCCAGACCGAGGATCGGCAGCAGCAGATAAAAACTCACCTCCACCGACAGACTCCACATCTGCGTCATCCCGGCGGTCAACGACAGCGGCACGTACACCTGGGTGAGGGTGAGGTTGGCCAGCCACACCGTGAGGTCGGCGCCGCGGGCCTCGGGCAGCAACGTCAGCACCACGATCACGACGACCACATATGCGGGCCAGATGCGGACGACGCGGTGGCGGAGGTAGCGGCGCACCGACGGGGTGAGCGCGGCGCCGTGTGCGGCGGCGACCCAGTTGCGCCACAGCAGGAAACCCGAGAGGGCGAAGAACAACGCCACCGCGAGGTCGAGGCGACCGAGGATCGGACCGATCACCGGCAGGCGCACCGCGCCGGTCTGAAATGCGACGTGGGTGGTCAGCACACCCAGCGCGGCGACGGCCCGCATCCCCTCGAGTTGCGGGAAGAACCGTCGGTATTCGGGGGCGGCGACGGCGGTCACGGTCTCCGCACCGGCGCCGGCACCGTCGTGGACCCGGGCACCGTCAGACATCGCACCAGGTTACCGGCGGCGACCGGCGATCCGTATCTCCCGGCCCCGGGCCTCATCAGTACCCTCGCCGGTATGTCGTCGACGCCATCACCCGACCCGTCGACGACGGCCGAGGACCACGCCGAACGGGCGGTGCACCCGGCGGGTTCGCACCGATGGTCGACCCGTGATCTGATCGGGCCCACCCTCATCTTCGTCGGCGGATTCCTGCTCGCGGCGGCGATCGCCTTGCCCACGCTACTGGTCGGGCAGCTCCGGCAGATCCCGCTGTCCACCGACATCACCACCGTCGCCACCAGCGTCCCCGCCGCCGACGCGCCGGCGGGCGGTGACGGCCCCGTCCCGTCGGCGACGATCCTCGATCGGTGTTCGCTCAACACGCCGACGGCCCGCACGCTGGATGCGACGCTGGTCCGTCAGCAACGCGTGGTCGCGGTGCAGCCGTCGGACCGGGACGTCGTGACGCTGCAGGCGGGGACATCGGTGCAGGCCGACCGCATCTGGCTGGACGGCCGAATCACCGACGCCGACGCCGCACGTGCCGGCTCCGAGCAGGCCCCGGCACAGGGGCGCCCGGCGTGTACCGATCCGACGCTGTCGGCGATCCGGGATCGTGTGACGCTCGACCGGCGCTCCGCCCAGCCGGATCAGGGCAGCTCGGAGGTCCAGTACGACAGCACCGCCGCCCCGGTCGCCACCCCCGACCGGCACGGATACACGTATGTGCTGCCCTTCGGGGTGAGTGACACCGCAGGCACCTTCTTCGACCCGACCACCCGACGATCGGTGCCGCTGACCGCGCAGGGCGAGACCCAGGTCTCAGGCCGCAGCGCGACCCGCTTCGTCGCCGACGTCGACGACACCGACCTCGACGCCGTGCACGCCGGCCTGCCCGACGGCATCCCGGCCACCCGGATCACGCGCCCGGCGTCGTGGTTCGGTGTCGGCGGGGATCCCGCGCGAGAACTCACCGCCACGCTGCATCAGACGTCGCGGTGGGAACTGGCCGTCGACGACGCGACCGGCATCATCCTGGACCAGCGGATCACCGTCGATCAGGCCTATCGCCTCACCGACCCCGCTCTCGCCGACTTCCGGTTGACCAATCTGAGCGCGACGTTCGCCTACGACCGCGACACCCGCGACCGGCTCGCCGATCTCGCGGGTGATCTCGGGACGCCCGTGGTGATCTGGGGTCGCGTCGTCCCGATCGCGGCCGGTGTCCTCGGGGTCGTGGCGATGATCGGTGGGATCGTGCTGTTCGTTCGGCGCTGACGCGAGGTCACTGCCGGCTGCGGTGTTCCGGCCGGGTGACGAACCGGCCGGTCACCGCCACGGCCACCGTCACCGTCACCGCGGCGGTGAGAACCAGCGCCGGGACCGACTGCACGACGGTGAGGATGACCACGGCCTCGATCAGCACCGCCGCCCAGGTGAGCAGCGCGACGCGGGTGCGGTCGGCGGCGATCGCGGAGAGCAGCAGCACCTGCAGGATCGCCATCGCCGAACCGGTGTAGGCGAACAACCAGAGGAGCGGGACCAGCGGGCGGTAGGCGTCGCCGATGACGATCGGCACGAGCGGCCCGACCGCGCCGGCGCCGATGGTCAGGGCGGCGCCGATCACCGCGACGACGGCGACCGCGTGCCGCAGCGATTCCCGCGAACGGGCCGGGTCGGCCAACCGCGGATAGAACACGACGCCGATGGCCTGCGGCAGCCAGAAGGCGGCCTTGGTGGCCACCGCACCCAGCGCGTACACGCCGGCGTCGTCGGCGCTCAGCACGGTCCCGGACAGCAGCAGATCCACCGACATCGCCACCACGAGCACCAGTTGCACCTGCGAGGCACGCAGCACCCCGGCCACGTCGGCATCGGTGCGGATCGGTGGCGCCACCTCTCGGTGGCCTCCGATGTCCCCGACCGGGCCGCCCGCCCATCGGACCGCCGACCAGATCAGCGCCGCCGCGGCGAGGGCGCCGAGGGTTCCGGCGAGCAGTCCGGCGAGCGGTGATCCGCCGAGGGCGAAGGTCACCAACGTCGGCACCGACCGGAGCAGACCGACGGCGCCGAGCACCCAGGCCAGCGCCCGGAACTCGCCTCGTCCCTGCAGAACGCCCTGACCTGCGGCGATGATGACCAGGACGGGGGCGGTGGCCAGGGCGGCGGCGGTCGCGGCGGTGTCCGTGTGCGCGAGGGCGGCGACGACCGGCACGCCGATCGCCGCCAGCACGGCCACACATCCGGCCGTCCGCCAGGTCAGGGACCGCAGCGCTGTCGGGAACTCCCCGACGGCGTGCCCCGTGGGTCCTCGACGTACGACGTCACGCGCGATCACCGCCTGCAACGCCAGCGCGGGCACACCGAGAACCAGCATCGCCGAGAGGAGTCGCGCGAACTGTCCGTAGTCGCCGGGCGTCAGCCACCGGCCGGCACCGAGGTAGACGACGTAGGCGGCGGCGTTGGCGACCATCGATCCGACGGCCACCCAGCCGAGTGCGCCCACGACGCCCGACCCGGCCGCCGCACGGGCCGAGAGGCCACGCACCCGGGACGGACTCACCATGCAGAACAGTGTGCCCGACGGGAACCGGCGCCCCGCGGCACATGTGAAACGATGGTGGGCGATCATTGCGCAGTTCCAAGACCCGAAGGCGACGAGTAGCCACGATGTACGACCAGCAGAACACCTCCGCGGAGACCGACCCGAGCGACATCGGTTCACGTATCGATCCCGTTCTCGCCCGCAGTTGGCTACTGGTCAACGGCGCCCAGTACGAGCGCTTCGCGCCGGCCGCCCGCTCGCGCGCCGACATCGTCGTCCTCGACATCGAGGATGCCGTCGCCCCGAAGGACAAACTGGCCGCCCGGGAGAACGTGGTGCGCTGGCTTGGCGAGACCTCCGACGATCATCCCGGCGGTGCCGGTGACTGGGTGCGCATCAACGGTTTCGGCACCCCGTGGTGGGCCGACGACCTCGACGCGTTGGCGCCGACCTCGATCGGTGGGGTGATGCTCGCGATGGTCGAGTCCGTCGACCACGTCACCGAGACCGCCAAACGCCTGCCGAATGTGCCGATCGTCGCGCTGGTGGAGACCGCTCGCGGGCTGGAGCGGATCAGCGAGATCGCCACGGCCAAGGGCACCTTCCGGCTCGCGTTCGGCATCGGCGACTTCCGTCGTGACACCGGTTTCGGTGGCAGTCCCCTGACGCTGGCGTACGCCCGGTCCCGATTCACCATCGCCGCCAAGGCCGCTCATCTGCCGAGCGCGATCGACGGGCCGACGGTCGGGTCGGGCGCACTGAAGTTGACCGAGGCCACCGCGGTCAGCGTCGAGTTCGGCATGACCGGCAAGATCTGCCTGACGCCCGATCAGTGCGCCCCTGTCAACGAGGGTTTGTCACCCTCGCCGGATGACATCAGTTGGGCGCGTGAGTTCTTCGAGGATTTCGAGAAGTCGGGCGGCGAGATCCGCAACGGGTCGGATCTGCCGCGCATCGCTCGTGCCACCAAGATCCTGGAACTCGCCCGCGCCTATGCGGTGACCGAATCCGACTATGTGGTCGATCCCGGCCACGCGGCGGCCCCGTCGGACACCTATCACTACTGAGCGTCCGAATCGTCTGTCGTCGTGACGGATACCGCGGTCCAGACGAGGTCCGTGGCACGTCCGCGGTCGCTGCCCTGGCTGTATCTGGTGGGCGTCGTGGCAGCCGTGACGATCCTCGGGCCCGCGCTGGGCCCGGGGTATCTGCTGTATCGGGATGCGGTGTCGACCACGCGGTCGTTCGTCACCGACGCCGCGCTCGGCATCGGTGATCTGGCACCGCGTGCGGTTCCGCAGGATTGGTTTGTGGCGCTGGCGAGTTCGGTCGTCGATGGTGGGCTCGTGGTGCGTCTTGTCCTGTTCGGCGCATTGGTGGCCGCGGCGGTCGGTTACGGTCGGCTGGCGCTGCGGTTGGTGCCCGCGGCCGGGCGTTCCGGCGCCGTCGCGGCGGCGATCATCGGGGTGTGGAATCCCTTTGTCGCCGAACGTCTTCTCCAGGGGCACTGGTCGCTGCTGGCCGGATATGCGGCGTTGGGCTGGCTGGTCGTGGCCGCCCTCGACGTCGCGGACCGCCCGCGTTCGACGACGCGGTGGCTCCAATTCGGTGGGTTGCTGGCGGCGGCCGGGCTGACACCGACCGGGTCGGTGCTGGCGGTGATCGTCGTGATCGTCACCGCCGTCGCGACGCGACCCCGACTCCTGCCCGGGTATCTGGTGCTGTGGTGCTGTTCGGCGTTGCCGTGGCTGGTGGCGACGGCCGTCGGCGGTGCGAGCGTGGATTCGGATGGCGCGCTGGGGGTTCGAGCCTTCGGACTACGTTCGGAACCCTTTCTCGGACCGGTCGGCACGGCCCTGGGGCTGGGTGGAATCTGGAATGCCGACGCGGTGCCGACGAGTCGGACGATGTGGTGGGCCGCGGTGGCCACGGCGTGTCTGCTCGTGGTGATCGTGGTGGGGTCGGTGGTGTTGTGGCGGGGTCGTGCCGTCATGGCTGCCCGGGATCGGAGCCTGGTGACCGCGTTGGGTGGGTTGGCCGCGGTCGTGGTGATCGTGGTGTCGGTGACCGCCGTCGGGCCCGGTCGGGACGCATTCGGCTGGGTGGTGGGCGCCGTCCCCGGCGGCGGGCTGCTGCGGGACAGCCAGAAGCTCCTCGCATTGACGGTGCCGTTTCTCGCGGTGGCGTGCGCGGCCACGGTGCGTGGTCTCCGGCGTTATGTGCCTGCGGGTTTCGCATTCGCGGCGGTGGGTCTGCTGGTGGTGGCGCCGCTCCCCGATCTCGCCTGGGGCGTCGGTGGTCGGGTGACGCCGGTGACGTATCCGGCGGACTGGTCGGCGGTGGCGGCGATCGTCGGACCCGACGACGGCGCGGTCGCGCTGTGGCCGCCGGGAACGGTGCGGCACTATCCGTATGCCGATGGGGCGTCGCTGGATCCGGCCTCCCGGATGCTGCGTGCACCGGTCGTCGAATCCGGAGAGTTGCGGGTCGACGGCAGGGTGATCGACCCGCAGACCCCGGCGGCGGGCGAGGTGGAGTCGGCGTTGCGGTCGGGTGACGTCGATCGCCTCCGATCCCTGGGGGTCGGCTGGGTCCTGGTGGAACACAACCTGTCCGGCGATCCGTTGCCACCCGCAGTCGAGTTGATGACGCCGACGTTCCGCGGGGATGCCCTCACCCTTTTCCGGATCGAGGGAGCGCACTCGCCGAGTGCGTCGAAGGCGGCGCGGGTGGCGGCCTGGTCGGCGCACCTGATGTGGGCGGCCATGCTGATCGGCGGGGCCGTGGCGGTCGCGTATTCGACGGTCAGCGGGATCCGCGCGCAGCGTCGAGGACGCTGACCATTCCATCGCAGGTCTTCTGCCAGGAATAGCCCTGCGCCTTGGCCGCGGCCGCGGCTCCCAGCCTGCGTGCCAGATCCGGGTCGTCGACGAGTTTGCGTGTGGCGGAGATCAGTTCGTCGACGCCGTCCACCAGTAGTCCGGTCAGCCCGTCGTCGACCGATTCGGCGAGCCCGCCGGCGGCGCGGTAGCCGATGGTGGGCGTGTGATGTTGGGCGGCCTCGATCACGGCCAGTCCCCAGCCCTCCTTGGCCGAAGGCATCAGGTGCACCGCCGATCGGGCGAGCAGTCGGTGCTTCTCGGGGTCGTCGACGTGCCCGTGGAAGGTCACCGCGTCGGCGATGCCGAGCTCGGATACCTTCTCGCGCAGACGATCCGACCACCAGCCGTCGCCGATGACGTCGAGGCGCAGGTCGGGATGTTCGCGACGCAACGCGGCGACGACGATCAGCGCGTCCTCCACCTGCTTGTGCGGGACGAGTCTGCTCAGCACGCAGAGGCGGGCTGGATTCGGTGCCGCGACGTCGGCGTACTCCTCCGGGATCGGGTCGATCCCGTTGTGGACAACCGAGATTCGGTGACGGTCGACGCCGAGCGCGACGAGCTCATCGGCCGACGGCGTCGACACGGTGACGTAGCGGTTGCGTCGGTGCACTCGTGGCGAGAGCACGGATTCGATGAACCAGCCGAGCCGGCCGAGCAGCCGTCCGGCGACCGGCCACTGCTCACGATGGCAGTGATGCACCAGCGTCACGGTGGGAGCCGCACCGACGACGGAGGCGAAGAACGGCACGCCGTTCTGGGTGTCGACGATGACATCGGGCGCGTCGTCGCCGAGGGGACCACGACCCAGGCGGCCCGTGAGCAGGATCGCCATGACGCGCGGGTAGACGGAGATGCGGCCCCCGACCCGGAGGAATCGCATGCCGTCGCACCACTCCTCGCGGGCCGCCCCCGGATACGACGCGGTCAGGTAGGTGACCCGGTGACCTCGCCGGACGAGTTCGGCACCCACGTGCTCGAGGTAGGTCTCGCTGCCGCCGCCCTGCGGGTGGCGTGTATCGCGCCAGCAGAGCAGCAAGACGTGGGTGGGTGTGGTCATCGTGTTTCCACGGTACCGGTTCCTGCAGGTCGAGTGCGCCGGTAGCATCTCTGCGCGTGCCCCGGCAGACCCGACGACCCCGCTCCGTCCCGGCCATGCGCACGCTCGCGACCCTGCGCCGCGCCGCCGGTCTGCTGAACGACTTCCGGTTCGAGCAGAGCGACCCGGCCCGTTTCTACGGCTCCCTGGCACGTGACACCGCGGACATGGTCGAGGCGCTGACCCCAGACGGGCTCGACGGAGCGGTGATCCTCGACGTGGGCGGCGGACCCGGGTACTTCGCGGACGCCTTCGACTCCCGCGGCGCCCACTACCTCGCCGTCGAACCCGACCCGACGGAGATGCACGCCGGCGGCCTCGAGCACCGCGGAACCGTGCGGGCGTCCGGGCAGCGTCTCCCGTTCGCGGATGGGTCGATGGACGTGACCCTCTCCTCGAATGTCGTCGAACACACCTCCGCCCCCTGGGAGATGTGCGACGAGATGGTGCGGGTGACGCGCCCCGGCGGCATCGTGATCGTCAGCTACACCCTGTGGTGGGGCCCGTTCGGCGGCCACGAGATGGGTCTGACACACTACGCCGGTGGTCACCGCGCCGCGCGCTGGTACACCCGACGCCACGGCCATCCACCCAAGAACCTCTACGGCACTTCACTGTTCGCGGTCACCGCAACCCAGGGTCTGCGTTGGGCCGAGTCCCGCTCGGACACCACAACACTGATCGCCGCGTTTCCCCGGTACCTGCCGTCCTGGATGTGGTGGGTTCTTCGCGTCCCGGCCCTGCGAGAAGTCCTCTCCACGAATCTCGTGGTGGTACTGCAGAAGCGGTAGGCTCGCGGGTTCCCGAAACCCGTTGACAGCGCTCTGCATTCCGTTGACAGCGCCCCGCTCTGCGTTGACAGCGCTTTGGATTCCGTTGACAGCGCTCTCCTCGTCACTGACAGCGCTCTGTATTCCGTTGACAGCGCTCGTATTACGGTCGAGTCGGCCCCATCCCGCCGGTCGAGCCGACTTCTTCCCGCCGGTCGAGCCGACCCGGAGCGCAAGCGGAGGGTCGTGTCCGCCGGGCCGAGCTTGTCGAGGTCGAGACCAGGTGACATGACGCTGGAACCGTCACCACCACAACACCTCCCGCGAAAGCGACGCCCCATACCACACCCCACCGACAAGAAAACTCCGCCGACAACAAGTTATCCACAGACGAAAAGTTATGCACAGCAACAGGATTGGAGAAATCGGGCCTTGCGCCGACCGCCAACGAGGCGTACTGTGGTGTACATGACATCGGGGGAACTTGACATCACCATCGACTTGTTGTCGGAGCTCGACTACACCAACGGCAGCCTCACCCGTGAAGACGCAAAGTACGCTCTTCACGCGATCCTGCTCATCCGCAACCTCGTCGATCACCATGCCAGCATCCTTGTCGGACAATGTGATCACCTCGGCGTGGCGGAGAACGAGGGTCGCAAGCTTCAG
>NZ_JBDZDI010000015.1:0-128152 GCF_040044975.1 Gordonia oleivorans
CACTGGACATGCGCAACGCCGGAACTCCTCAGGTTTAGTCTTCGCAAACCAAACCTTAAGCAGGACAACGGCGTTGCGCCCTCACGCCACGCCGAACCCACCCACAACTACGTCACAAGAGCCAAGCTTCGCCACTATATGGTAAGTGGCGAGTTCAGGAGCTAACGGAGAAGCAATCTTGGGAATCCTACAGCGACGGCGTACATGAAAGCCGGGAGGGGAGATCTAAGATCGATTTTTTCGCCCCTCCATATGTCCGCCCAATATTTCCACAATTTCTCCCAATATGGGGACGGGGGCAGGATACCTTCACGCCGGACTCCGCGACACCTCTTACGGGGAGTAGAGTCCATCTCCGGTGCAGGTCGACAGGAGACGCCAACAACTTCGCAACGCTCGAGGTTGACATCGACAACTGGTTTCCTGTCACTTACCAAGAAACAACTTCAGGGAACCTGCATCTACTCGAGCATATTGTCGTGCATGCTGCCGTGGCGTGAGATGCGGCGCGCTGGTCGACGACGGTCTTGCACAAAGGGGTGCGTGGGCCGCGCGCTCACAGAGACTGTCCTAATTTCTCCCGCGCTGACTGATTAGACGCATTACCCGGGCGCCGCGGTGGTGATTACGCTGGCCCTGACCGCGACTGAGAGGAGTGCGAGATGTTCGATCTGACGAGTCCGGCGGTGCCCGTCATCGCCGCGCCGATGGCGGGTGGACCGAGTACACCGGAGTTGGTGATCGCCGCGGCACACGGCGGTGGGCTCGGTTTCCTGGCGGCCGGCTACAAGACGCCCGACGCCGTCGGTGCGGAGATCGATGCCGTCGCCGACGCCCGAATCAACTATGGCGTCAACATCTTTGCCCCGGGACGACCCCTGGGTGACCGCCGCGCCGTCGAACGCTATCGCGAGGCCCTCGGCCCGCTCGCCACACGCTTCGGTGTCGATCTTCCCGAAATCGTCGACGCCGATGACGACCGGTTCGACGTCAAGGTCGATCTGATGATCGAGCGGCGGGTTCCGTTGGTGTCGTTCACTTTTGGTCTTCCCTCGCGCGAGGTGGTCGACCGATTGCACGAGGTCGGCATTCTCGTGATCGCGTCGGTGGCCGATCCGGCCGATGCGACGCGGGCACTCGCCCTCGGCGTCGACGCCCTGTGCGTCCAGGGCGCCGAGGCGGGAGGGCATCGAGCCACCCTCGACCTCGACACCGTCCCGAACACCACGTCGACCCTGGATCTGCTCGGACAGATCGGTCGATTGACCGATGTCCCGCTGATCGCCGCCGGCGGGATCGGCGACGGGCCGACGATCGATGACTGCCTCGCCGCCGGCGCGGTGGCGGTGCAGGTGGGTACCGCACTCCTCGACGCCGATGAGGCCGGGACCAACCCGGTCCATCGCGCGGCGCTGCGCGACCCGGCATTCGACGCGACCACGGTGACCAGAGCGTTTTCCGGACGGCCGGCTCGGGCGCTGCGCAACCGGTTCATCGACGACTTCGATGCGGCCGCACCCGCGGAGTACCCGACCGTCCATCACCTCACCAGCCCGATCCGCAAGTCGGCCATCGCGGCCGGGGATCCGTCGGCGGTCAACCTCTGGGCCGGGGCGGCCCATCGCGGCGTGCGCGGTGGATCGGCCACCGAGATCATCGCCGGGCTGTGGGCCGACACCGCGGCGGCGTCACGGCGGTCGGTGCGCTGACGGCCGGTCCCCGTCCTTGCACGCAAGCTTGTATGCAAGCTAGGGTCGTCGTTCATGACGTCCACGACCGGGCCGGTGGCGGCCGAACGCGCCTACGCCTACACCAAGGAGCGCATCCTCGCCGGCACCCTCGCCGGCGGTGACCTCGTCAGCGAGGGCGTCATCGGTGGGGAACTGGGCATCAGCCGGACCCCGGTGCACGAGGCCTTCTTGCGGTTGGACTCCGAACAGCTGCTCACCCTGGTGTCCCGGAAGGGAGCCATCGTGCGCCCGATGACACCGACCGAGGCGGCCGACGTCCTCGCGATGCGTCACGGCGTCGAGACGGCGGCGGCCGGTCAGGTGTTCACCGCCGGCGGCCCCGCACCGGAGTTCGCCGATCGCCTCGCCGACAATCTGCGTCGTCAGCAGGGATTGGTCGACGACGGCGACGTCGACGGGTTCGTCGAGGCCGACGACGAGTTCCACGCCACGATGGTGAGTGCGTCGGGGAACCCGATCGCCGCGGACTTCTACGACCGACTGCGCAGTCGGCAACAGCGCCTGCGAAACCTGTTGTTACGCATCGACGTGGCCAACCTCGCGGCCTCCTATGCCGATCATCGGGTGCTCGCCGAGCGGCTGATCGCCGGAGACCGGGCGGGTTTCGATCAGGTGCTCGCCGACCATTTCGGCCGGTACCGCGGGGCGATATGAGTTCGGGCACCGCGATCGCCGGATCGGCGGAGACGCTCGACCCACGAGCGGTCGCCCGCCGTGGCTGGATTCCGGTGTTCGGCGCGGTCTTCGCCTGTGCGTGGTCGGGCAATCAGTTCAGTCCGATGCTCTTGCTCTACGAGCGTGTGGGCCACTACTCGGCCGGCACGGTCACGATGTTCCTCGGTATCTACGTCGCGGGCCTGGCCCCCGCGTTGGTGATCGCCGGCGCGGTGTCGGACCACATCGGCCGGCGCACACCGATGTATTACGCGGTGGCCTTCGGTCTCGTCGGCAGTGCACTTCTCGCGCTCGGTGAATTCGGTTCTGCTCCCATCTATCTCGGGCGGCTGTTCGCCGGCATGTCGGTGGGCACCGCGATGGCGGTCGGCACCAGTTGGCTCAAGGAACTGTCCGGGCCGCCGCACGACGTCCGGGCCGACGCCGGTGCCGGGGCGGGCCGGGCATCGCTGGCCTTCACGCTCGGTTCGGCCGCCGGTGCCGCGGTGGCCGGCAGTATCGCCCAATGGGGGCCGATACCCCAGGTGCTGCCCTACGTTCTGCACATCGCGGTGACGCTACCGATGCTCCTGCTCGTGCGTCGCGCACCCGAGACCGTGTTCCCCGCCGCCGCCGCGCGGCCGCTGCATCATCGACTGGTGGTGCCGTCGGCGCGACACCGGCGGTTCCTGGGCGTGGTCCTGGTTTGCGGCCCTTGGCTTTTCGCGGCCTGCGGACTGTCCTACGGCTACCAGCCGGTGTTGCTCTCCGGGTCGACGGGTGGGCTCGGGCTCGCCTACGCGACGGCATTGAGTGTGATCGCGCTGGTCTCCGGTGCGGCCATCCAGCCTGTTGCGCGGCGGATCGACACCCCGTCGGGGGCCCGCGGGATCGTGGTCGCACTCATCGCCCTCGTCGTCGGGCTGATCACGATGATCGGCGCCGTCGCATCGCAGAGCTGGGTGATCGGCATCGTCGCGAGTCTCGTCTTCGGAGCGGGTTTCGGCATCGGGCTGGTCTCCGGACTCCTCGAGGTGCAGCGCATCGCCCCCGCCGAGGACCTGGCGACCCTCACCGGAATCTTCTACGCCGTGGCCTATCTGGGTTTCGCGGTGCCCACGATCCTGGCACTGCTGACGCCGCCGCTGAGCACCGTCGGCCTGCTGTCGATTCTCATCGGCCTGCTCGTGGTGTCGATTCTGGTGGTGCTGCGCGGCTATCGGCGTCATCTGCCCTGACTTTCCATGCAGGAGTGGTGATGCCGACTATCCGGCGAGTGCGCGCCGCAACAGGTGCAATGAGATCGTCGTCGAGCGGTCGCGAACCGCGGCGCGGTCACCGGGCAGATGCAGGGTGCGTGTGATGGTGGGACGTCCCGCCAGTGCGACGCCGAAACAGACTGTGCCCACCGGTTTCTCAGTGGTTCCGCCACCGGGTCCGGCGATCCCGCTGGTCGACAGTGCGGTGTCGGCGCCGAATCGGTCGAGGGCGCCCTCGGCCATGGCGGCGGCCACGGGTTCGCTGACCGCACCGTGTTCGGCGATCAGCTGCGCCGGCACCCCGAGCAGTGCCGCCTTGGCCTCGTTGGAGTACGAGACCACGCCTCCGGCAACGTAATCCGACGATCCCGGCCGATCGGTGAGGCGCGCGGCGATCAATCCTCCGGTGCATGATTCGGCCGTCGCGATGGTGCGGCCCTGCAGCGCTACCGCGATCAGGTCGTCGATGGTGGCGCCGTCGACGGAGAAGATCTGCGAACCATGGTGTGCGAGAAGGGCATCGGCGAGGGCATCGTAGGAGGCGGCGGCGGTCGACGGATAGCGGGTGACGATCTCGACCTCACCGCGACGAAGGCACGTGGTGACCTCGAGATCGTCGAATCCCGCAATACCCGGACCGATCTCACGCAGCGTTGCGGCGAGATCGGATTCGGACAGCCCCATTGCGCGGATCGTCTGCTCACGGAAGTCGCCCCGGCCGGCGAGCGCCTGCTCGATCGGGCCGGTGGCGATGGCGGCGGGCCACATGCCCTGCAGTTCGCGCGGTGGTCCGGGCAGGATGAGGATCGCCGGGCCGTCGTCGCCCGGGATGGCGATGCCGGGCGCGGTCCCGACCGGTGAGATGGGTTGGGCCCCTGCGGGAACCATGGCCTGCTTGCGGGTGCCCGCGCGGGCTGCGGCGGAGTCGTCGGTGACGCCGCGTTGCTGCTGCCATCGTCGGATGATGCCACCGATGTGGGCCTCGAGGTCGGTGTCGAGGTGCAGTGGCCGGCCGGTGAAGCGGGCCACGGTGTCGACGGTCAGATCGTCGGCGGTGGGGCCGAGTCCGCCGGTGGTGACGATCAGCGATACATCCTGTGCGGCGAGGAACTGTAGTTGGGCGATCAGATCGTCGGGGCGATCTCCGCACACGGTGATGTGTGCGACGTCGACGCCCATGTCGAGTAGTTGCCGCGCCACCCACGGACCGTTCTGATCCGCGATGCGGCCGGTCAGGACCTCGGTGCCGGTGACCACGATTCCTGCGCGCGCATTCACGTCGTCGAGCATAGTGCGCGACGCGGATCGGAGGTCGATGCGCGGCGCCGGCAGCGTGGGACAGAGCGCTGTCAGTGAGGTGGGGAGTGCTGTGAACGGGGGATGGTGAATCCCGGAGATCGGGCATGCTCGGATTAGCATGGTGGGGGGTCGGGTCGTTCGTGGTCGGGTGATGCCGTCTCAACAATCCGTGGGAGAAGTATGGACTCAGCAACGCCGCCGCGAAAATCGTTGCTGCAACGGGCCTTCGACGATGTCACCGCGGTCGGGGGTGGGGTTGACGTCGAGGAGGACCCGATCCGGGTGCGTCTGCTGGACGCGGCCTACGACCAGTTCCGACGGATGGGTATCCAGCGCACCTCGCTCGAGGAGGTGGCGCGCCGCGCGGGAACATCGCGGGTGACGCTCTACCGCAAGTTCACCAACAAGGACATCCTCGTCGAGGAGGTGATGCTGCGTGAGTTCCGCCGGTATCTGGTGCAGTTCCTCGCCGACGTCGCGCCCGCCCGCACCGCCGCCGATCGGCTGGTGGCCGGGTTCCTGAGCGCGTATCGCGCGGTGACGACGAACCCGCTGATCATCGGGCTGCTCGAGGTGGAACCGTCGGTGCTGGCCGGCCTGATCGGTGGTGACGACGGTCGGCTGCTGACCGCGGTGCGGATC
Organism: Gordonia oleivorans; assembly: GCF_040044975.1. Classification (NCBI taxonomy): domain Bacteria; kingdom Bacillati; phylum Actinomycetota; class Actinomycetes; order Mycobacteriales; family Gordoniaceae; genus Gordonia; species Gordonia oleivorans. The sequence continues at coordinate 5,606 of NZ_JBDZDI010000015.1, forward strand.
TTCGTCGCCGCGCAACTGCGTGAGGAACAGCAGGCCGGGAACCTGCGCGGTGACCTCGACGTCGACCTGACCGCCGAGATGCTGGCGCGGATCTCCGTGTCGTTCGTCGTCATCCCCAGCCACATCATCGACCTCTCCGACGACGATCAACTCGTCGACGTCGCCCGGCGCTACCTGGTCCCGATGCTCGACGCCCCGCCCCCGACGACCGGGTAGCGCGACGACCGGGTAGCGCGGCATTCTGGTCGGTCAGTTCAACTGCCAGGCGATCGCCGCGGCGATCGCACCGATCCCGTTGACCGACCAGTGCAGTGCGATCGGGGCGAGGAGGCTGCCGCTGCGCATCCGCAGCCATCCCAGGAGGAGCCCGGCGCCGCCCGTGACGACCACGGCGATCAGTACCCCGGCCACCACGCCGAGGGATCCGGTGCCGACGATGTCGCCGATGCCGTCGTTGTGCGCGGCGAGCCCCAACGACGATGCGACATGCCAGCAGCCGAACAGTGCGGCCTGACCGGCCAGGGCGACGCGCGCAGAGGTTAGCCGCGCCAGCGACCCGAGCAATGCACCCCGGAAGATCACCTCCTCGGCCAGGACCGTCCGCAACGGAATCAGGACCAGCGCGGCGTAGATCGCCGCCGGAACATCGGGGTAGCTGTCGTTGTGGAACAACTCGCGCGTCCACGGCAGCGCGACGGCCCCCGCGGCGACGACGGCGACGATCACGACGATCACGACGGCATACCGCAACCCGGTGGGCATCGTCCGGGGCGACAGTCCCAGGTCATCCCAGCTCAGGCCGGTGACGCGGCCGAGGATCGCGATGACGACGGCAGCGGCCGGGATGAACCATCCGGCGTAGGTCAGAGGGGAGGTGAACACCACGATCTGCACACCGATCAGCAACGCCACCACCAGCGGCGGATACCAGCGCAACCGTGACATGGGTGGTTCCTCGCTGCCGGGCTCGGCTGGTTGCCGCGGATGATGTGCGGATAGGGTTTCGGCGGTATCTGGGTGATTGTGCCCGATGATCGATCCGTTGCGGTGACAGGAGCAGTCATGTCGAGCAAGCCCGCCGAGGATCATGCGGCGACGCCGGGAGACGGCGAACCACGGAGTGAACCGGACACCGCGTCGTCGAAGGGCGTTGGCGTCAAACCAACGGACGGCGAACCGACGGACGCTGAATCGAAAAGAGATGTGCTCGAGGACGACACGCCCGGGGCAAGCGGGCTGCGTCGGCGCCTCGTCGCGTACTCCCACCGCATCAGTTTCACCGGATTGGTGATGGGCACCATTTTCCTGTGGCTGTCGGCCACGCCATCACTGTTGCCGCGTGGTGCGTTCTTCCAGGGGGTCGTCAGTGGCGCGGGCGCCGCGCTCGGTTACTGCGTCGGGGCGTTCCTGGCGTGGTTGGGGCGGTTCATGCTGTCCCGGGATCGGCGGTGGTCGTCGCCGCGCCGGGTGTTCTGGATCGCGCTGGCGGTGGCCTTCGTGATCGGTACCGCGTCGATGTTCTACTGGTTCGCGAAGTGGCAGAACGATATCCGCGACCTGATGGGCGTCGATCGGCTGTCGTGGACGGCGTACCCGGCGGTGGTCGTGATCGCGGTGATCGTGTTCGTGATCCTGATGGTCATCGGTCAGGCCTGGGCGTCACTGCTCGTGTGGCTGGTTCGGCAGCTCAACCGGATTGCGCCGCCCCGCGTTTCGGCCGTCGCCGGTGCGGTGGTCGTGGTGTTGCTGACGGTGTTCATCCTCAACGGCGTCGTCGCCAAGTATTCGATGCAGTGGCTCAATGCGAGTTTCGCCGCCGCCAACAACGAGACCGACCCGGATTCGGCGCCGCCGACGAGCGGGCTGCGATCCGGCGGTCCGGGGTCGCTGGTCACCTGGGCGTCGCTGGGACGGGAAGGCCGCCGCATCGTCAACGGCGGCCCGTCCGTCGAGGAACTGTCGGCGTTCAACGCCGCACCGGCGATGGAACCGATCCGTGCGTTCGTCGGGCTCGGGTCCGGCGACGACCAGCGCGCCAATGCCCGGCTGGCCGCCGACGAACTCGTGCGGGCCGGTGGACTCGACCGCGCGGTGATCGCCATCGGCTCGGCGACCGGTTCCGGCTGGCTCAACAAGGCCACCATCGACTCGCTGGAGTACATGTACAACGGCGACGTCGCGACGGTGTCGATGCAGTACTCCTACCTGCCGAGTTGGATCTCGTTCCTGGTGGACAAGGAACGCGCCCGGCAGGCGGGCAGTGCACTGTTCGAGGCGGTGGACGCCCGGGTGAGGGCGCTGCCGGAGGATCAACGACCCAAGCTCGTCGTCTTCGGGGAGAGCCTGGGCAGCTTCGGTGCGGAGGCCGCCTTCGGCACCGTTCCCACCGTGGCCGCCCGCACCGACGGTGCCCTGTTCAGCGGTCCCACCTTCAACAACGCCATCTGGAGCGATGCGACGACGGCGCGTGACGCCGGGTCGCCGCAGTGGCAGCCGATCTACGGCAACGGTGAACAGGTGAGATTCATCGCCGACCCGCCGGATCTCGACCGCCCCGATGCGCCCTGGCCCGGGCCACGTGTGGTGTATCTCCAGCACGCCTCCGACCCGATCACGTGGTGGTCGCCGGCGCTGGTGCTGTCCGAGCCGGACTGGCTGCGCGAGGACCGGGGACGTGACGTCCTCGACGCGGTGCGCTGGATCCCGTTGGTCACATTCCTGCAGGTCTCCGCCGATATGGCGGTGTCGACCGGCGTACCCGACGGGCACGGGCATCACTATCTGAGCGCGATTCCGTACTCGTGGGCGCGCATCCTCTCACCGCCCGGATGGACCACCGAGAAGACCGAGGCGCTGCTGCCGCTGTTGCATCGCGACTGATCGGAGCCGCTACTCCGCGACCGGGCGGGACCCGCCCATCCGGATTTGCTTCGGCGTCGAAGTGCTGGTGGGTTAGGGGTGACACAACCGACTGCAGCGACGAGTGGAGCGAGGAGCCGCGCCGATGACCGAGGACCTGGTGGTACTCGTCGATGACGACGGCACGCCGCGCGGCACGGCGGATCGAGGGTCGGTGCACGACGAGCACACACCGCTGCATCTGGCGTTCTCCTGCCACGTCGTCGACGATGCCGGCCGACTGTTGATGACGCGGCGCGCGTTGAGCAAGAAGACCTGGCCGGGCGTCTGGACGAACTCGTTCTGTGGGCATCCCCGGCCCGGGGAGGACATCACCGACGCCGTTCGCCGCTACTCGCAGCGTGAGCTGGGTTTCGATGTCGACGACCTGCGGCCGATCATCCCCGATTTCCGTTACCGCGCGGTCGACGCCAGCGGTGTGGTCGAGAACGAGGTGTGTCCGGTGTTTCTGGCGCGTGCCCGGGGACCGGTCGTCGCCAATCCGGACGAGGTGATGGAAGTCGCCTGGGCCGGGGTCGACGACGTGTGGGCGGCAGCGATCCGTACGCCGTGGTTGCTCAGCCCGTGGTTCGTCGAACAGGTTCGTGCCCTGGGTACCGGGCCAGATCCGTATCGCCTCGTCGGAGCCCGGACGTGAGCCTGCGCCGACCCAACCTGGACCGGGTGCAGCCGTACGCCCGGTACGACGCCGTGGCCGAAGCGAGTGCCTCCCTGGTGATCCGGTCGTACTCGTCGTCGTTCGGTCTCGCATCCCGCTTGCTGCGCGGGCCGGTGCGCCGCGATGTCCATAACATCTACGCGCTGGTGCGGGTGGCCGACGAGATCGTCGACGCCCCACGCCCGGGACAGGGCATCGACGAACGTCGGGTGGCCCTCGACCAGCTCGAGAGCGACACCGAGGAGGCGATGGGCACCGGGACGAGCGCCAATCTCGTCGTCCACGCCTTCGCCCGCACCGCCCGCCGGGTCGGTATCGAATCATCGCTCACCGCACCATTTTTCGCGTCGATGCGTACCGATCTGGACTGCACGAATCACGACGATGCGTCGCTGGCCACCTACATCTACGGATCGGCCGAGGTCGTCGGATTGATGTGCCTGCGCGCGTTTTTGGCCGATGAGCGGGATCGGTACGCGCGGTACGACGCGATGGCCCCGGGGGCGCGTAGGCTCGGTGCGGCCTTCCAGAAGGTGAACTTTCTCCGGGACTTCGGCGTCGACAGCGGCGATCTGGGACGGACGTACCTCACCGGGCTCGACCCGGCCGACCCGCGCGACGACGCCTGGCACCGGTGGCTCGACGACGTCGACACCGATCTCGCGGCCGCGGCGACGATCATCCCCGACCTGCCGATCGGCAGCCGCATCGCGGTGTGTACGGCCCACGATCTGTTCGCGGAGTTGGCCGTCGGTCTGCGCGGGGTGCCGGCGGCCGAGGCGGCGCGTCGGCGGATCCGGGTGTCGACCCCCGGCAAGGTCCGGATCGCGGCCGCCGCGATGGCGCGTCGTGGGCGGCCCCGGGTGGCCGCATGATCGGTGAGTCGAAGGTGGTCCCACGATGAATAGTCTTGTGCCGCAACAGAAGAAGGTAGTGATCATCGGCGGTGGCGTGGCCGGTCTGGCGACGGCCGCGCTGCTGGCCGCCGATGGCCACGATGTTGATGTGGTGGAGCAGGGCGCCGAGTTCGGTGGCCGCGCCGGAAGCTGGGAGCGCGACGGTTTCCGCTTCGACACCGGCCCGTCGTGGTGGCTGATGCCGGAGGTCTTCGACCACTTCTTCGCCCTGCTGGGGACATCGACGGCCGAACAGGTGAGGTTGACGTCGCTGGAGCCCGGGTATCGGGTGTTCTTCGAGGGACATGGCGACGCGCTCGATGTGTCCGGTGACGTGGCGCGCAACCGGGCGATGTTCGAGTCGATCGAGCCGGGGGCCGGTGCCGCGTTGGACCGGTATCTCGCGTCGGCACGCGACACGTATGACGTTGCGGTGCGACGGTTCCTGTACACCAGCTTCGACACTGCGCACGCGTTCACCGGCGCCGAGTTGGTGCGGCGGTTGCCACGGTTGTTGCGGCTGCTCGGCGAAAGCCTCGACGGCTACACCAGGCGGTACTTCACCGATCGGCGGCTGCGCCAGATACTCGGGTACCCGGCGGTCTTTCTCGGTGCGTCGCCGGAACGGGCGCCGGCGATGTACCACCTGATGAGCTGGCTCGACCTCGACGACGGCGTGCGGTATCCCGACGGCGGATTCACCACCTTCGTCGATGCGCTGGTCCGGGTGGCGCAGGGTGCGGGTGCGCGCCTGCATTCGTCGAGCCCGGTGGTGGGTATCACGACTCGCCCGAATCCTGGCCGCTCGCTGCGGGATCGGCGGTCGGCGGAGGTCAGTGGCGTCCGCGTGCGGGACGCCGACGGTACCGAGCGATCGCTGGCCGCGGACGTGGTGATCGGTGCGACGGACCTGCATCACCTGGAAACGGAGTTGCTGCCGGCCCGATTGCGGACCTTCGACCAGAAGTGGTGGGATCGTCGGACATCGGGCCCCGGTGCGGTGCTGGTGTTCCTGGGAGTGCGTGGGCGGCTGCCCGAACTGGCCCATCACTCGCTGTTCTTCACCGAGGACTGGGGCTCGAACTTCGATGCGATCTTCGAAAAGCCCACTCGCATACCCGATCCCGCATCACTGTATGTGTGCCGGCCATCGGCCTCGGACGATTCGGTCGCACCCGAGGGCGATGAGAATCTCTTCTTCCTCGTCCCGGTGCCGGCCGATCCCGGTCTGGGGCATGGGGGCGTCGACGGTCTCGGTGATCCGCTGATCGAGCAGATCGCCGACCGCGCCATCGAATTGGTGTCGAAGTGGGCTGACATCCCCGATCTCGCCGACCGGATCGTGCTGCGGCGCACCACCGGTCCGGCGGACTTCGTCGACGACCTGAACTCCTGGTCCGGTGGCGCGCTCGGACCGGCACACACGTTGCGGCAGAGCGCCTTTCTGCGTGCCACCAACCGGTCCCGAAAGGTGTCGGGACTGTACTACGCCGGTGGGAGCACGCGACCGGGTATCGGTCTGCCGATGTGCCTGATCAGTGCCGAACTCATCCGCAAGAGATTGCGTGGCGACACGACGACGGGACCGTCGGCGTCGTAGTCTCCGTCGCGTCGAGTGGGCGCTGTTTCGCGTCGACTGTGCGTCCTTTTGCGTCGAGTGGGCGCTGTTTCGCGTCGACCGTGCGTCGAATCTCGTTGAGTGGGCGCTGTTTCGCGTTGACTGTGCGCACCATCCTCCACTTGCGGCGGGCGGAGCGAGTAACTCGGTAGGATACTGCGCACACTCGACGGAATACAGCGCCCACTCGATGGAATACGGCGCACACTCGATGGAATACGGCGCCCACTCGACGGAATACAGCGCACACTCGACGGGAAAGGGCGCCCACTCGACGGGGTCAGGCCGGGCCGATCAGTCCCGCAACGATTTTCGCGGACAGCAGGACCAAGGGCACGCCCCCGCCGGGGTGGGCCGATCCGCCGACCAGGTACAGGCCCGGGACGGGGGAACGGTTGGCGGGACGCAGGAAGGCGGACCGTGGTCCGTTCGACGACGTCCCGTAGATCGACCCGCCGGGAGTGAGGGTCCGCCGCTGGAGGTCGGACGGTGAGATGACGAATCGATGGCGAATGCGTCCGGCGATGTCGATGTCGCGCATCGACATCAGGTCCACGAGGAGATCGGCATACCGGCTCGCCACACCGGGTGCATCCCAATCCATTCCGCGGTCCGGGTCGTGCCGTGGGGCGTTCACGAGGACGAACCACGCCGCGGTCGAGGCGTCGGGTCGCACCGCCGGGTCGTCGGGGGCGGTGATGTAGATGGTCGGGTCGGCGACCGGGCGGGGCCGGCCGTGGCGTCCGAAGACCGCGTCGAACTCGGCGTCGTAGTCGGAGGGGAACAGCACCGTGTGATGGGTCATCGGCGGCGGATCGTCGACGGCGAGCAGCATCACGAAACCCGACAACGAGGGGGTGGATCGATGCAGCGAGCGGCGCGCCCGACGAGCGGGCGGTGTGGTGATGAGATGCGAATAGACCTGCTCCGCATCGGCATTGGCCACCACGAGATCGGCGTCCACGACGCGGCCGCCGACGGTGCGCACACCGGTGACCCGCCCACCCGAGGTGGTGATGGCCTCGACCTCGGTGTCGGTGCACAGGAGCCCACCGAGCTCGAGGAGCCGGTCCCGTAGGGCGATCGCGATGCGGCCGAGACCGCCGCGCACATACCACGAGCCGCCGCTCTGCTCGGCCCACGGAACCGATAACAGCGCCCCCGGTGCGCGGCGCGGATCGGAACCCGTGTAGGTGGCGTAGCGGTCCAGCATCATGCGGAGTCGGACGTCGTCGAGGTACCGGTGGCCCAGGCCGCGCAGACTGTGCCACGGGGCGACGGTACGGACGTCGGACACCGAACGAGCCAGCGAGGCCATGCGCCGCAACGAGATCGGGGATTCGAGAAACGGTTCCCGCGTGACGTCCCAGATCTGCTGGGAGCGCCGCAGCAGACCCTGCCACTGGGCGCCGCATCCCGAACCCAGGGCGGCGTCGAGTGCGGCGGGGATGTCGGTCATCTCCCCGGGCAGGTCGAGGAGTGTGCCGTCGGGAAAGTAATACCGCGCGGCGATCGGAAGGCGTTGCAAGTCCAGGACATTCCCCAGTGGCGCCCCGGTGTCGGCGAACAGCTCGGCCAGCACCTGCGGCATGGTGAGGAGCGAAGGCCCGGTGTCGAAGACGAATCCGTCCTGGGTGAGGACGCCGAGTTTGCCGCCGACGTCCGCCGATTGCTCGAGAACGGTCACCCGATGCCCCGCCGCCTGCAACCGGATCGCGGCGGCGAGCCCGCCGACACCGGCGCCGATCACCACGATGTCAGACACCGTTGATCTCCCGTCCCTTCCAGCGCAGCAGTCCTCGGCGATGGGTGATCACGGAATCGACTGTCATACCGGTGAAGGCGACGACCGAGATCGGATGTGCCAGCGAGTCGGGCAGTGCACGTCCACCTGTCCGGCGGGCACTGACGACCCGCGAGGCGACCCCGGCCAGATAACCGAACAGGCCGACCCGTGAGCCGGTGAGTGCGGCCACGGCGGGCACGACATAGGTGAGCAGCAGGAGAGCGGACACCGCCGCCGCACCTGCCGGGGAACCGAAGGCCGACCACAGCGACTTGCGGTACCCGTCGCGAATCTCCCGCCAGCCCACATACATTCGGCACGAAGCCACCTCGCTGCCGTCACCGACGACCCCGCGCCCATCGACCGCCTTCACCGCACGCAGCAGCGCGATGTCCTCCAGCACCTCGGCGCGCACCGCGCCGTGACCACCGGCACGGCGGTAGGCGGTGGCGTCGACGATCAGGAACTGACCGTTCGCGGCCGACAGGCTCGGCCGCGCCGACCGTTCGGCCAGTCGCAGCGGGAGCGTCGACATCCAACTCCACTGCAGGAGCGGTTGTATCAGCCGCTCGGCGTAGGTGCCGGCGATCTGACGCGGGTAGGGACAGAACATGTCCAATCCGGCCGTGCGCATCGTGGCCACGCTCGCGGTGAACGCGTCCGGCGCCACCCGCACGTCGGCGTCGACGAAGACGAGAACGCCCCGCTCGACGGCGCGATACGACAACTGCTCACACGCCCACGCCTTGCCGAGCCACCCGGAGATGGGGCCGGCGCCGCTGACGATCTCGAGTGCGGGAATCTGCTCGGCCAGGTCCGCGAGGATGTCGGCGGTGCCGTCGGAGGAGTCGTCATCGAGTACGACGATGCGCACCGGCCCCCGCCACCGATCGGCTGCGGCGGCGACGGCGCGGAGGCAGTCGCGGGCGTGGCGGGCCTCGTCGCGCATGGGCAGCAGCACCGACAACGGTTCGTCACCACTGGGTGCGTGCGCATTCGGCACCCGGATGGTGGCGGCGTTCACCATCGCCAGCACGGCCGAGCCGGTGGCCGTCGCTGTTCCGCACGCCACCAGCGCACGCCAGATCTCACCGCCGCGCACGACGCACCTCGCGGACCAGCGAGATCGCGAGGGGAATCGCGATCACCCCCATCAGCACCCCGCCGACCACCGCGACCATGGGTCGGCCGAAGAAGACCAGGTGGCCGATCACCGACGAGAAGTACGTCCAGAGGTACGCGACGAGCGGGACCGTGCCCTCCGGGGCGTCCGAGCCCCGTCCGGTGCGCATTGCGACGCTCAGACACGTCATGATGATCAGCGAGACCATCAGCCAGCCGGCGAAGTTCGACAGCGGGATGCCGTCCACTCCGGGCAGCGATGGCGTCGTCGAATCCCACTGCCAATAGCCGTTGTCGACCATCTGCGGATCGAGGAAGACATCCCACGCGGTCAGTGCGTACGCACCGACCGGGATGACCAACCAGGTCCGGTCAGCGGCAAGCCGGGTGGCGACGACGAACGCCGGCCAACTCATCATGATCCACGCCGCGGGCACCGCGACGGGCACTCCGAATAGTTCCGGTTGCAGCGCGCCGGTGTAGGAGTAGGCGCCGAACGGGACTCCGGTGTGCACGCCCACGGTTTCGGCCAGCAGTCCGCCACCACCGGCGACGAGCAGCAGGGTCAGGGCACCACGGAGACCGTGGGTGGCACCGGCCGCGCAGAGCATGGCCACCGACAGCAGCAGGGCGCTGCCCGTGGTCATCGCGGTGGTGCCGCCGCCGGTCAGCGGGAAGGCGATCTGGAGAAGGATGTTGGCGCACAACAGCGTCCAGGCGGCGATCGGCAGGAAGCGACGTGGGACGAGGTGTGCGCCGGCGTGCTCGACGGTGCGTCCGGACACGCTGCTCACTGGGTGTCACCCCGGTATGTCCCGTCGACGGTCTCGACGCTGAATCGGGCGAAAAGCTCTTCGGCATACCACCGTTCGGGTGTGGTACGTCGAATGGCGGAGACGTGTTCGGGGTTTCGATAGGCGAAGGCCGTCAGATCGCGCGCGTCATCCCACAGCGAGAAGGTGCCCTGCACGCCGATGGGAGCCTCACCGATCCCCACCGCGAGACGCACCCCCGACGACGCGTTGAGGGCCGCCGCGACCGGCGGTACCGAACGCCAGAAGGATGCCATCCGGGTCGGGCGCAGCCGCGCCCGGGTGATCGCCGCGACCGGACCCGGTACTCGACCCGGCGTGCGAGAGGCGTTGACACCAAATGGTTCCCGCCGCGACCACCGGCCGCGGGCGGAGAGCGGTCGCATCCGGATCCGCAGGTGCTCCCGGCTGATCGCCTCCCACCGATCGAGGTAGGACAGTCCCATCGGGCCGCTCTCCTCCCAGGCGAGGAGTACGGCCCAGTGGGACAGATCGGCGTCGCGCATGGTGAACGTCTCACCGGAACCGGTGCCGAGGACCTTGGCAAAGCGCAGTCCGGGAACATCTTTCAACGATCGACGGGCACGTGCGACGCGCTGCAGCGCGGCGAACACCGAGTCGACCCCGAACAGGTGCAGGTCGACCACCGGCGGTGCGGGTGCTGCGTCGCTCATGACTCCCGCCACACGCACCGGTGGATCAGATCGGTCAGCGCCTTCCGCGTGCGGTCATCGGAGTCGAGCCCGTCGACGGTGCGCAGGGCCGCATCGGTCAGCTCGTCGATGCGTCGTTCCACACCGCGTCGAGCGCCGGTGGACTCCATCAACTCGCGCAGCGCGGCCACATCCCGTTCTCGCACAGCCGGATTACCCAATGCGCGGGACAGCAGTTGACGGCCGACCCGGTTCGCGCGCTCCTCGGTGATGGCCACGAGCAGGGTGCGTTTGCCCTCCCGGATGTCGTCGACGTTGGATTTGCCGGTCGCCGCCGGATCGCCGAACACACCCAGGACATCGTCGCGTAGCTGGAAGGCCTCGCCGGCATGGATGCCGATGTCGTCGTAATCGGCGAGCAGGCGGGCATCGGCTCGCGCCAGGGTTCCGCCGAGCCGAAGTGGCTGGGAGATGGTGTATTTGGCGCTCTTGAAGCGCAGGATCGTGTGCGCTCGCGCACGGGTGATACCGGATGTGGTCTGCGCCAGCATGTCCAGGGTCTGGCCGGCGAAGGCCTCGTCGCGCATCTGTGACCACACCGCGCGCGCCGCACGGCGGATGTCGCGGTCGGCGTCGTCGAGGGCGGTGGCGAGCAGATCGTCGGACCAGGTCAGGCAGAGGTCGCCGGCGAGGATCGCCATCGAGGTGCCGTGGGTGGTGGGGTTGCCGCGCAACCGGTCTCGACGATGCCGATCGGCGAAGTCGCGGTGCACGGTCGGAAGACCGCGACGGGTGTCGCTGTCGTCCATGATGTCGTCGTGGACGAGCGCGGCGAGGTGGAACAACTCGATGGCGGCGGCGGCCGCGGCGGCGCCGGGCGCGAGATCGGCACCCGCACCGCGAGATCCCCACAGGCAGAACGCCGCGCGTAATCGCTTGCCGCCGGTCGCGGAACGCCGGATCGCGCCGGTGAGCGCTGCGGTGTCGGGGTCGACGGCACCGAGGACCGAGGCGTGGGCGTCGAGGGTTCCCCGCACGATGCCCTCGACGAGGGTGGCGTCGTCTGGTGGATCGCTGGGGGCGTCGGACGTGACCGTGGGTAGCGGCCTCGTGCGCATGTGCGGCTCCTCGGGGACGCGGGTGGGCTACGGATCTGGACTGTGATGGATTCGGTGCTGCGATGGATTCGGAGCTGCGCAGCGGAAGGATGGGTGTGGACTCAAGTCGCCCGGACGGTGTGGCGTGCCCGCGTACGGTGGATCGGAGAGTCCACCGAGAAGAGGAATCGCCATGTCGAGAATCATCATCGTCGGAGGAGGCCTCGCGGGAGCAAAGACCGCCGAGGCGTTGCGAGATCAGGATTACGGCGGCGACATCGTGCTGCTGGGTGCCGAGGAACGCCTGCCGTACGAGCGTCCACCGCTGTCCAAGGAGTTCCTCGCCGGGAAACAGAAGCCCGACGAGTTCACCGTCCACGACACCAACTGGTACCTCGACCACAAGGTCGACTTCCGGCCCGGCACCACCGTCGACGCCGTCGATGCGGCGGCGAAGACGGTCTCCCTGCCCGACGGATCGACACTGTCGTATGACTCGTTGGTGCTGGCGACAGGGTCGTCGTCGAGGCACCTGGACCTGCCCGGAGCGGATGCGAGCGGGGTGTATCACCTGCGGTCGCTCGACGACGCTCAGGCGGTGAGTTCGGCGCTGGACTCCATCAGCAGACTCGCGATCGTCGGTGGCGGGTGGATCGGGCTCGAGGTGGCGGCGACGGCCCGCGGACGCGGTGTCGAGGTGGCGGTCGCCGAGGCCGCGGCCTTACCACTGCAACGAGTCCTGGGCGACGAGGTGGCCCGCGTCTTTGCCGACCTGCACCGCGGCCACGGGGTGGATCTGCGGACCGAGGTGCAGGTGGCCGAGATCCTCACCGACGGCGGTGCCGCTGCCGGGCTGCGTCTGAAGGACGGATCGACCATCGATGCCGACGCCGTGCTGGTCGCGGCGGGTGCGGTTCCGAACCTGGGACCGGCGCAGAGCGCCGGGGTGGAGATCGATGGTGGGGGTGTCCTCGTCGACGCCGGCCTGCGCAGCAGTGATCCGGACATCTTCGTCGTCGGTGACATCGCCAACCAGATGCATCCGGTCCTGGGGCGCCGGGTCCGCACGGAACACTGGGCCAACGCACTCAATCAGCCGGCGGTGGCGGCGACGAACATCCTCGGCGGCGACGCCGAGTACGAAAACCTGCCGTACTTCTTCACCGACCAGTACGACCTCGGCATGGAGTACAGCGGGCTCGCCGGCGCCGACGATCGCGTGATCATCCGTGGCGACCTCGGGGCGCGGGAGTTCGTCGCGCTGTGGGTCGACGACGATGCGCACCTGCTCGCCGGGATGCAGTGCAATATCTGGGATCAACTCGACGACATCAAGGCGCTCGTGGCCTCGGGAGCAACGCTCGATCTGAACAAGCTCGCCGATTCGGAGGTCCCGCTGGGTCAGCTGATCTGAGGACTGCCCCGGTGACCTGACGGAATCATCGTGACAGACTGACGGCCATGGCACCCGACATCGGCATCGACACCGCGATCGTGGTGTTCGCGGCCGGTCTGATCCTGGTGCTGGCGCTGATCCTGGGTGTGTGGAAGTACCGGGAGATGCTGTCGTCGCCCACCCATCTCGCCCACCCGTACGTCGACATCGCCCATCGGGCGGCGCTGCTCTACGCGTTCGCGACGTTGCTGCTCGCCGCGCTTGTCGAGTTCAGTGCCTGGCCGACCTGGGTGAATCTCGTCGCCGCCGGCGTGCCGATCGTGTTCTTCGTCGGGGCGATCATCACCTACATGCTGCACGGCTGGCGCCGCGACACCGACAACCAATTCGCGCATGCCTCAACGAGTTTGCGTGCATCCACCACCGCATTGATCGTCGGTGAGATCGGTGGTGTGGTGGTGCTGCTGATCGGCTTCGCGGTCGGCCAATTCTGAACGGCGCGATTCTGAACGGCGCGATTCTGAACGGCGCGGCTCAGAACGGTTGGTTCTGAGCCGCGCCTGGCGTGTGTGTCTAGCCCTTGCCGAAGAACCGAGCGAACATGCCCGGCTCGCCCGCATGCCCTTGGCAGCGTTGCGATTGCGGGATGCCGCGCATCACCTGGTCGACGTGATTACCGCAGCCTCGCCAGCTGGCCTTTCCGCATTTCCGGCAGGTCGTTCGTTGGCACATGGGTACTCCTCGGGGTTGATGAAGATGGGGGGTCGGTGAGATGGGGTGGGTGTGATGGTGCGAGGTCAGGCGGTGGTGCGTTCGTCGGCCACGATGTGGTCGGCGGCCGCCGCACCGAACCAGCCGAGGAATGTCAGCATGCCGCCGGAGAGATTCGCGACGTCGGGCAGGGACGCGGACAGGGCGCGGGTGGCCAGGTACGAACGCATGCCCGAGTGGCAGTAGACCCGCACCGGCCGGCCGTCGGCGGCCGCCCGGACCTCCTCGATCCGCTCACGAATCTCGGTGTGCGGGATGTTGAGTGCTCCGGGAAGGTGTCCGCCGGCGTACTCGTCGGCCGAGCGGGCGTCGAGCACCAGTGACGAGACGAGGACGGTGTCGACGTCGGCGGCGTGCCAGAGTTGCACGGTGCCGGTGGCGATGTTGTCGGCGATCATGCCCGCGAGGTTCACCGGATCCTTGGCGGATCCGTAGGGCGGCGCGTAGGCGAGGTCGAGATCGATCAGATCGGCGGCGCTCATGTGATTGCGGATCGCGGTGGCGAGCACGTCGATTCGCTTGTCGACGCCATCGAGGCCGACCGCCTGGGCGCCCAGCAGGAGCCCGTCACCCGCGCGCACGTGCAGCATCAGACTGATCTGTTCTGCCCCCGGGAAGTATCCGGCATGACTGTTCGGATGCAAGTGCATTGTCCGATAATCGATTCCGGACGCATCCAGGGCTGCCCGATTGGCACCGGTGAGGGCGGCGGTGAGCTCGCCGACGCGGACGATCGCCGTGCCCAAGGGGGCCGGGATCGGCCGGGCGGTCTCGGGTCGGAGGATGGCGTCGGCGACCTGCCGGCCCGCGCGATTGGCCGGCCCGGCCAGGGCGACGGGGCGTCGCATACCGGTGACCGCATCGGTGGAGACCGTCGCGTCCCCGACGGCCCAGATGCGGTCGAGGTTGGTCCGGCCATGCTCGTCGACGACGATCGCACCGCGTTCGCAGGCCACGCCGGCGGCCTCGAAGGGGGCGGTATCCGGGGTGACGCCGACCGACAGCACGATCACATCGGCGGGTATCCGGGTGTCGTCCGACAGGATCACGGTCGCGGGTGGATTGCCGGAATCGGTGGTGGCGCCGTGGTATTCCACTGCGGTGTATTCCACTGCGGTCGCACCGATGCCGTCGTGAACCGCGATGCCCAGGCGGGTCAGTTCATCGCGCACGGCGGAGGCCAGCTCCCGTTCGAGGGGCGGCAGCACGTGATCGGAGAGTTCGACGAGGGCCACCTCGAGGCCACGCAGGCGCAGGGCCTCGGCCGCCTCGACGCCGATGAAGCCGGCACCGAGGACCACGGCGCGCCGGGCTCCGTCGAGGACACGTTCACGCAGGGCGACGGCGTCGCCGACGGTGCGCAACGTGGTGACGCATTCGGCGTCGAGGCCGGGGATGGGCGGGCGGACGGCGCGCGCGCCGGGGGCCAGGATCAGGTGGTCGTAGGCCATCTCGTCGATGCCCTCGGCGGTGGCCACCCGCACCCGGCGGGCGGTCGGGTCCACCGCAATGACCTCGTGGTTCACCCGGACGTCGAGGTTGAGTGTCTCGGCCAGACTCTCCGGCGTGTGCAGCAGGAGCTCGTCGCGGTCGGCGATCTCACCGCCGACGTAATACGGCAACCCGCAGTTGGCGAACGACGGGTGCGGACCGCGTTCGAGGACGATGATCTCGGCATCTTCGTCGAGGCGCCGAGCGCGGGCGGCCGCACTCATACCTCCGGCGACACCGCCGACGACAACAATTCTCATACCCCCGAGGGTATATACCCCGGGGGGTACCTGGCAAGGGGTGTGGCGCAGAACTCAGGGGGCGACCGACAACCAGTCCGCGAAACCCGACGGATCGTGGCGGCCCAGGGCGCCGTGCTCGAAGAGTCCCCACCCCTCGCGGGTGGTGCCGTCGGCCTCCCGGCACACCGCGTGTCCGACGTGATCGATGACCCCGAACGGGATGCGGCCGGCGACGGCCGGATCGGACAACGAGTACGAGCGACGCTCGGTGAAATCGGCGCCCTTCCACACCCCGTGTGTCCAGTCGGGATCGCCGCCGTAGCCGCCGCCCACGTGGATCGGTACCGCCAGCCGCGACGTGACCTCGAGGTGCACGGCCGCCCCGGAGGGGGCGGTGGTCTCGATGGTGGCGCCGGCCGGAATCCTGGTACCCGAACGGTAGTGGACGGTGATCCGAGGCCAGCCCAATTGCTCGACGCGGCCGTCCTTCCACACCCGGCTGCAGTCGTTGAGCGTGCGGAAGCCATCCGGGGATTCCTGCACGATCAGTACGAGCTGGAAGTGGTCGAAGGCCATCGGGATGTAGTTCCACCACATGCCCTCGAAGGGTGGATCGGCCGGGCGACCCGCGGGCTCGGGTTCGCCGACCGGCCGGATACCCCAGGACCGGTCGCGGGTGCCGATCCAGGTGGCGGGGTCGACGGTGATCTCCTGGCCGTCGACGACGATGCTGCCCTGCCACGTGCCGACCTGGGCGAAGCGTTGGGCGTCGAGGGTCACCTTGGGGCCGGTGCGCATCAGGTGTGGCATCTCCTGCAGGGCGTCGAACAGTCCGGTGAAGGTGAGGTCGATCTCGATGCCCTCGGTCTCGGCGAGGGAGATGTGCAGCGAATGCAGGGGATCGGTGACGTCGATGCGGTAGTCGCCGACGTGTTGGTGCAGGCGATCGGCGTCGATGGCGTCGGACAGGTGTACCGCGGTCTGGGCGTCGCCACCACGGTTGATCAGGACGAACGCATCTTTCACGCCCAGATTCGGGTAGTAGCCGATGCCGGTGATCAGGAAGATCTCGCCGGTGCGGTCGTGCGCGTTGAAGTAGGAGCGGTCGTAGAAGTTGCGATCGGAGCTCGCGGGCCAGGCGATCGGTTGGGGTACTTGATGAATCGGGAACTCGTCGGCGGGGCCGAGCATCAGTGTCCTTCCTCGGGTGTGGTGATGAGACGTTCGAGCAGGGTGCGGTGATAGAACAGTTCGGCGTCGATGTCGCCAGGCGGATCGATCTCCCCGAAGTGGACGCGCCGCGCGCCTGCCCGCATGAAGACGCAACACCAGATGACGCCGGCGAACACCGAGAACCACTGCAGGTCACCGAGTTCGACGCCGGTCGCGTCGCGGTAGGTGGCGCGGACGTCGTCCTCGCGCATGAAGTCCGGCATGCCGGGCAGGGCCGCCAGGCCGGATAGTTCCTGGAATACCCGGTGGGCGAAGATGATCCAGGCCACGTCGAGTTCGCGTGGGCCGAATGTGGCCATCTCCCAATCGAGTACGGCCACCGGAGCGAAGTCCCGATAGATCACATTGCCGATGCGGGCGTCACCCCATACCAGCACCGAGGGCCGGTCGGCGGCGTCGGTGGGGAAGTTCTCCCGTAGCCAGATGAGCGCGCGGTCGACGAGTGGTGAACGGCCGATCGCGGCAGCCGACGAGTCGTACCATTCGACCAGCCACGAGAAACGGCTGCCGAGATCGGTGTCCGACGGTGGCCCACCGTCGCGCAGGAAGCCGAAGGTGGCGGCGGCGTCGGGTATCGAATGCAGCTCGGCGATCAGGCGCACCGTCGAATCCTGCAGGGCTCGTTGCTTTTCCGTCGACGCATCGAAGAGCCAGTTGTCGCCGAAGGTGTAGGGCATGACATCCGGCGGTACCAGACCGTCGACGCGGTCCATCAGGAAGAACGGAGAGCCCGTCACGTCGCCGGTCGGTTCGAGCCAGTGCACTCGCGGAATCGGGACGGCGGTGGCCGCGGCCGCGCGGCGCATGGCCTCGTATTGATGATCGAGGCGGTAGGTGTCGAAGACCGGGATGTCCTCTGCCCGTGGCGCCATCCGCATCACCCAGCGTTCCGGCGCCGATTCGCCGGGCCACTGCGCGTCGACCATGATCGTCTCCGACGACATGCCGTTCGCGTCGCCGCCGGCGTCGACGTGCAGATCGGGGCGGCCGCGATCGGGTGTCTGGGTGGCGATCCAGTCCGCGAGGGTGTCGGCGAGCGACGAGGTGTCGCGCGCCGAACGCTGGAGGGGATCCACGTGGGTGTCGACGGTGGGAGTGCCCGTCGAGGATGCCGACTCGGTCATGATGCTCCATTCGCCCCGATTCCGCTACGCTCGGTTGCGTTATGACGACAGACCAGATGTCCCCGCGCAGCGAAATCCGGAAATCCGCCGGGAGACCTCGCGATGAGGCGATCGACGGGGCGGTCATCGGCGCGACCCGTGAGCTCCTCGTCGACGTCGGATACGCCCGGCTGACGATGTCGGCGGTGGCCGAACGCGCCGGGACCACCAAGACGGCCATCTATCGTCGGTGGACGGGTAAACCCGATCTCGTGCACGACGCGACCCTGCGACGATTCACCACGCTGGTGTCACAAACCGGCGACCTCGACGCCGACCTCGCCTCGATGATCGCCGAGGTGCGCGAGGTGTTCGGCAGCCCGGTCACCCGCGCCGCGCTGCCCGGCCTGATCGCCGACATGGCCGCCGACCCGGCACTGCATCGGCAGGTCCTCGAAGGCTTCGGTGGGGTTTTCGGGGCCGTCGGCGTGCGGCTCGAGGCGGCGCGCGACGCCGGTGCCATCGGTGCGGACGTCGACGCCACCCTGCTCATCGAGATGCTCGGTGGCGCGGCCATTCTGCACACCCTGATGCGGCCCGAGGAGCCGCTCGACGACTACTGGGGGACGCAGATGCAGCGCATGGTCGCCGCGATCCTGGCGCCGGCGTCGTCGGGATAGTTGCGCGCGCACCTCCCGCTTGCACGGAATGCATTGCATGCGTGTGGGAGTCGAGCATGCAGATGCAAGGGATCGGCGCCTCAGAGCCGCTTGGTCGTGTCGATCTTCGTGTTGGGTGTGCCGCCGGCGCTCGCGAGGCGCTGCGCGTACTTGTACAGTCCACCGACGAGCAGGACGAAGAGCACGACGCCGAGCCAGATGGCGTAGTTCTCGAAACCGTCGCCGACGACGGCCAGCGCAGAATCGTCGCCGGTGGCCGCGACGATGCCGGCGAAGATGACACCGAAGAGGCTTTCACCGACGATCAGGCCGGTGGCCATCAGCACGCCGATCCGCTTCTTCTGCTCGGCGTCGCCGCCGGAACGGTCGGCCCACTTGTTGTAGAAGACACCGAGGATCGCGCCGATCGGGATGACCAACGTCAACGACATCGGCAGGTACATCCCCATGCCGACGGCGAGCGGCGGAACCCGCAGCCGGCGGGTCGTGAGGCCGAGCACCTCGTCGACGATGATGACGCCGATCCCGATGAGAGCGCCGATCCCGAGGAGGCTCCAGTTGAGCGAACCGCCGAGGACGCCGGTGGCCAGGGTGGACAGCAACTGGGCCTGTGGTGCCGACAGGGCGTCGTCGCCGGCGCCGGGCATCCCGGCGAAGCCGAAGGAGTTGTTCATCAGTTCCAGGATCGGCGGGATGATGATCGACCCGAAGAGGACGCCGATGATCAACGCGACCTGCTGCTTCCACGGTGTGGCACCGACAAGTTGGCCGGTCTTGAGGTCCTGGAGATTGTCGTTGGAGATGGTGGCGACACCGAAGACGATCGCGGCGGCGAACAGCGTGTAGGCGATGAGCGCGTCGGTCTCGCTGCCCGACGCCGTCCCGTAGACGATCTTCACCAGGACCGCGGCGATGATGACGACGAGGATGCCGACACCCGAGATGGGGCTGTTGGACGAACCGATCAGGCCGGCCATGTAGCCGCACACGGCGGCGATGACCAGGCCGATGATCACCACGAACAGGATGGTGACGGAGATGATGCCGCCCGACGACCCGTCGATCGGGTTGGTGGACTGCCCCGACGCGGGGGTTTGCACGAAGTCCCAGAGCAACAATCCGATCGGGATGAGCATCGCCACGACGGTGGCCCCGACGTAGGTGATCGGGATGTCGCGTTCGGTGATGTCGACGGTGATCCCCTCGCGTCGTGAGCGCGACGAGGTCAGGGCGTTGGAGATGCCGGTGATGATCGGCCGCAGGATCTTGATGAGGGTCCACACCGCCGCCACGGCGATGGCGCCCGCACCGATGAGCCGGACGTCGTCGGAGAAGACGGTGTCGAGGACGTCGCCGATGGCACCGGTCGATGCGGTGAAATCGCCCCACGAGTAGATCGGCATCAGGATGAAGTAGGAGATCACCAGACCCACGAGCATGGCGATGCCGACGGTCAGGCCGACGAGGTGCCCGACACCGATCAGGGCCAGGGACAGGCTGGCGCCGAAAATGGTGCCACCGGAACCGATTTTGAGGTATGCGCCCACCGAGTCGGTGACGATCCGCATCTTGGCCAGCAACGCGAACAGCGCCGATCCGACCGATCCGACGATGATCGCGATGAGGCCGGCGCGGTTGCTCTCCGCGCCCTCCTCGGTCTCACCGACCTTGAGAACCTCTGCTGCGGCAACACCTTCCGGATACGGGAGGTCGGAGCCGGTGACGAGTGCGCGGCGTAGCGGGATCGAGTACATCACGCCGAGGATGCCGCCGACGGCGCAGACCGCCACCGTGATCCAGTAGGGGAATCCGGTCCACCAGCCGATCATCACCAGGCCCGGGATGACGAAGATGATCGCCGACAGCGTGCCCGCGGCCGAGGCGATCGTCTGGACGATGTTGTTCTCGACGATCGAGTGATGGGCGAAGAACCGGAGGACGGCCATCGAGATCACCGCCGCGGGAATGGCGGTGGCGAAGGTGAGACCGACCTTGAGGCCGAGGTACACGTTCGCGGCGGTGAACACGAGGGTGATCAGGCCGCCGAGGATGATGCCCCGAACGGTCAACTCCCGCAGTGTCGGTGACGCGGCGGGCGGGGTGGCGACAGGAGATTCAGACATAGCGGGCTCTCCTTCGTGGAAGGTTTGTCACACCATAAGCCCGGGCTCGGGCGGATGTCGCCGAACGCCACGGTCTTCGACGCTGCGGCGGTGACGGCCGGCTACCGTCGTGTCGACGCGTGAGTTGGCCCGCCCATCGGCGTTGCGCTCATGGTTAGGGTGGCGGTATGCCCAGAACCATCGCCACCGCCACCGACGTCGAGAAGGCCGAACTCATCGACTTCGTCACGCCTCGTCACAAGATGCTGCTGCTCACCACCCGGGGGTCCGGCGCGCCACAACTCTCGCCGGTCAGCGGCGGTGTGGACGCGCAGGGCCGTATCGTCATCGCGACCTATCCCGCTCGTGCCAAGACGGTCAATGCCGCACGGCGACCGCAGGTCAGCGTGTGCGTGATCTCCGATGAGTGGAACGGCCCGTGGGTGCAGGTGGACGGCACCGCCGAGGTCCTCGACATGCCCGAGGCCGAGGATGCGCTGGTCGACTACTTCCGCTGCATCTCCGGTGAGCACCCGGACTGGGAGGAGTACCGCGAGGCGATGCGGGTGCAGAACAAGTCGGTCATCCGCATCACCCCGACGTCGTGGGGGCCGGTGGCCACCGGCGGATTCCCCGCCGAGGTGGCCGCGGCTCTCGACGCGAAGGACGGCTGACCGGCGGCTGCCGGGGTCACGCGTCGAGTTCGGCGATGGCCTGCTCCAGGATCGACAGACCCAGTTCCAGTTCGTCGTCGGAGGCGGTCAGGGGTGGCGCGATCCGGAAGGTGCCGCCCATGCCGGGCAGCTGGACGACGTTCATGTGCAATCCGAGGTCGTAGCATCGGCGGGTGACTTGGGCGCCGAGGCGGTCGGCGTCGGAGTCGACGAGCTCGAGTCCCTGTAGCAGCCCGCGGCCGCGGACGTCACCCACCACACTGTGACGTTCCTGGATGCGAAGCAGGCCGTCGCGCAACAGTTTTCCGGCGTGTGTCGCACGGGTATCGAGGTGATCGCGTTCGAGGACGTCGAGCACGGTGTTGCCGACGGCGGCGACGAGCGGGTCGGAGACGTGGGTGGTGAAGAACAGGAAGCCGCGTTCGTGGGCGGCCTGTTCGATCTCGGTGCTGGTGATGGTGGCGGCGAGGGGCAGGCCGGCGCCCAGCGTCTTGGAGAGGGTGATGATGTCGGGGACGACACCGTCGCGTTCGAAGGCGTACCAGGTGCCGGTCCGGCACAGCCCGGTCTGTGCCTCATCGAGGATCAGCAACATGTCCCGCTCCCGGCATTTGCGTTGCAGCGCAGCCAGATAGCCCGGCGGGAGGTCGATGACGCCGCCGGAGGACAGGATGGGTTCGACGATGCAGGCGGCCAGCGAACCCACCGACTGCGCGTCGATAAGACCGAATCCGAAGTCGAGTTGCCGTTCCCAGTCGAGGGTGCCGTCGGCGTGGGTGAAGTCGGGCCGGAACGAATCCGGTGTCGGAAGAGCATAATTGCCCGCCGCGACCGGACCGTAACCGCCGCGTCCCGCACTGTAGGTGGCCGCGGCCGCCGCGTGCGTCATGCCGTGCCAGGAGCGGGCGAACGAGACAATCTCGTGCTTGCCGGTGACGAGTTTCGCCAGTCGGATCGCGGCCTCGTTGGATTCGGCGCCGGTGGTCAGCAGCAGCACCTTGTCGAGCGGATCGGGCAGCGAATCCGACAGGCGTGCAGCCAATTCCAGCACCGGCTCGGACAGCATGCCGCTGAAGAGATGATCGAGGGTGGCGGCCTGCCGGGAGATGGTCGCGACGATCTCCGGGTGCGCATGCCCGAGGATCGCCGACATCTGCCCCGAGGTGAAGTCGAGGATGCGTCGGCCGTCGGCGGTGTAGACGAAGCTGCCCTCCGCGCGGGCGATCAGCTCCGGAGAGAAGGTCCCGCCGTACCGGATCAGGTGGCGGGTGTGGTCGGACGTCATGGTGTCGACGTTACGAGGGATTGGCAGTGCTCGCAGTGTCGTCGGACGACTCCTCAGGCAATAGGCCCATGGCCTTGGATGACAGGGGTGTGACGTTGCCGAGAAAAACGGCCATCCAGATCCACCACGTTGCCACCGGGACCAGGATCACCAGGACGTTGTTCTGCGCCCAGCAGTGGGCGACCACACCGGTCACGATGCCTGCGAGCAGAGCTGCGGGCGCGGCATAGGTGTATGTCTCCCGGAGGGGGACCCAGCCCCACAGTGAGCAGGCGACGAGTGCTGCGGTGAGCACTGATGCCACACTGACAGCGGAGGCGATGGTGCCGGGCAGCGAGATGTCGATACCGATACCGAGGACCACCACGACGATCAACAACCCGGCCGCGCAGCAGAAAGCAAGCCGCCGTGCGGCGGATCGGCCGACACGGCCGGCCTCATGGCCAGATCGAGGTGGAGTCACCCGGGTACAGACAACGAACAACCACCCGGCTAGGCCGAGCAGCGGGAACCACACGGCGAGTGCAGCTTCCATCGGATGGCATGCCAACACCGTGGCCAGGAGCCACAGCGCGATACCGATGCACGCATAGGCAACCCCGAAGCACAGCGTCACCCACAGGTAGGGACGGGCCCGGCCCTGGGCCTCCGTGAACGCGCGACGCCAGTCTGTGAACACACGCTGACGTTCGGCCGGAAACACCTGTTTGGCGCGTTCCCATCTCTCATTCATGCCGTGCCACTTCTTCCGAGCCGCCCACCATCGCCAGCCGATGCCCAAGCCCACAAGCGTCGTCAGGAACCCGAACACCCTCCAGTTGGATTCATCTGTGCCCGAATCCCCCGGCAGTACTTCCGATGCGAGGAGAGTTGCTCCCAGGGCGATGGCGAGTCGGATCGGATCGACGAGAAGTCCGAGAAGTGGTGGGATGACCCGCAACGCGGCCACCGCCGCGACCACGATCGATTTCTTCACGACGCTCGGTTTCACGGTGGCGGGCTGTAGGGCGCGGATGACCAGGCTGGACGCACGTGACACCAGACCGACACGATAGGACGAGGGAAGTCCGGTGATCACACCCATCCCGCGCGGCGGCATCGCCAGCGAGGTCGGGAGGTCGGCGAAGATGCACTGCTGCAGGTCCCGTGCGGTGGAATCCGATTCGGACGCTGTGGACTGTTCCTCATTCTCGTCGCGGGCGGTCGCCTCCAGCAGATCGGCGATCCCTGCGGCAGCATCCATCCGACCCCACGTCCAGTCGTTCGAGCGCCAGCGCCAGTCGAAGAAGCCGGCGAACCGCGCAAGCGGTGTTCCACACAGCTTGTCCTCGGCCCGGTTGACTCCCTCGACGTGAGACATCCACGCGGACAACTGTTCTGGGTCGATGTGCTCCAGGGCGGTGTTCTTGCGTAACCAGGAAGCCAGTTGTGAGTGGATGGCTGCGGACCGCAGCTCGGAGACGTGCTCGTTGTCCAGCGCGGGGGTCTGGTTGCCTGTGATCTCGTGGTAGCGAATCATCGACTGACCGCCGGGGACGCCGCTGACCGAGAGTAAGCGGGTTATCTCATACGCCGAGTGTGAGTGCGCCGATACTCGTTGGCGCAGTGCGTTGTAGATGGAATCGGACCACTCCGAATCGTTGCGTTCGGCCTGGCCGGGGTGGATGGTCCTTAGCGCACGAAGATACGAGTCGAGGCGTGACCACACGGTGGTGAGTAGCTGGGCCGAATGGGGGATCGCTGTTGACGCTGTGGCAGTTCCCGGCATTCCCAAAGCAGATGACAGATGTACGTAGAACTCCGAATCATCCCCTGGTTCAGAATGATTCAACAGACTGTCGAGACCCTGATCGAGCGTCAGAAACAGCTGATGGCTTATCCCTGCGACGATTGCCGTCGACAACGCGTCTGAGTCGGTGGTGCTGCGAACGGCGTCATCCACGGTCTGACGCCGTACGCGGAGAAGTATTGACAGGCAACGGTACAGGCATCGTTTGACCCTTCGGAGCAATGGAGCATCGTTGCAGCTGACAGTGTCCGTGTCCTGGAGCATTCGCGTCCACGCGATCAGGAACAGCGAGGCGTCGATTGCGGCACCGGCATCGCCGATCGTGACGACATGCCACGCGTGACGGTCGAGCGTGGTTGAGCGCGATGAGATAGCAGCGTATGCCCTCTCGACGGCTTCGGCGACCGCGAGGCTGGCTTCGGCATTGACGGGGACCCAAGGTTGGGCGGGGAATCCTGGGCTGACGAGGACATCATTGGGTTTCGTGAGGATGAGGGCATACCGTTCGGCGTCGGCTCCCGCACGCGACGCGAGATAGTCACGGAGTCCAATGTTCGGCAGCCGCGTCCCGGGATTGGAGAGCCAGGCCGCCAACGAGTCCAGCCGTCCTTGGAGTTCCTTGACGGAGTCATTGTGCTCGCGGATGTACGTGATCTCGTCGGCTGCGGACTCCTCACGTTGCTTGAGTGACATTCCGGTGGTGATGACGTTGAGCCAGCGACTCAGCTGCGCAGACTGATTGCGTGCGCGGGTGCCCTTCTTCGCCGGCGACGGTGCAGGTTGCGGTTCGGGTTGTGACGGTGGTTGCGGATCGAGGTAGATCAGCACACGTTGCGTCGGATCGGTGGCCGATGCGCGCTGAATTGCGCGAACGGCGCGATCGATAGGGATGTTGTCGAAGACACCGCCATCGATCACCAGGAATGGATCGTCGGCGTCGTTGGCCTCACGGCACAACGAGAAGACCGGCTGCATGTCACCGGGCGCAGAAAGGTCGGTCATGGGAGTCGGTTGCGACGAGTGCACCGACGCCGGCTCGAATGCGCCCGGAAATGACGAGGTGGCGCGCATGCTCAGTGCCATACGTTCCTGGGCATGTATGGCCGCGCTCTGGTCGACGTCGATTGCTCCGGGGATGGTGGAGTACGTCGATCCGAGTCCACCTGGGCGACGGGTGAATGAGAACCCTGCGCGGGAGGGCATGCTCCGTCGCTTCGGGTCGGGCAGCACGGTGGCTGCCAACTCCACGGTCAGTCGATCCTGTGGTTGGACTCGGCCAACCGTGGAGGATTCTTCTGCCTGCGGCGGATTCCAGGATTCCCCGACGATTATTTCGATGGCTTCGCGTGCCAGCGTCAGGAACCGGCCGTCGCCGGACAGCACCGAGTCGACCGCACTGAATCCTGATCGCTGCTTGCCGTCCGCTTCGGCTTCCTTGTCGGGCGTCCGCAACAGATCCCAGAGGCCACCATCCTTCAGCCACATGTCGCGAACAATGTCGTCGGTGACGACGCCGTAGCTCTGCGCCAGGGCAAACAGCACAGCGTTGAGTCCGCCCGCGCTCGCCCCGGCGAGGATGTCGAATTCGACCTTGTCGAAGCCGGCGGCCGCGAGAAGCTCTTTATAGACGTGGGCACGGTGATGCTCTGGTGAAGCGTGGGGACCAGGAGTGGGGATTGGTGTCAACGATGCCCGCCGCACCAGATCGAGTTCGGCGACGGCACCGCCGATCCAGACGGCCATGCTCACACCACCGCGCATGGCAAGGGCGATGCGGAGGGTGCGTTTCGGGCTGGTGCTCTGGGTCGTCGAGACACTTCTGTTCTCAGACATCGAGACTCGTCCTCCGTCTCACCCGACCGTGGCATTCGTAGTGCGCTAATTGAATCCCAATACGGACGTATCGGACGCCGAATACGCGGAGTTGGCGTCGTCGGACGATATACGGCGAGCGGTCACGGCCACCTGCGGTCTTCGATATGGAAGCACAGCGCTGTCAGTGCCGAGCCGAGCGCTGTCAGTGATGGGGAGAGCGCTGTCAACGTTGGGGAGAGCGCTGTCAGTGCCGAGCCGGGCGCTGTCAGTGAAGAGGTGAGCGCTGTCAGTGGCGAGGATGGCGCTGTCAGTGGCGAGGTGAGCGCTGTCAACGGGTGCGTGTATGAACGAGGCGGTCAGGTTGGCTCAGTGTGCTGCCGGACCACGCTCGACGAATTCGGTTGCCGCGCTTGTCGCGTGCCGGGCGGCGTCCAGGAGGTCGAGGCCACCGGCGAGATGGGCGGCGAGGACTCCGGCGAAGACGTCACCGGCACCGGTGGTGTCGGTGGCCGTCACGGCGCGGACCTCGATGTGATGTTCACCCGCGTCGTCGATCACGACGACCCCGGCGCCACCGCGGGTGATCACCACACTGCGACACGTCGAGCCCAGCTTCTCCGGACCGCCGTAGTAGGTCTCCTCGACCTCGTTGACGATCACCGGATCCGCGATGGTGAGAATCGAATCATCCAGCGGTGCAACCGGACTGGGATTGAGGATGAATCGTCGCCGGTGGCTGCGGCACCAGTCGGCCACCGCCTCGGTGATCGCCATGGGGCACTCGAGTTGGGTCAGGACGACGTCGGGATCGAGTGCGTCCAATGCGGTGAGCGTGTGGTCGACCGGCAGGTCGGTGTTGGCGCCGGACAGCACGATGATGCGGTTGGTGCCGTGCGCGTCGACCTCGATGACGGCCCGTCCGCTGATGCCCTCGGCGTGGTGGATGTGGTCGACGTCGACGCCGGCGGATCGCTGATGGGTCAGCATCGTCTGCGCCGCGGTGTCGTCACCGACGGCACCGATCAACGCCACCCGGGCGTGACCGGCGGCGGCGAGGGCCTGATTGGCGCCCTTGCCGCCGGGCCGTTCGGTCTGCGACAGGCCGAGGACGGTTTCGGAGTCGGCCGGAAGTCGATCCACCCGGATCACCTGGTCGAGATTGAGGGTGCCCACCACGGCGACGACGCCGGTGTCCTCGGATGGCGCTGCGGTCGGGTCGTGAGAGGTCATCGCCGATGAGTATGCCCGGTCGACGGAACCCGACGCTGCGACCGACTCTACATTTAATATTTTAAGTATGTTAGCCTGACCGGAGAAACCTGAGATATCAGTCACAAGTGGACACTCCTC
This sequence comes from Gordonia oleivorans, assembly GCF_040044975.1. NCBI lineage: Bacteria > Bacillati > Actinomycetota > Actinomycetes > Mycobacteriales > Gordoniaceae > Gordonia > Gordonia oleivorans. Next base: position 33,098 of record NZ_JBDZDI010000015.1, read on the forward strand.
TGCGGGATGATCGTCGGGGCACCACTACGGCACAGGAGTCGCCTGGCGGCCGGAGTCACCCGCGTGGCGGGCCGCCCGGCGACTCGGTCGGTCACCCGGGCGGACGCGCTCGTGGTCCGGCCTCGCGAGAAAGAAGACGTCCATGGCCACCACCTACCTGCCCGATCTCGACGAGACGACCGCGGTCCTCACCAACGCGCAGACGCGTATCGCGATCCCGCGGCGCAGGCGGCACGCCATCGGCCGGCACACGACGGCGAAGGTCACCGAGGCGCTCGACTTCTGGTCGTTCGCCGGCGCCGCCGCCAACGTGATCATGCAGCTGTCGTGGCCCGAGGTCGCCTACGGCGTGCTGGAGAGCAAGGTCGAGTCCGGCGCGCTGCAGCATCACCCGTGGAAACGGGCCCGGACCACCACCCAGTACCTCGCGGTCGCGATCCTCGGCACCGACGAGGAGCGGGCCGCGTTCCGCGCGGCGGTGAACACGGCTCATCGTCACGTCCGGTCCGACGAGAACAGCCCGGTCCGCTACAACGCCTTCAACCGTGAACTCCAGATGTGGGTGGCGGCCTGCCTGTTCGTCGGCGTCGAGGATTCCTATCAACTGATCCACGGGACGATGGATGAGACGCAGGCCGAGGAGTTCTACCAGTCGTCGAAGGTTCTCGGCACCACCCTGCAGGTGCCCGAAGAGATGTGGCCCGCCTCGCGCGCGGAGTTCGACCACTACTGGAACGTCGCCTGTGAACGGGTCTCCATCGATGAACGGACCCGGGCCTTCCTCAACGACCTGGTGGACCTGAAGATGATCAACCCGTTGGTCCGCCTGCCCTTCGTCGACCTGCTGCGGTTCCTGACCATCGGCTTCCTGCCGCCGCTGTTCCGCGAGGAACTGGGCGTGGAGTGGACCGCGACCGATCGACGACGATTCGCGCAGCTGTTCTGGACCGTCTCCGTGGTCAACGCACCCCTGCCGAAGTCGATTCGGTTCGGCGGGAGCCGCGCGATGATGCGCGATCTGCGGTACCGGATCCGTCACGACAGGGCGATCGTGTGACGCGCAATGCCCGTTCGGTTGTCCCGATCGGGGAACGCATCGACGAATTCGGGCACGAGACAATAAGGTTCGGTAGGGGAAGTGCGGTCGGGGATGACGAGAGGAGACAAGGCGATGGCAGCTGTGCGGCTCGGTCGTAAACAGCTCACCGATGAGGTCGCCGACCACTTGCGTACCCGGATCATGACCGGAGACATCCGTCCCGGTCAGTTCATCCGGCTCGACGAGACAGCGTCCGCGCTCGGATGCAGCGTCACGCCGGTCCGCGAGGCGTTGGTCACGCTGCGGGGTGAAGGTCTGGTCCGGTCGTCCCCTCATCGCGGGTTCATCGTCGAGAATCTCGAACGCGGTGACATCGTCGACCTCTTCTGGATGCAGGCCGAGTTGTCGGCGCGCCTGGCGACCCACGCCATCGCCGATCCGGAGTTGGCGCGCAGCCTCACGGAATTGGCGACCATCGTCGATGAACTCGAGGCCGCCGTCGACACCGGCAATGCCGATCGGGTCCTCGATCGCGAGTTCGCCTTTCACCGTCACGTGAATCTGATGGCGCACAGCAAGAAACTCGCCTGGTTCCTGTTCGAGGCCAACAAGTACTCACCGCATCAGCTCTATGCGCACGATCCGGAGTGGGGCCGCCAGGCCGTCGCCAGCCACCGCCGACTCATCGGTTTTCTGCGCGATGGCGACGAGGCCTCGATCCGGACCGAGATCCACGCCCGGTTCGCCGACGCCCGCGATCGGCTGATCCGCAGTCTCGACGCCGTCAACTTCTGGGACGACGACGAGTCCCGCGAGCACGCGTCCTAAAGGGCTGCCGCCTCGCCGATGGGTGCGTCGCGTAGATTCGCCAGGATGTCGAGCCCCGCAATCGCGCCGAAAGACAACGAGGCGCCGTCCACCGCCGAAGGTGCGCTCCTCGTCCTGCGGATGTTGGGAGGCCACCAGGTGGCCCCCGACGTGCAGACCGAGCACACCGTCCTGCACACCGGTGAGCACCGGGAACTGCGCAGATACGGCAGTGACGCCGATCGTGCCGCGGCGCGCGTCGCCGGTCGTCCCCCGGTGCTGCTGGTACCGCCGCTGGCGGTGTCGGCCCGCTGCTACGACCTCGGCCCGGGGCAGTCGGTGGTGGCGAAGCTGCTCGAGGACGGACGGGTGCCCTACGTCGTCGACTTCGGTGACGTCGGGCGCGCCGACCGTGACATGGGCTTTTCCGACTACTTCGACGACATCGTGCCCCAGGCCGTCGGCCGGGTTCTCGCCGACTATCACGGTGGCGACGAGGCGTCCGCGTCGTCGACGGGCGACCTCGTCGATCTCATGGCGTGGAGCATCGGCGGGACGATCACGTTCCTGACCGCGGCCGCGCATCCGGAACTGCCGATCCGGTCGATCACCGCCATCGGCACGCCCCTCGACTACGCGAAGGTTCCGCCGTATCCGCTGGTCAAGACGCTGATGAAGCCGACCGGCGGCACCCTGATCTCCGGTGCGCTGCGCGCCCTCGGCGGCATCCCGGCACCGCTGGTGCGGCTCGCCTACCGGGCGACGGCGTGGGAGCGGGAACTGAAGAAACCCGCTTACATCATGCGCAACGCCCACGACACCGATGCGCTGGCGCGGATGCAGGTGATCGACCGTTTCCAGACGACGATGCCGGGATATGCGGGCAAGGTATCGCTGCAGATGTGGGAGAACTTCATCTACCGCGACGAACTCGCGTCCGGGGTGCTCAATTTCGACGGCAGGCTCGTCGACCTGACGTCCATCACCGCACCCATCCAGCTGTTCGGCAGCCACCGCGACGCGATCGTCAGCTGGGCCGCCGCCCGGCACGGAGTCGACCTGTTCGCCGACTCCGAGCAGGTCCATTTCGCGACCGTGGAGACCAGTCACCTCGGTCTCATCGCCGGTGATGCCGCGACCCGCGAGACCTGGCCACGGGTCCGGGAATTCCTCGCCTCGCTCGACTGAGTCGATCGCGCCCGGGTCTCGACGCGCGGTGTGCGGGCGGTCCGACCGTGACGCTCTGACTTGATCGGCTGTCATGGAAACCGCCGTGGTGATCCTGTCCGCATCCGACGCCGGCGAGTTGCTCACGTTGCAGCGTGCCGCCTACGTCACCGAGGCCCAGGCGCATGACGATGTCTGGCGACCCCCGTTGGTGCAGTCGCCGGACGAGGTGACGACCGAGCTCTCGGCGTCGAACGTCCTGGCGCTGGGGCTCCGGGACACCAACGGGCGTCTCGTCGGCGCCGTCCGGGTGACCGTCGATCCCGCGACGACGATCGCCGAACTCGGCCGGCTCGTCGTCGCTCCGGATGTCCAGAGCCAGGGTCTGGGTAGCCGGCTGCTGGCATTGGCCGAGCAGCGGCTGCCTCCCGAAGTCGGCGAGATGCGCCTGTTCACCGGCGACCGCAGCGTCGGCAACCTGCGGCTGTACGCCAGAGTCGGTTTCCGGGAGACACACCGAACACCGACCTCGGGTGGATACGCACTGGTTCACCTGACCAAGGATGTGCGGTAGACCGGCTCCGACGAAGGGCGGCGTCGCCGGGTGGGCTCAGGCCCGCACGCAGGTCTCCACCCACTCGTGGACCAGGGGCACCACGCTCGCGCCCTCACCGGATGCCGACGCGACCCGCTTCATCGAACCGGCGCGGATGTCGCCGGCGGCGAACACCCCCGCGGCGCTGGTCGCGAGGTTCGCCGGGGGCAGGCCGTCGGCCCATCGGTTCTTGGGGACGTCGCGGCCGGTGAGGACGAAGCCGTGATCGTCGCGCGCGATCTCCGTGGAGACCCATTCGCAGTGCGGTTCGGCACCGATCAGCAGGAACAGCCCGCCGACGGCGCGTCGCTCGTCCTCGCCGGTGTCGCGATGATGCAGCGTCACCCAGTCCAGCGAACCGTCGCCGCCGCCGTCGACGACCTCGCATCGACCGCACACGCTGATGCGCGGATGGAAGGTGATCTCGCCGATCAGGTACTGCGACATGGTGGCCGACAGGTCATCGCGGCGGACCACGATCGTCACCGACCGCGCGAACCGGGCCAGGTGGATGGCCGCCTGACCGGCCGAGTTGCCGCCGCCGACGACGATCACGTCGCGGCCCTCCATCTCGCGGGCCGCCGACATCGCCGCGCCGTAGAAGACGCCGACGCCGACCAAGGCCTCCAGTGAGTCGACGCCGACCCGTCGGTAGTCGACGCCGCTGCTGATCAGGACGGCGTGCGAGCGCACATCGCCGCCGTCGGTGACGAGGCGGTGCGGGGTGTGCTCGCTGCCGAGTTCGAGGCCGCCCGGTTCGAGGCCGCCGAGTTCGAGTCTGTGGACCGGCCACCCGGAGTAGAACCGCGCACCGAAGCGCACCGCCTGCACCCGGGCCCGCTGGGCCAGCCGCATCCCGGAGATCCCGCGCGGGAAACCGAGGTAGTTGCGGATCATCGAACTCGTGCCGGCCTGCCCGCCGATCACCGACGATTCGATCACCACCGTCGACAGTCCTTCGCTGGCCGCGTAGACCGCGGCCGCCAGACCGGCCGGGCCGGCGCCCACGATGGCCAGATCCACCACCGCCTCCTCGTCCACATCCGAGGGCCGCCCGTAGAGCATGGCCGACACCTCGCGGGCCGACGACGGTGCGATGACCAGCCCGTGGTTGAGGCTGATCATCGACTGGAGCAGCGGGAACGACGGTGCGGAGTCGGGATCGTCGGGCTCGGGCACGTACGCGGCGAGCGCCTCACGCCCGGCCGGACTGTCGGGGGGATAGGTGCGATGCGGCATGCCCGAACGGTCGAGCATGTCCCGGATCTCGAGGGTCAGTGCGGTCGGCTCGTCGGTGATGATCCGGACGGCCTCGACGACCGGGGCGGCGATGGTCGAGCCCCAGTCGGACAGCATCTCGGTGATCGCGTAATGGAACTCCTCGTCGCGGGCGCCGCGCGGCATCAGCAGGAAGGTGTCGAACTTGCCCTTGCGCAGCGCCGGACGCAGTGCCGCCGAGGTCACCGCGAAGGTCTCCCAGGCGATGGCGACGACGCGGCGTGCGGTCGGCGTGATGGAGCGAAAGGTGTGCAGCGCCTCCATGAGTGGCATGTCGGGCAACTCCGAATCGGCGACGATGAGCGCCACCGGATCACCACGGCCGGCCAGCTGACCGAGTGCCACGATCGCCTCGATCGCCGACGCCACGCAACGCACGTGGTAGTCGCGGCGGTACCGGCCGAACTCGTCGGCGAGGGCGTCGGCGTGGGTGCCCGACACCAGCAGGATCGTGGGGGTTGCGGCGTCGGCGGGTGCCGCGGTGCCGGGGATCGGTTCGGTGTCGACGCTGGCCGGATCGGGATGAGACGCGGGGTCGGGAGCGGTCGGGCCGGTCACCGGGCTGTGCCGGGGATGGGGTGCAGGGACGAATCTGCCATGGGTCCAGTGTGACATCGCCCGGCCCGGCCCATCCGGCGCGAGACACTTCGCCGATTCCGTCCCGCAGGCCTCGGAGTAGTGGTGCACATCACATCAAAAGAGTCAGAGTTGACTGTTCCGAGGTTGGGAGGGCCGTGCCATGTCCGAAGGTGACGAAAGAATCGACGGATCGGGCGGAGGGCCGGGAGTCTCCCGGCGGTCGCTGCTGACCGGCGGTGCCGCCGCCGCGGTGTTGGCCGGGACGGCCGTCGCCATGCCCGGGGTGAGCGTGCCGTCGGCGCGTGCGGTGCCGCCCGCGGCGGGTCGGCGACGCTCGGTGGCGGTGTTCGGCGGCGGCATGGCAGGACTCGCGGCCGCCCACGAACTGATCGAACGCGGCTTCGCGGTCACCGTGTACGAGCCGGCCTACCTCGGTGGCAAGGCCCGCAGTCTCGACGTTCCCGGAACCGCGGCGGGCGGGCGTAAACCGCTTCCCGGCGAACACGGCTTCCGCTTCTTCCCCGGCTGCTATCAGCACGTCACCGAGTCGATGCAACGCATTCCGGTGCCGGGCGGCAACGTCAAGGACCGGCACCTGATCAACGTCGAGACCGCGATCGTCGCCTTCGACGAATCCGGGTACGCGCCGACCGTCGCGCCCGCATCGATCATGGGATCGATCACCCACGCGGGTTCGCTTGCGACACTAGAGAATCTACGCAACGCGCTGACCACCGGACTCAAGTTCGTCGTCGACATCCCGCCACAGGAGTTGGCGTACTTCGTGAACCGCGAACTGATCATCGCCACCAGCAGTGACGAACGCAAGGTGGGCCAGTGGGAGAAACAGTCCTGGGTCCAGTTCGTCAAGGCCGACGGCAAGTCGCCGGCCTACCGCAAGTATCTCGCCGGCGCCCTCACCCGCGCCCTGGTGGCCGCGAAATCCGGCACCGCGTCGGCCCGCACGATCGGCCAGATCGGTTGGGCGCTGGCCGTTTCCGCGACCGGTCTGATCGGCCAGTACGACGCGGGACTCGTCCACGGTGGTGTCGACCGAATCCTCAACGGCCCCACCAATCATGTGTGGATCGATCCGTGGGTCGCGTATCTCCGAGGACGCGGCGTGCGCTTCGAGATGGGTGAGGGCGCCGCGGCATTCGACGTCTCGGGCGGACAGATCGCCGGGGCGCGCACCTCCCGGGGCCGGACGGTGACCGCCGACTGGTACGTCGCGGCCATGCCGATCGACCGGCTCCGACCCCTGCTGACCCCGCAGATCCTCGGTGCCGCACCGGAACTCGGTGGGATTCGTCATCTCGAGGACGACTGGATGGTCGGCATCCAGTACTTCCTGTCCCGCAGGTCGGACCTGCCGCCCGGACACATCGCCTCCCTCGGCACACCCTGGGCGCTCACCGGGTTGTTCCAGGCCGGTCCGTGGAACGTCGACTTCGCCCGGACCTACGGCGACGGCCGCGTGCACGACTGCCTGTCCATCGACATCTCCGATTGGGAGACACCGGGAATCCTGTTCGGCAAGAAGGCAAAACAGTGCACCAGGGACGAGATCGCGAAGGAGGTGTGGGCGCAGATGGCGCGCGCGATGAACTCCGGTTCGCGGCGCATCCTGCGCAGCGAGGACATCGTCACCTGGTCACTCGATCCCGGGATCACCTGGTCACCGACCATCGCCAACGCCACACCACTGATGGTCAACACGGCCGGTTCGCTGCAGCACCGTCCCACCGCAGCCACCTCCATTCCCAACCTGTTCATCGGCGGTGATCATGTGCGCACCAACATCGACCTGGCGACGATGGAGGGGGCCAACGAGGCGGGACGGCGCGCGGCGAATGCGATCCTCGACGCCGCCGACAGCCCGGCCCGCCCCGCTCCGGTGTTCCCGCTGTGGGACCTGCCGATCCTCGACCCGATCAAGGCCGCCGACCGGGACCGCTACCGTGCGGGTCTGCCCCACATTCTCGACTTCTGACGTCTCGGCACCCCGATGGCGGAACCCGGCTCGTAGACTGGCCCGGTGACGATGCGCCCGAGCAGTGCGCTCACCCCGAACAGTGTGCTCACCCCGATGGAGGCACCCCGGCAGCGGCGCAGCGACGAGACCCGCACCCTGATCCTCGACGCGGCACTGCGTGTTCTGGTGGCGCGCGGCTATGCCCACACCAGCACCGTGGCCATCCAGTCCGAGGCGGGCGTGAGCCGCGGCCGGATGCTGCATCATTTCCCGTCCAAGGACGCCCTGCTGACCGCGTCGGTCGGGCATCTCGCGCGGACCCGGATCGCCGAACTGCCCGCACAGATCGACTGGCCCGAGGATCCGGTCGAGCGGATCTCGGCGGCCACCGACCTCGGGTGGTCGACCTTCCATCAGCCGTACTTCGTGGCGTCGATGGAGTTGTGGGTGGCCGCACGCACCAACGAGTCGCTGCGCACGGTCCTGCTGCCGGCCGAGCGGGAGATCGGCCGCACCGTGGCCGCCGTCGTCGCCGACTTCCTCGGCCCCACCCTGACCTCGGCGCCACGCTATCCGGAGCTCTATCCGATCCTGTTCTCCAGCATGAGGGGAGCGGCCACCACCTACCTCATCGACCGGCGCGATCCCACCACAGATCCGCACCTCGCGCTCTGGAAGCGGATGCAGCAGGACTATCTGATCACCGGATGAGTACTGCGCGGCCGGTGTCGCCCGCCCCTTGCGTAGGCTTTCGGCCATGGCTCTCGATCCCACGGTTCCCGCTGTCGCTGTCGGCCTCGTCGGCGGGTACGCCGCCGCCCGCTACACCGGTCGCCGCGAACTGGGCGGCGTGGTTCTCGCGGCCGTCGGCGCGTACTGCACCAACGAATGGCGCTCCCGCGGGCCGGCCGTCGCCGCCGGACTGCTCGGCACCTATCTCGTGGCATTCGGGGCGTCGCACCCGCTGGCCAAGAAGATCGGTGCCTGGCCGTCGGTGTTCACCGTGACCGCCGCGACGAGCGCGGCCACCCTTGCGGTGACCAGCGCGGTTCCCGCCTCCCGCTGACCCCGACCGCGGACAGCCACCGCCTCGCCGGGTTTCTGCCACAATCGGCGGGGTGGGTGTATCCGACTCCGGCCGGCGCGGCCGGCCGCATGTGGTCATCATCGGAGCGGGTTTCGGCGGCATGAACGCCGCCCGGCGTCTGCGCCGAGCCGACGTCTGGGTCACGGTGATCGACCGCGGCACCAGCCATCTGTTCCAGCCGCTGCTCTATCAATGCGCGACCGGACTGCTGTCGGAGGGCTCCATCAGCAGCCCGATCCGGCATCTGCTGCGCCGGCAACGCAACGCCGAGGTGTTCTGCGCCGAGGCGACCGCGGTGGACCCGGCGGCGCGCACCGTCACCGTCACCCGGATGGATTCGACCGTCACCGAGGTCACCTACGACTACCTGGTGGTGGCGGCCGGGATGCGGACGTCGTATCACGGCAACGAGGATCTCATCGAGCACGCCATCGGGATGAAGACGCTCGACGACGCCCTGGCCATCCGCCGACGCATCATGGCCGCCTTCGAGATGGCCGAATCCCTGCCCGACGCCGAGCAGCGTCGTCCGTGGCTGAGTTTCGCCGTCGCCGGCGGTGGTCCGACTGGTGTCGAATTGGCCGGGCAGATACGGGAATTGGCGCACGTCGCACTCGAGAGCGAGTTCCGCAGCATCGACCCCGACGAGGCCCGGGTGATGCTGTTCCACGGCGGTGATCGGGTCCTGCCCTCGTTCAGTCCGACGTTGTCGGCGAAGGCGCAGCGCACCCTCGACCGCCTGGGTGTGGAGACGCACCTCGGCGTGCACGTCACCGGTGTGGATGCCGATTCCGTCGAGATCACCGAGAAGGCCACGAAGAAGGTGTGCCGATATGACGCGCGCACCACACTGTGGACCACCGGCGTGGAGGCCGTCCCATTCGCCGGGGCGCTGGCCGACGCGCTCGGCGTCACCACCGACCGGGGCGGCACCATCCCGGTGGGCGACGACCTGTCGGTGCCGGGGCATCCGGAGGTCTTCGTCGTCGGCGACATGAGTTCGTACCAGAAGTTGCCCGGGGTCGCCGAGGTCGCCATGCAGGGCGGGCGGCATGCGGGTGCGGTGATCGCCGGAGTGGTGGCCGGCGACACCGACCGGCCACCCTTCAAGTACCGCGACTTCGGCACCGCCGCATACATTTCCCGCAAGAATGCGATCCTGCAGACCGGGCCGCTGAAGCTGTCCGGGAGCATCGGCTGGTTGGCGTGGGGCGCGATCCACATCGCCTTCCTCGCCGGTGTTCGCAACCGCACCGGAACCGTCGTGACGTGGGCGGCCACCCTGCTCACCGACACCCGACGCGAACGTGCGATCACCTACGGGGATCCGAAGACCGCCCGAAAGTCGTTCTGAGCAGACCGACCTCGCCGTAGGGTGGGCCCATGAACGGCCGCACGCTGGCAACCTCCGCCCTCGATGGATTCCGCCGCGCCCGCATCGCGTGGCTCCGATTTCGTGGCACGACGCCCGACGACGTCGCGCAGGCGCGGGTCGCGTCCGGGCAGGCGTGGGAGGAGTTCTGTGACACGCTGAAATCGGCCGGCGCGTCGATCATGTACCCGGGCACGCCGACCGATCCGCTGACCCAGGCCGAGGGCTACCGCTACCTGTCGCGGCTCACCCGTGCCGGACTCGAGGCCTTCGTCGAGTACGCCGACCCGCGAGCCCCGGTGCTGCGCCGGATGATTCACGAGACCGCCAAGATGGGCTCGGACAATCCCGACAACCACTACCAGAACGCCACCATCGACGGCACGCTCAGCTACCGGATCTCCGGCACCCGTGGCACCGTCGACTACCTCGGCTTCGGCACCCAGGAGGGCAACTACGGACAGGGTGGCCAGATGCCGACCACCGGATACGTGGAGGCCTCGGATCTGGCCATCGGCGCCGACGGTCGGTTCGAGCTGATCGTGAGTGCCGTTGAGCACGAGGGCAATTGGTTGCCGATGACGGAGGCGTCCGGGTTGCTGATCGTGCGGCAGACCTTCGCCGACCGCAACACCGAGACGCCCGCGGACCTGCGCATCGACCTGATCGACGACGCCGCCGAAGGCACCGACGCGAGCCCGCCGGCACCGGCACCGCTGACGGCCGCGCAGCTCGACGCCGGGCTGGGCAAGGCGAGTCTGCTGGTGGCCGGTGCGTCGATGCTGTTCGCCAAGTGGGCACACGACTTCGCCAAGCACACCAACGAACTGCCGATGTTCGACCCGGATCGTTCCACCAAGGCCGGTGGCGATCCGAACATCATCTACTACCACAGCTATTGGCGGCTCGGACCCGACGAGGCGCTGGTCATCGACGCCGAGATCCCCGACTGCGAGGCGTGGAACTTCCAACTCGACAACCACTGGCTGGAGTCGTTGGATTACCGGTACTCCACGATCCACGTCAACAAGCACACCGCCGGCTACCGTCCGGACGGCAGTGTGCGCGTCGTCGTCGCCCACACCGATCCTGGGGTGCCCAATTGGATTCACACCACCGGACATTCGAGTGGCGGCATGACGTTCCGATGGATTCGGGCGACCGATCATCCCCAGCCGCGCACCCGCGTCGTGCCGGTCTCGCAGGTGAGAGATCTTCCGTGACCGACGGTTTCGTTCCCCTACAGCGTTGGCCGATCACCGCACTCAACGCCCTCGGGCGGCGCCTGACCGACCGCGGGCACGGTCCGGACCTGTCGGCGGATGCGTTGCGCGCGCGGGCATCCCGGGCCACCGGACTACCCTGGCGGGCCGATCCGCTCACCGAAGAGGCCCTCGAGGTGCTGACCCGATCGATCCTCGACGAGGCCGACCTCTCCTCCTTCGGTGCGCTGGTGATCCGGGCGCGTCTGACCGGTCTGCTCGCCACCCGACTGCGGGTGGCCGAACTGATCACGGGCCGGCCGGAGATCGCCGATGAACCGATCACCCCGCCGATCGTCATCGCCGGACTCCAACGCAGCGGAACAACCATGCTGCACAGGCTGATCGGATCGGACTCCCGGATACGCGCGGTGCAGTCGTGGGAGGTCGTGCACCTGTTGCCGCACCGATCCGAACGCCCCGGCCGTCGTCCGTGGATGCGGATCGCACAGACGAAGGCGGCCGAGTGGTCGCTGCGCTACCTCAATCCGCAGTTCTTCGCGATCCACGCGGTGGAGGCCGACGGTCCCGAGGAAGACGTTCTGCTGCAAGAATATTCACTGATGTCGCAGGTGCCCGAGGCGATGCTGAACGTGCCGTCGTACGCCCGCTGGCTCGCCGATCAGGATCCGCGACCGTCCTACGACTACCTCAAGCTGTTGCTGCAGGTACTGGCCCAGCAGGATCGGCGAGGTCACTGGGTCCTCAAGACGCCGGCTCATCTCGAACATCTCGACACCCTGCTCGACGTCTTTCCCGATGCTGTCATCGTCGGCACCCATCGGGATCCGGTTCGCACGACGGCATCCTTCTCCAGCATGCTCGCCCACGGACATTCGATGTTCTCCGATCATGTTGACGCACAAGCGGTTGCGCGGCACTGGCTACGACGCAACGTCGACATGGCGCAACGGTCCCTCGCCGTGCGGGAACGTCACCCGGACCGATTCGTCGACGTCTACTACGACGACCTCATCGACGACCCGATGACACAGGTCGAGCGCATCTACGCCGCGGCGGGCATCGACCTCGGCGCCGACACCCGGGCCGAGATGACGCGGCACCGCGAGTCACACCGCCAGCACTCCCACGGCGTGCACCGGTACTCCCTCGCGGAGTTCGGCCTCACCGACGACGAGGTCGCCGACGCCTACGCCCACTACCTCGAGGTCATCTTCGGGGACCGGTGAACCTCAGTCGGTGGGCTCGGTGACAGGCGCGGGAGCGGGCGGCGCGGACTTCTTGGCGGTGGTCTTCTTGGCGGCAGTCTTCGTCGCGGTGGTCTTCGTCGCTGGGGTCTTCTTGGCCGCAGTCTTTCGCGCCGGGGTTTTCTTGGCCGCTGCCTTTGCCGCAGTGGTCTTCTTCGCGGGGGCTTTCCGCGCCGGGGACTTCGTGGCAGGTGCCTTCTTCGCCGGTGCCTTTGTCGCCGCAGCCTTCGTGGCGGCGGTCGTGCGGGTCGCAGCCGGTGTCGCGGGCTCGGTCCCGAGGACGTCGGCCACGTCGTCGGCCGCCGGCTCGGTGGTCACCCGCTCGACGATCATCTGCTCGACGATGACCGGCTGGGCCGCGACGAGCGCGGGTTGCGGCGCGGCGGGGGAGGCGCTGACGGCCTTGGCGGTCACCGCGACACCGAGGCCGAGGGCCACCGCAACCGGCCACTCGATGGCCCCGGTCGCGGCCAGCGCACCGAGCACCCCGTAGAACGCCAACTGTTTGGGTTGCGGCACCGCGACCTTGCCGACCAGCGGCAGATTGATCGAGAAGCGACGTGCGTCACGCACCATCTTGGAGACGTCGTTGTGGGTCGCGACGAGGTGACGAACATCGTCGAGGACCGAAGTCCCTTCTTCCGGTTTGCCCCTATCCGTTTCCGTAGGACTTGGGGTAGGCTCACCTGTCATGACGGAGATCACTCGCTCTCTCGGGCCCGATGCCCTGGTCGACTCCGGCGTTCGTCTGCTCACTCCTGCTCTCGAGCACGTCTACGCCGTCCTCGTCCGTGTCGGTGTGCTGAGCATCGACGAGTAGTTTAGGAAGTTCCTCTGCCAGCCGGTCCATGACGCCCGGCATTGTCTTGGCAATGGCAGCGGCCGCGAAGGCCGCAGCGAATGCCTCGCCCCACCCGATGGGTCCCACCGGAGTACAGCCGAACACCTGACTGACGCCCGGGATGCTGATGATTCCCGCCATCACCGCGAAGGTGCCGACGTTCGTCGCGACGACCAACGGCCCGTGCGAATCGCCCAGGGTCTCCATCATCTGGGTCAGCACCAATCCCACCAATCCGATGGTGGCCGCCCGTTCGGGTGTGCCCGTGAGGCGCCCCAGCGTCCAGGCGAGCGTCGCGCCGGTGGTGGTGAAGACGCCACGGACCGCCACCGCACGCCAGATGGTGGCCTCATCGTGACGCCCGGCCACGTCGGGCTCGTTCTGCGGGCTCATCGCCAATGCCGCGGCCGGCAGCGCGTCGGTGAGCATGTTCACCAGCAGCATCTGACGGGCGTTCAGAGCGGGCGATCCGGTCAGCACCGTCGTGATGAGACCGAAGCTGACCTCACCGACGTTGTGCCCGAGTAGGACCGACACCGCCGACTGCACACGCCGCCACAGCTGCTCACCCTCGTCGAGGGCGTCGATGATGGCGCCGATGTCGCCGTCGAGGAGCATCACGTCGGCGGCCATCCGGGCCGGGTCGCTGCCCTTCGACGCCACCCCGATTCCGACCGATGCGGCGCGGATGGCGGCGGCGTCGTTGGCCCCGTCGCCGACCATGCCGGTGATCAGGCCGGCCGATTCCAGTGCCGCGACCACCTGCACCTTGTGTTCGGGTGACATCCGCGCGAAGACCTGGTGGGTGCGGGCGGCCTCGACGCGCGCCGACGCGTCGAGCACGTCCCAGTCCGCCCCGGTCATCACGTGGCCGTCGTCGACGTCGAGACCGAGTTCGCCGGCGACGACCCGCGCGGTCACCGGATGATCACCGGTGATCAGCCGGACTCCGATGTTCCGGGCCTGCAGGTCGGTGAGCAGTTCGCGGGCGCCCTCGCGGGGCGTGTCGCTGAGACCGATCGTGCCGATCAGCCGCAGCTCCGAGGAGCACAGCTCGGCCAGGACGGCGGGATCGGCGGCTGCGGTGGCCTGGGCCGCGGTCAGGGTGCGTTCGGCGACGGTGAGCACGCGTAAACCCTGCAGTGCCATGTCGGCGACGGTGTCGTGCAGGATGTCGCGGTCGGCCGGGTCGAGTGCGCTCACCAGCGCCTCGGGTGCGCCCTTGACCATGAGGCGGCGGCCGATCACGGCGGCCGCGAGTGGTCGGTCGGATTGGAAGGGCAGGAATCCGTCGAGGGTCGCCAACCCGATCCCGGCCTCGGTGGCTGCGCGGTGGATCGCCGCGTCGGTGGCGTGCTCCACCTTGCCTGCGCGGTTGACCAGCATGGTGGCCCCGGCCACCTCGAGGACGTCACGTTCGGTGGCGCCGTCGAGGGCACGCACCGACGTCACCCGCAGACGGTTCTCGCTCAGCGTGCCGGTCTTGTCGAAGCAGACCACGTCCAGCCGGGCGAACGCCTCGATGGCGCGCGGGTTGCGTATGAGCACCGACGACCCGGTGAGCCGTCGCGCCGATGCGGACTGCGCCAGGGTGACGACGAGCGGGAGGCCCTCGGGAACAGCGGCCACACCCACCGAGACGGTGCCGGAGGCGGCCTCGTGGACGGGGGTGCCACGCAACAGACTGAGGGCACCGACCAGGGCTCCGCCGGCCAGGCTCCACGGCAGGGCGCGTTTGGTGATCTCGCCGAGTTGGGCGGCCAGTCCGACGGACTTGGACTGGGCGGGGGAGAGCGCCAACGCGCGGTCGACCTGTGTCGCCCCGTCGGCGGCGGTCACCACCGCGTGGGCCTTGCCGGCCACCATGGTGGTGCCGGCGAACAGCATTCCGGTCCGCTCGGCCAGCGGTGCTCCCGGGGTGTCGGCGGTGTTCTTGGCCACCGGCAGGGACTCGCCGGTCAGCGCCGATTCGTCGACCTCGACGGCGTCGGCGTCGATGATGCGGGCGTCGGCCGGGACCACCTCACCGGAACGGACCTCGATCAGGTCGCCGGGCCGCAGACGTCCGGCGCGCACCTCGTCGTAGTCCGCGGCGCCGAGTGCACCGGCGTATTCGGTCGACGTCAGGCGCCGGGCGAGGGGTTCCTGGACGGCCAGCATCGACCGCAGGAGGCGCTCGGCATGCAGCGATTGCTGGGCCGAGATCGCGGTGTTCAGCAGCAACACGCCCGACACCATCACCGCGTCGAGCGGTGAGCCGAGCAGCGCGCTGGCGGCCGCGCCGGTGGTCAGGATCGGGGTGATCGGATCGGCGAGATCGTCGCGCATCGTGTCGGTGAAGTCGCCCACCCGTCGCCATGCGCCGCTGATCGTGGTCCAGGGAATCCGGATCGGTGGTGACGAGGTGACCCGGTTGGTCAGGCTGGTGTCGATCGGCTCGGGGGCCGGCATCGGCAACAGCGCGCGCACCTCGTCGATCGGCATCGCATGCCAGTCATGCCCCGAATCCGGTTGCGGCAGTTGCTCGTCGAAGACCTCACGGCCCACCGAGAATCCGGACCAGAACGCGTACATCGCCGAGACATTGGCCGAATCGGGCCCGTACCCGGGAACACTGGGGATCAGCATGAGCGTGCCGAGCAGCGACGCGCCCGTGGACAACGCCTTTCCGTGTTGCGCAGCCTCACGGGCCGCGGGCAGGGCGTGCAGCACGCGCCAGGCCGCGCCCAGGTCGGGGACCAGGATGTCGGCCGACCAGCTCGGTGAGTCCACCCGGTCCATCAGGCCGACCGAGAGGTGAGCGGCGTGCGCCGCGTCGTCGGCACCCCGGCAGATGAGTGCGACGCGCGCGCCGTCGGCGCGTAACCGTTCCACCGCGTCGAACAGATCCTGATCGGGGTCCTTGCCGTCGGGTAGGAGTTCGTCGAATCCCTGTCGCAGCGAATGCAATCCGTCATTGGCGAAGGTGATCACGCGAACCTCGGCCCGGCGTGCCTCCATCAACAGCGCCGAGGCCATCGGCTGCCGGATCGGGCTGATGAGCGCCGACGCATCGGGCGCGTCGTCGACGTGGTGCGCCAACGGATTCCAGCCGGGCTCGAGGATGCCCTCGTCGAAGGCCTTGGTGGCGGCCTTCCAGACGCGGGAACGGTCGTCGTGATCGACCCCGGTGATCTGGGTGACGGCGAGTTCGTCGGTGAACAGCACCCGCGGGTCGACCACGAGGGTGTCGATGTCCTCGAGGCGACGCAGGACGCGCGGGTTCATCACCAGGGCGCCGTGGCGAAGGTGCAGCCCCCGCGACAGGGCGGCGGCGAACGACTCGCGCACGGCCCGTGCGGCTTTCGGGGCGGAGACCAGGGTGGCGTCGGCGGCGGTGCGCAGTCCGTCGGCGAGGGCGAGGATCCCGGAGCCACCCAGGCCGACATTCATCGAGATCTCATCGAACCGGGACCCGTGGCGTGTGTGCCGACCCGCCGGGCCCGCCCGCAGCGGTGCCACCACATCGACCTTGCGTGCCTGGCCGGCGAGAACGGTGGCATGTTGCGCCCAGGCGCGGCGCGCGTTGAATGCCTCGGCGCTCTGCACCGCGCGGGCGGTCGTGGTGACCAGGACGGACATCGGGGCCGCGGTGACGATGCCGGTCACCGATTGGAATGACGAGAGGAGCAGGTCCGCGCCCTCGGCGCCGAGGCGATCCTCGACCATGCCGCGCAGGCGGGGGTGATTGTTGAGCAGGGTTGCCGGGACGGCGGCGACATCGGAGACCACCGGCAGCGGCAGGAAGCGGTACACGGCCGCCGAGACGAGCGCGGTGCCCGCGACACCCAACCCGATCAGATCGGCCGCGATGACATTGTCGTCGCCCGGCAGCGGAGCCAAGGCGGGGGGTGTGGCCTCGCGTGGGGCCCGGCGTTCGGCGTCGGCGATCACCGCCGCCAGGTCCGCAGCCGACGGCCCGCCCGCGGCGACGGTGACCATCACCCGCGACAGCGGCCCGTTGACGTGGACGTCGGTGACGCCGGGGGTGGCGTCGAGTGCGATGGCGACGGCCTCGGCGAGGGCGTCGAAATCGGTGTCGAGGCCGCGGACCTCGATCCAATGCACGTCACCGTTGCTGGTGATCCGGCGTGCGGGGGTGCCCCCGAAGGCCTCGGCGATCATCCCCGCGGATGCGGACGCCGTGGTCTGCGCCATCGAGGTGACGTCGGCAGCGATCGAGGACAGCGTTGCCCGGGTGGTGTCCTCGGCCCAGCGTCCGGCTCGCACCGCCGACTCACCGCCGACGAGGGCGGCACCGACAGCGATCTGAACCGCCTTGACCGGAACGGAAAAAAGCGACATTGCGCGGCCTCCAATCCGCATTCAACTTTACCCAAGTCACCTCGTATCCCCGGGCCGGCCCGAGGGACTGTGGTGCCAACCGGGGCCGGGGTCGTCGACCGCGGATGTGGCCGGAGCGCTACAGCCAGTCGCGCCGTCGGAAACCCACGTAGAGCGCGACGACCACGACGAGGATCACCAGCGTGCTCACCAGGAAACCGGTGAATGTCTGGAACAACGGGAAATCCAGATTCTGGCCGTAATACCCGGTGATGGCCGTCGGCACCGCCACGATCCCGGCCCACGCGGTGAGCTTCTTCATCACCGTGTTCAGACGCGCGTCGGCCAGCGACAGATTGGTCTCGAAGATGGTGGTCACCATGTCACGCAACGACTCCGTCCACTCCGCGGCGCGCAAGGCGTGGTCATAGAGGTCGGAGAAGTGCGGATCGAGTTCCGGTGGGGCCTGATTCTCGAATCGTCGACGTTGAATGCCGGCGATCACCTCACGCATCGGCACCACCACGCGCCGCAGCAGGACGAGATCCTTGCGCAGATCGAAGGTCCGTCGTTGCAGATCGTGGGAACGCATCGTGTCGTCGAACAGGGACTCCTCGAGGTCCTCGATGTCGGAGTCGAGTCGCTGCACCGCGTCGAAATGGCCGTCGACGACGACGTCGAGCAGGCCGTGCAGCAACGCGCCGATCCCGTATTGCTCACCGCCGACCTCCTCCCACCGGGTGGCCACCTGGCCCATGTCGAAGCCCGGTGAGAGCCGGACGGTGATCAGCGCATTCTCCTTGAGGAAGATCGAAATCCGTTGCAGGGTGAACGTTTTGGCGCGCCACGCGAAGGGGGAGTGGTGGTCGGGGGAGCCGGCGACCGCGTCACGCGGCGGCGGTACCGTGCCCGGCTCGCGTTCGGAGATCGCGTAGACGGTCATGAAGGTGTAGTTGCGGTAGTTGACGGTCTTGACGCGTTCGGCGGCGGCGATGGTGTCCTCGATGGCGAACTTGTTGAGGTCGAGTTCGTCGGCGAGTGCGGTCAGCGTCTCGTGTGAGGGGCAGTCCAGGTCGGCCCAGATGAGGGTGTTCTCGCAGCGGAGGTGCTCGGAGATGCTCGCCAGATCGAAGCCGTCGACCTTGTGTCCGTCGCGCCAGATCTGACCGCGGATGACCTCGTGGTGGCCGGAGTCCGGCGTGGCCGACATGGTGTCATCGTGCCATCTCCCCGGTACCTCATCTCCCACGGCTGTGGTGGCCGAGCGTTTCGCCCCTGGCAGGATCGGGCGCATGGCCTCGCGTGTCCCCTCGCTCACCGGTGTGCGTACCGTGGCCGCGGTGTCGGTCGTGGTGACCCATGCGGCGTTCTGGACCGGTAACTACACCGACGACGTGGTGGGACGGCTGTTCGCGCGGTTCGAGGTCGGGGTGGCGATCTTCTTCGTGCTGTCCGGATTCCTGCTGTTCTCCCCGTGGGTGCGCGCCGCGCGCTCGTCGACGGCGACACCGGCCGTCGGGCGATACTTCTGGCATCGGGCACGACGCATCCTGCCCGCGTACTGGATCACCGTCATCGGCGTGTATCTGATCTACGCCCTCGCGCCACCGGCCGGTGAGCCGTCGCTGACCGGTGCCGGCTGGTCGGGGTTCCTGCGCAACATGACGCTGACGCAGGTCTACGGTCTCGGGTACCTGCATTCGGGGCTCACCCAGATGTGGAGTCTGGCCGCCGAGGTCGTCTACTACCTGGTGCTGCCGCTGATCGGCTGGGTGCTGGTGGTCGGCGTCGGATGGCTGACCGGGGCGCCCGGCCGGTGGCGGCCCGATCTGCTGCTGGCCGGTCTGTCGGCGCTGCTGCTGGTCAGTCCGGTCTGGATCGTCATCGTCGCCGGCAGCACCGGGCTGAGTCCGACGGCGCGGCTGTGGGCGCCGTCGTTCTTCGGATGGTTCGTGGCGGGAATGATCCTCGCGGTGTGCGCGCCGATGATCCGGCGGTCCCACGCCACCGGCTGGGTGCTCGCGGCGGTGGTGGCCTTCGTGGTGTCGGCGGGCGAGATCGCCGGTGAACCGACCATCACGCCGACCACCGCGTCGGCGACGATCGTCAAACACGTGCTGTATCTGATCGTCGCGGTCGGCCTGATAGTGCCGTTGACCTGCGCCGATCAGCGGTCCTGGTGGGCGCGGGTGTGTGCGAGCCGGCCGATGGTGTTCCTCGGCGAGATCTCCTACGAACTGTTCTGCGTGCACGTCATCGTGCTCGAGGTGGTGATGGCGGTGCTGGGGTACCGGGTGTTCACCGGGAATCTGGTGATCGCGTTGCTGATCACCGTGGTGATCAGCACGCTGCTCGCCTGGGTGTTGCATCGGGTGACCCGGCCGCTGTGGCGGGCGCGAACGCCCGGTTCCGTCGCAACCCGCCGGTAGCATGGATGCATACGGTCGCCGCCGTTTCTCACCGGCGCATTCGACCACGTCAGGAAAGGAGCCGGGAACGATGATCGACGACGCCCATCGGCCTGCTCAACGCCCCGGTGCCCGCCACCTCAGCGGACCGACCAGCGCCGAGATCCGCGAGTGGTGTGATCGCGCGGCCATGCCCGGCGACCGACCGGAGCTCTCCGACGTGGCCGCGGTCCTCGTCGCGTCCGGATACCTCACCCCCGCCGGTCGTGCGATCGTCATCCGCCGTGTCTCCACCGGTCTGCCGATGCCCACGCTGCCCGGCGGTTTCGGGGAGCTGCGCCGCCTGCAACGCACGATCGTGCAGACCGAGCAGCAGTTGTCCGGGGCGATGATGCCCAGTGTGGTGGCCGCGGTGTTCCGCAACCGATTGTCGGGGCTGGCGCGTCGCCGCGACGACGCCCACAAGGCCATCGTCACCGGCAAGGGCGTGTTCGCCGGGAGCACCCGGGCGATCCGCCGGGAGCGCCGCGAGAACATCTACCTCGAGATCGAGGAGCGGGAGCGCCTGTTCGCCGGGTTGCTGTGTACGCCGACCCCCAACGTGGGAACACTGCGGGCCGTGCGGCGGGCCGGGACGGCCGCGGTGGACCTCATCGCCGGCGTCGTCGGACAGGTCGCGGCCCGCTCGGGTAAGCGGCAGGTGGAGCAGTGGGCCGATCAGGTCACCGCGTCGATGCCCCGAACCGCACCCGCGGCACAGAATCAGGTGCCCGCCGCACCCGGGTCGTCGAACTTCGTCGACGGATACGAGGCACTGCTGTTCATCGCCGGTCACTACTACGACCGCATCATGATGAATCCGGCGTGGCGCTCGGATCACTTTGCGGTGCAACGCACCCAGGTCAATCTGCACGCCGAGCTCGTCGAGATCGCCGCCGACATCATCGCGCTGCGCGCCGTCCGGGTCGAGCTCGATCGGGCCAAACGCAGCGGCGGATTCGATGCGGCGTTCGCCGAGCAACTCGATCGTCGGGAGACGACGCTGCGCCCGGTGTGGACCGAGTTGATCGACCGCGTGCAGGCGTTGTCCGAGGTGGCCCACGTCGTGGAGTCGGCCGCGGTCGAGTTGCGCATCCTCGCCGAGTACGACCGGGCCGCCACCCTCGACGACCGGATCGATGAACTCGTTGCCCGCTCGGGTGATCGGGAGATCTCGATGGACAACGCCAAACGGCTCTCCGAACAGGTGCGCAGCGGCGAGGAACAACTGCGTATCTACCGAGATGTGTTGGCGGGCAACATTGCTCGGCTGTCGGTGGGTCAGGAGCTACCGGCGCGGTACGAACCGTAGCCGTCGTCGAGTCCCTCAGCGTGACCAGGCCGTGAGGTACCCCTTCTCGGTGGCGGTGAGTCGGCGCAGGCTGTGCTTCTCGATGTCCACCACGGCCATCTGGGTGCTCGCGACGCAGGCCGGTTTCGACGCAGGATCGGCGTCGGCGCCCCGGATCTCGTAGCCGATGGTGAAGTCGACGGAGCGAAAACCCTTGATCCACATCCCGATTGCCAGCGGCGAATCGTCGTGGCGGAGTTGGCTCTGATAGCGGATCTCGACGTGCACGATCATCGCGCTCTTGATCAGCGGG
Source organism: Gordonia oleivorans (assembly GCF_040044975.1). Taxonomy (NCBI): domain Bacteria; kingdom Bacillati; phylum Actinomycetota; class Actinomycetes; order Mycobacteriales; family Gordoniaceae; genus Gordonia; species Gordonia oleivorans. The sequence continues at coordinate 54,682 of NZ_JBDZDI010000015.1, forward strand.
GTGTACTCCTCACCCGCGGACAGCAACCACTGGATGCGGGCCTCCTCCATGAGGGTGACCATCCGCGCGTGGTTGATGTGACCGAAGGCATCCATATCCGACCAGCGCACCGGAATCGTTGCCAGAAATGCGAATTCGCCTGCGGCGAGGCGGCCGCCGGGAGCGGCGCCGGCAGGGTCCGTGTTGCCGCTCTCACCTGCGGTGTTTGCTGCCCTGCGGGTGGGCTTTGTGGTACTCACGCGTGGTGTGCTCCTGAATGCAATCTGTGAAGTACTCGTCGAGGGTTCACGTGATGGTCACCCGTGCGTATCCTTTCAGGCTGAGACTGTTGGTGATGAGTCTGGGGGAGACGTCAACACCCCGCGTCGGTGGTTCATCGTCCGGAATTCGCCGGATCAAGTGGAGCGGAATGGTGATGATGGCAAGGCGTATGGCTGTGCTGGCGGCGTCGGTGTTCGGCGTCGTCGCCCTCGGCATGGGTGTTGCCGCGCCCGTCGCCGACGCGGCCCCTCGACAGGTGGCCCGCATCGTCACCACCACCCCGGTGAGCGTCCTGCGCACCGACATCTGGGTCGACTCGCCGTCGATGAACGAGCGCGTGAAGGTGTCGGTGCTGACCCCCGAGGGGGCGTCGGGTCCGCGTCCCACCGTGTACATGCTCGACGGCGCCGGTGCCGAGGGTGGCGTCAGCGACTGGATCACCAAGGGTCATGCCGGACGATTCTTCGCCGACAAGAACGTCAACGTCGTGCTTCCCGTCGGTGGAGCCGGAACCTTCTACACCGACTGGCAGCGGACCGACCCGAAACTCGGCAAGCCGATGTGGGAGACCTTCCTCACCAAGGAATTGCCCCCGCTGATCGATTCGACCTTCAACGGCAGCGGCCGCAACGCCGTGATCGGTCTGTCGATGGGTGGTCAGGCCGCCTTCGCGCTCGCCATCCGTCATCCCGACCTCTACTCCGGGCTGGCCTCGCTCAGCGGTTGCCCGCCGGTGTCGGGGGCGGCGAATGAGGCCTACGTCCGCACCACCGTCGGCCGCGACGGCGGGGACGCCACCAACATGTGGGGGCCGTTCGGCTCGGCGGGGTGGCAGGCCCACGACCCGTCGCTGCATCTCGATGCCCTGCGCGGCAAGAACATCTTCATCTCCGCCGGGTCCGGAGCGATCGGGCCGCTCGACCTGCAGCGCCGGATCGAACCCGACGAGGGCCCGCCCGAGGCGGTGACCGCGTCGTCGTCGGCGCTCGAGGTCGGCGCCTACCGCTGTTCGCTCGAATTCGCCCTGGATATGCGGACCCACGGCGTCGCCTACACCGACGGCTTCCGGCTCATCGGCACCCACACCTGGGCCTACTGGGAGCAGGACCTGCCAGCCGCCTGGAACACGGTGTCGCGTGGGCTGTACTACTGAGTCCAGCCCTCACGCGGCGGCTGTCACCAAGGGTGACTCGGCTGCGATCGCGCGTCCGGCCTGATGCCGACGACGTCGACGCCCCCGATGTCGTCAGCGGCCCTTGCGGATCCAGCCCTCGGCGAAGGTCAGGAAACGGTCGTTCTCCTCGACATGGGTGACCGTCACCCGCACTCCGTCGCCGGCGAAGGGGCGCACGACCACACCGCCACCGACGGCGTCGGTCGCGAAGTCGATGGCGCGTTCGCCGAGGTCGAGCCAGACGAAATTCGCCTGCGAATCCGGCACCCGATAGCCCGCGGCGCGAAGCCGGCCGGTCACCCGGGCCCGTTCGGCGACGACGTCGTCGGTGCGGGCGAGCAGTTCGTCACCGGCCTGTAGACACGCGATCGCGGCCGCCTGGGCGACGCTGTTCACCGAGAACGGGACATGTGCCTTGCCCAGCGCGGTGATCACCGCGGGGTCGGCCACGGCGTAGCCGACGCGCAGGCCGGCCAGGCCGTAAGCCTTCGAAAAGGTGCGCAGCACAACCAGATTGGTGAACTCGCGACGCAACTCAAGGGCGTCGTACCGGTGCTCGGCGTCCAGGCGCATGTATTCGAAGTAGGCCTCGTCGAGGGCGACGATCACGTCGTCGGGCACCGAGCGCAGGAACGTGCGCAGGTCGTCGGCGGTGACGACGGTGCCCGTCGGGTTGTTGGGATTGCACACGAAGATCAGCCGGGTGCGGTCGGTGATCGCGCGGGACATCGCGGCCAGGTCGTAGACGTCGTCGCCGGTCAGTGGCACCTGCACCGGTGTGGCGCCGACGAGGCGGGTGGCCAGCGGATAGGTCTCGAAGGACCGCCACCCGAACACCACCTCGTCACCCGGCCGGCACGTCACCAGGATGAGGTTCTGGCACAGGATGACCGACCCGCAGCCGACCTGGATCTCCTCGGGGCTCACGTCGAGCTTCTTCGACAGGGCCTCGGTGAGATCGACCATCGCGTTGTCGGGATAGCGGTTCGCATTCGACGCGGCGGTGGTGATCGCGTCGAGGACCGATGGGAGCGGTCCCTGGGTGACCTCGTTGCTGGCGAGTTTGACCGCGTCCGGAAACGTCTTGCCGGGAACGTAGACCGGCAGGTCGTCGAGGTCTTCTCGGATGCGCAGGCTCACCGCTCCACTGTAGGTGTCCGACGGTGCGTGACCGCGTTCGGGGCGCGCGGGCCCCTCGGGCCGGAAACGGTGCCCGCAGCCCGCTGACCGCGCGGTTTGCTTCTGTGGGCAACCGGTGTGTAATCTTTCGATCCGGCAGTTCGAAAGGACTCCGTCAGGAGGCGTGCCAGAGCGGCCGAATGGGACTCACTGCTAATGAGTTGTCTCGCTAAAACGGGACCGGAGGTTCAAATCCTCTCGCCTCCGCCGACCGCAGTCGCGCCGACCGCGGTGACAGTCTCTCGTAGACTGTGACAACTGAATAGCTACGCGCCCGTAGCTCAACGGATAGAGCATCTGACTACGGATCAGAAGGTTTGGGGTTCGAATCCCTACGGGCGCACCACGGAAACACCCCGCTACCTGCGTGAACAGGTGCGGGGTGTTTCTACTTCACGGAGTTGAGCGGGCTCAAGTCGCCGAATAGGCGCCGTTTGGTCACGGTGTCGACCTCTGCCGCAGCTTGCGGACGTCAACCCGCCTGCGCCCCGCCGACTTGCCGATCAACTCAGTGGCGATGCTCGGTTCGTCGGTACTCGTCCGCCAGGTGTGTCATCCATTCGGTCCGAGGAGGCATTGCGGGTTGTCGCAGTCGCCGTCACCGACGGGTGCGTCGGTATCGATGAGTCCGTTGCCGTCGCGGTCCCACTCGGACGGGATGCCACTGTTTAGGTCAGCGCCTTCGCCTGGCACCGTCCCAGTGGGGTAGGTGGTTTCGGAGGCGGTTGTGGTAGCAGGCTGTTCCTGGGTGGTGGTTTCCGATTCTGCAGTCTCAGCCGCGGTTGACTGGACGGCTGCCGAGAGACCACCTGGCAGTTTCCACTCGACGCGTTGGTCGACTCCTCCGGCCTCAAGGTGGTAGCCGATCGTGGTGCTGTTATTGGGGATCGCGAGGGTTGGTGACCCGTCGGCAATCGAGTTCGGGGGTGTTTTGATGAGCAGGACCGACTCGGTGCACGGGAACCACAGATCCGCTTTCTGGGTGACGTCGATGTTCTCGACGACTTTCCCCGTTGGGTCGACGTAGTAGAAGTCCGATTCCCACAGCCATTGGTCGGTCTCCACGTTGCCGGTCTTGATAGTGGCGACGAACTTCGCCTGCGTCACTTCGCCGGTTGCCGGGGCGCAGCCGCTGGTGTCGAGCCGGGTGCCGGTGACGTTGAGCACGAGGTTTCCGGCGCTGTCGGTGACAGTCACGGGCTGGCCGAGGTCGACCTCGATCGCACCGCGCGAGTTGGTTCCCGCCGTCGTGGCCGCGGTACTCGAAGTCGCGGAGGTTGTGTCGCTGGCCGAGCAAGCCGCAAGCATCGGTACGACGGTGAGCAGGACGGCTGCGGTTGTGCGGATCTTCATGGCTGGGCTGAGCCTTTCCATGCATGGGGCCGAAACGACGGAATCGTATCGCGGTCCTCCGACAATCCGGTGTCTTTCCTGCGAGTTCGTCTCAAAGCGGCCACGACTTGCTACTAGTGACTTTGTTTACGTTGTGCTGCAATTCGATTCGCGATCTGCATCCATTGCAGTCGCGCGACACAGATGGCTGCCGTTTGGCCTGCTGCACGCAGGCACCGACACCGTTATGGATCGTCGGGATGCTGCGGATGGTCAATCGTGTGACCGGCCGCATGAATTTCGTCGACGAGGTCTCCGCCGGGTCTCGTGACGGTCACCGTTCGGCCGCAAAGGTAGACCTTACTCGGTGAGTGCTGTCCACTTGTGGTGCTACTGATGCTGATGTTTCTGATGTGACCACCACCATTCTCGTCCGCCTGCACTGAGAGGTCGCCCATGATTCCCGCTCCCATCACCAAATACCTCGCCGAACTATTCGGCACGTTCTGGCTCGTCTTCGGCGGTTGCGGCACCGCGATCTACGCCGCCAAACAGGTCGCCGAGGGCGACGACAAGGGCACGCTCATCCAGGTCGGCGTCGGCTACCTCGGTGTCGCCACAGCCTTCGGTTTGACGGTCGTGACCATGGCGTATGCGCTCGCCCACATTTCCGGAGCGCACTTCAACCCGGCCATCTCCCTCGGCGCGGCGGTCAGCGGCCGGCTGGCCTGGAAGGATCTGCCGGGCTACTGGATCGCGCAGGTCGCCGGTGGTCTGCTCGCCGGGCTCATGCTGTTCGTCATCGCCTCGGGTCAACCGGGCTGGACGGCGACCGGGAGCATGGCGGCGAACGGGTACGGCGACCACAGTCCCGGCCATTACACCCTCGCCTCGGTCATCATCGCCGAGATCCTGCTGACCGCCTTCTTCCTGATCGTGGTGCTCGGTGCCACCGATGGTCGCGCACCCGGCGGGTTCGGACCCCTGGCCATCGGTTTCACTCTGATCCTGATCCACCTGATCTCGATCCCGATCAGCAACACCTCGGTGAATCCGGCACGCTCGACCGGTGTCGCCTTCTTCAACGGCGACGGAGCCCCGGGTCAGCTGTGGGTGTTCTGGCTGGCACCACTGATCGGTGGGGCGATCGGCGGCCTGATCTATCCGCTGCTCTTCGAGGACGGAAAGTTCAAGTACGGATCGTCGTCTGCCGCCGACGAGACCGCTGCGGCCTGACTCCTGCGTCCCTGAACCGACCGGTCGCCCGGACCCCGCGTGGTCGCCGGCGGCCGGTCGTCGCGTCACCACAACCGGCGGAATCGGACATCTACCGGCAGAATCTCTGCCCATGGAACTGCTGATCCTGGTGCTCGTCGGTGCCGTCATCATCACCGCGGTCGCCGACCGTCGCGGAATGCAGCCGGCGCTGATTATCGTCGTGGTCGCGCTGGCCGTGTCGTTCATCCCGGGCATGCCGCACGTCGAACTCGAATCCGAGGTCCTGCTCACCGTCGTGCTGCCGCCGCTGCTGTACTCCGCGGCGCTGGGCTTCTCGGTGCCGAGCTTCGTCCGCAACATCAAGCCGATCCTCGGCCTCGGCGTCGCGATGGTCGTCGTCACCGCCTTTGCGGTGGGAGCCGTTGCCTCTCTGCTCATTCCCGAGTTCACGTTCATCCTCGCGTTGCTCCTCGGTGCCATCGTCGCCCCGCCGGACGCGGTGACGGCGGTTGCCATCGGCCGTAAACTCGGACTGCCCAAACGGCTGATGGCGATCCTGACGGGCGAGAGCCTCGTCAACGACGCGGCCGCGCTGTCGCTCTTCGCGATCGCCATCTCCCAGATCGCGAGCACCCACGCATTCATCGAGAATCCGTTGCTGCTCTTCGGATACAACGCGGTCCTCGGCCCCATCGTCGGCGCCGTCCTCGGATATGTGACGCTCTGGATTCGCCGGCACCTGCGCAACCCGGCGCTGGAGACCGTGCAGGGGTTCGTGGTGCCGTTCGCCGCCTTCCTGGCCGCCGAACACCTGCACGCCTCCGGTGTTCTCGCCGTGGTGATCGCCGGATTCGTGGTGGGCTCCGGGTCGGTGCATGCCGGCTACCAGACACGGCTGCAGGAACGCTACGTGTGGAACTCGGTCGACGTGCTCCTCGAGGCGTTCGTCTTCGCCTACATCGGTCTGCAGATGCGCTGGATCGTCGAAGACCTGCGGGAGGCGCGGGAATCGCTGCTGCAGATCGCCATCGCCTCGATCCTGGTGCTGGCGGTCGTCCTGGTGATCCGCCCGCTGTGCGTGTTCGCCATGTTCGGTCGCGGTGTCGTCTCGCGGAGACTCGAGAGCGCGGCCGACGTCCAGGTGCCGTCCAATCCGCGTCGTGCAGCAGCGGGAAAGGTGAAGCGGGACAACGACTCCGCCCTGCAACGATTCCGCCGCCGCATCGACAACCGCCCGCTCACCTGGCAGGAGTCGACGGTGGTGGCCTGGACCGGGATGCGCGGGGTGGTCACCCTGGCGGCGGCCTCCGGTATCCCGCTGACCATTGCCGACGGTGGGGAGTTCCCGGAGCGCTCGGCGATCCAGGCGATCGCCTTCGTCGTCGCGGTCGGCACCATCCTCATCCAGGGGCCGACGCTGCCATGGCTGATCAACCGTGTGCACCTGCGCAACGACGACGAGGAACGCTACGACATCGAGCAGACCGCACGCGCCGAGGCGATCGTGCACGCCGCCGCCGACGGGGTCATCGCGGACTTCGTCACCAATCCGCCGCCCGGCCTCGACGCCGCGACGGTGGCCTTCATCGAGGAGACCGTCGCCCGCCAGTCCCGCGACGCCGAGGAGATGCCCGACCCCGAGGCCCACACCGCGCGCACCGACGCCTTCGCCGCGCTCTACCGCACGGTGCTGGCCGCCCAGCGCGATGCCCTGGTCGCCGATCGCGATCGCGGTCTGGTGGAGGACGAGGCCGTGCGCGCCATGCTCGAGCGCCTCGACCTGCAGGAGGCCGGTCTCACCGCACGTCTGGAGAGCCGCCTCTGACGCGGAAGGTGATGGCACCGTCGGCCACCTGTCCGTGGGGCGCCGTAAGGTCGAGGGCATAGGTCACGGCGCAGCGACGCCGGGCGCGACGACACACCGGGTGGAGAAACACCGGGCGGACACTTCGGGCGGAGGAGTCATGGGATCACCGGGCGGACCACGAGCCGACGGTGACGCCGCGGTCCCGGAGGCGCCCCGCCCCGATGGACCCCGAGACGACTACCGCACCCCCTTGCTGCCCGGCAATTACCCGCCGCTGGGCTATTCGGCGAACGGGATGCCCCGCTACACCCCCGCCGACCTGCACCCGACCGCGGCCGATGCCCGTCGATCCGGCATCGGCGGTGTCGGGCTGGCCACGGCACCGCAGACCGCATCGTCGACCACCGCATCGTCGACCACCGCGCCGATGGGCACGACGGCGGCCGGCTACGGCGGCCGGGCTTCGGTCGGGGCGCCCGACGCCGCGTCGGCACCCCCCGCGGGTGGCACGCCGGGCAGGCCCCGACGAATCCTGGGAATGGAACCCGGCGTGGGCATCACCGTCGGAGCCGTGGTGGTCGTCGGCATCGTGATCATCGGCCTGGTCATCGTGGGTATCGGATCGTTGCGTCAGCCCACACCCACGGTCACGCTCCCGCCGGCGACCATCACCGACGACCAGACCATCCCCACCCTGCCCACCGAACCGTCGCTTCCGGGGACCGCCGAGCCGAGCGTTCCGCGGGGCGGCGGGACCGTACCCGTCGGTGCTGCGGTCACCTACACCGTGACCATCGACGGCTCGGGAACGATCCTCTACGTCGACGACGTCGGTGTGCGGACCGAGTTCGCGCCGCCGCCGACGTGGACCGTGAGCTTCGAGGCAGGCCGTAATCCGCTGCGGCTGCTGGTGGTGGCCGTGCGTGGGTCGTCGGCACAATGCTCGATCACCGTCGACGGTGAGCAGGTGGTGACCGACAGCGTCGACGCCCAGTCGACGAGACGAACAGCGTCCTGTCTCGCCTGACCGGCGGGTCAGTTTCCGGTACTCGACGTGTGGGCGCGTCCGCGGGTCGCTACCGTAGACCTGTGAGTTCTTCGCAAGCAGCCCCTGGCCAGGCACCCTCGGACACCGAGGTCGCCGAGTTCAAGACGATGATCACGTGGCGCGGTGTCGACACGAATCGTCTGGAGCAGGTCCGCGTCAACGTCCACGGTTCGCGCATCAAGGCCTACGGCAGGATCATTGCCGCGGCGACCGACGAGCACGACGCGTTCTCCGCGTCGTACGAGCTGGTCACCAACGATGCGGGTGTCACCAAACGCCTGTCGATCCACCTCGTCCAGGTGGGTGGCGAAACCCAGATCGGTATCTCCCGCGACGAGGAGAACAAGTGGCTGATCCACTCCGGCGGCGACACCGTCCGCGGTGACTTCGACGGTGCCCAGGATGTCGATCTGGCCCTGTCACCGATGTTCAACGCCCTGCCGATCCGCCGACTGGGTCTGACGTCGACCACGGGTGTGGTCGATGTGCCGGTGGTGTACGTGTATCTGCCGACCGGGGTGGTGGAAGCCGCGACCCTGCAGTATTCGTCCACCTCGGACGGTATCGCCGTGGTGTCGCCGGTCGCCCAGTCGACGCTCAGCGTCGACGACAACGGGTTCGTCATCGACTATCCGGGCCTCGCGACCCGGGTCTGAGGGCGGCCCGCTCAGTGCGTCAGACCTGCTCAGCGGCCCAACGGTAGCCACGACGGCCACCACAGGGGCACCCCACCCGGGCAGTGGGCATTGTCGATCGGATCGTGGGTCCACACGACCGCGACGTAGGCGACCACCACTGCGACGATCAGACTCACGGCGACCGCAAGCACCACACCCCGGCTGCCGACGAGGGCCGAGATCGCCCCGTAGGTGGTGGTGACCACCACGAATGCGGCCACCGTGATGACCGGGCCCAAGAACAGCAGGACGTAGGCGCCCTCGAACGGCGCGCCGCTGTCCCCGGGATCGCAGGCCACGATGAGTTTTCGCCGCCACACCAGCGCGGCGAACGCCGTGGTGACCGCCAGCAGTGGACACCACACCAGGCCGAACATCACCGACCCGAACCTGATCAGTCGCCCCGCGGTGTGCCGAGGCGTTTCCGTCGAGATGGTCAGCCCAACCAGACGTGACCACGGTGGGCCGCGCCACGCATCGCCTTCTGCCAGCCCGGCGCACCCACCTCGACATCGGTGATGGCGACGCGCGGTCGATCGTTCATCGCTTCGTACGCCATCCGTGCGCGGTGTCCGTCGTCGACGAGGACGGCGGTGGTGCCGTGGTCGCGCAGTTCGTCGCGGGCGGCGATGAGCCGGTCGATGGTCTCGCTGAGCACGTTGAGCACGGCCACCGCATTCGCCTCGATCATCGCCCGCTGCAATTGCGGGGCGGACCCGGCCACCCGCGTCCCGTCGCGGAAACTCCCGGCCGCCAGGCGCAGCGCGAGGTCGCTCTCACCCGCACCCACGGCCGCCGTGGCCGCCGCGGTGAGATGCGGCAGATGCGAGATGGCGGCGACCGCGCGATCGTGAGCGTCGGCGGCCGCCGGGACCACCGCGGCGCCGAGGGACAGGGCGAGGTCGGCGACGACGGTCCAGTCGGCGGCGTCGGTGTCGTCCTCGGTGGTCACCATCCACATCGCGTGACCGAACAGGTCCGGGTCGGCCGCCTCCCAGCCGGACCGGCTCGTCCCGGCCATCGGGTGTCCGCCAACGTACCGGGCCTGCGGAAACACCCGGCGCAGGATCTCGGCGACGGGCTGTTTGACGCTGATGACGTCGGTCAGCAGACACGCAGGCGCATGCTCGGCGATCGCGGCGACGATGGGTTCGATCGTCGTCACCGGCGTGGCCAGCACGATCACCGCGTCCTCGGTGGCCGCGCGGCGCAGCGTGGCATCCAGATCGGTGGATGCGTCGTGTCCGGACGTGGTGGCGGCGTCGACACCGGTGGCGGATCGGTTGTAGCCGAACGTCGCGCGGCCCGACGCGGCCAGCGCCCGCATCATCGATCCGCCGATCAGTCCGAGTCCGAGAATGCACACCGGTCGATTGCCGCGCTCAGTCACGACTCCAGATTTGCACATCGCCGGTGGGCGAGGACACGGAGATCGACGAGGAGAACAGAATCTGCGATGTGGGTCATTCGGGACTTGGGGTGGGCGGCACCTTCGGGCTACCGTGACCTGCATGGCAGGTGCCGGAGCGGACGTATCGGGTTCCAACAGCAAGGATGCCGTCGACGGAGTCGAGGGTTTCGCGGTCGCGGTCGTACGCGAGGACGCCGCTTGGCGGGTCACACCACTCAAGTCGACGGCCCTGACCGACATCGAGTCCGCCGAACGTCAGCTGCGTGACCTGCGGGTGGCGGGCGCGGTGTTCGGTCTGCTCGACATCGACGAGGAGTTCTTCATCGTGATCCGCCCGGCTCCCGGCGGGGCCCGGTTGCTGCTCTCCGATGCGACCGCGGGCGTCGACTACGACATCGCCGCCGACGTCCTCGACGCGCTGAACATCGATGTCCCCGACATCGACCCCGACGACCTCGACGACGTGGATCCGTGGGAGGAAGGCGATCTCGGAATCCTCGCCGACCTCGGGCTCCCCGACGCGGTGATGGGCGTCATCGTCGGCGACACCGATCTCTACGCCGACGAACAGATCGGCATGATCGCCGCCCGCCTCGGGTTCGCCGACGAACTCTCGCGCGTTCTGGATTCCCTGGGGCATTGACCGTCTCGGGCGCAACGCAACTCGCCGCGTGGGAGGCGATGATGCGGTCCGCGCTGTCGGCGGCCGGCGAGTCCGGTGCCGACGACATCCCGATCGGCGCCGTCGTCTTCGACCCCGACGGGGTGGAGCTCGCCCGCGCCGCCAACCGGCGAGAGGTCGACGCCGATCCGACGGCCCACGCCGAGATCCTGGCACTGCGCGCTGCGGCCGCCGCCTTCGGTGACGGTTGGCGGCTACCCGGGTGCACCATCGCCGTCACCGTCGAACCCTGCACCATGTGCGCGGGCGCCATCACCCTGTCCCGGATCGACGCCCTGGTGTTCGGCGCCTGGGAACCGAAAACCGGTGCGGTGGGCTCACTGTGGGATGTCGTCCGGGACCCACGGTTGACGCATCGCCCGCAGGTCCGCGGCGGGATTCTCGAGGACGAGTGCCGCGATCTGATGGTGGGATTCTTCGCATCGCGACGCGATTCCTGACGCGTCGGTGCGGTTGTCGGCGGACATCCGTGCAGGCCGGGGTGATACCACTCGGACCGGCTCGCGCTGTGGCACATTGGACGAACAGCAGGCCAGCACCACTCACCGTCACCCACCGAGCAGGAGAACTTCCATGTCAGACGCAGCAGACAAGGTCAACGAGGTCATCGGCACCGCCAAGGACAAGATCACCGAGGTCGCGGGCAGCGAGAAGGTCCAGGGCGCGATCGGCACCGCGAAGGAGAAGCTCACCGAGGTCGTCGAGAACGAGAAGGTGCAGGACGCCGTCGGTACCGCGAAGGACAAGATCACCGAGGTCGCCGGCAGCGAGAAGGTCCAGGGCGCGATCGGGACGGCCAAGGAGAAGTTCGACGAGTTGAAGGGCAAGTTCGGCGGCTGAATATCGGCGGCGGACGTCGTCGGCCGACCGTCGGTACGGTGGAGACGGGGATCATCCCCCGCGTACGCACCACGCGTGACGTACGCGCCATCGATGTGGGGGTCGAGACGCGGCCACCGGCATCTTCCGCCGAGGCGGCACGCAACCAAGCGTGACGCGCAGGTACAGGAGGCACCACATGGGACTTTCCGATGACGCACAGAACAAGGCCGAAGACCTCAAGGGCCGAGGCAAGGAAGCCGCCGGCAGCCTGACCGGCGACGAAGACCTGAAAAAAGAAGGTCAGGGCGATCAGGCCGTCGCCGAAGGCAAGCAGAAGATCAGCGACGTCGCCGACGCCGTCAAGGGCAAGGTGGACGAGGTCAAGGACAAGCTGACCGGCCACTGACAGTGCGTTTACGGGCCTGACCAGCAGATTTAAGCCTGGACGGGCTCCTGCGGTACAGTCTTCGGCGGTGGCGTGTCCGAGCGGCCGAAGGTGCAGCACTCGAAATGCTGTGTACGGTAACCCCGTACCGAGGGTTCAAATCCCTCCGCCACCGCCAGAAATGGCCTCCCATCTTTGCAGGTGGGGGGCCATTTTGCTGTTCCGGGCGCGAATGCGGGGATTCGTCGGCGAAAAGCGGGGGAAGAACATTCCTCCCCCAGACGCTGCGACGTCGGCGAGCAATGTCCACGGGACGAAACGATTCCCCGCGGACCAACTCCTTCCCCCACATTCGGCAACCCCTGGGGACGCGGGTGTCCACCAATTGAGCGAACCCGGTGGACCGACCACCGGTGATGGCTGATCATCGTAAGGGTGAGCTCTCCACAGAACCCGGACGACGACGCGCCGACCTCGGGCCCGCTCGATGGCCCCACCACGCAGTACCGGGTGCCGACGCCGCCCGGCGCACCACCGAGTGCCGCTCCGAACTCGCCCCCGCCACCGAGCGCACCGCCGCCCGGACCGTCCGCGCAGACCACCCAGTACCTGCGTCCGCCGACACCGTCACCGACCGCGGCACCGACCAAGGTGCACCCTCGCACATCACCACCATCCGGACCGCCACCGCAGGCCGCCGGGCAGGTCGGCCATCCGCCACCGGGGCAGCGTTCGCGTCAGGCGCCGCCGCCCGTCCAGTCGATCCCTCCGGCGCCGCCGCGTCATCAGGCACCCGACGCCGGTGGACCGGGACAGGCGCCGACGGTGGGGCAGCAGGCCGGACCGGCTCCCGCAGGTCACCGACAGCCACCCCAGGGCGCCCCGTTCACTCCGCCCGGCCCGCCATCGGGAGCGAACCCGGGCGCTCCGGCGTCGTTCGGTCCGCCGCCGGGTCAGGCCAATCAGCCTGCCGCGCAACAGCAGTCGGCCTCACTTCCGGCGATGACGGGGTCCTCGGCGCTCGCCCAGCCCGGTACCGTACCGGTGGCCGACGGTCAACAGATGAAGCGGCGCAACACCATTGCGGTATGGCTCGGACTGCCGATCATCACCCTCGGTATCTACACGTTCGTCTGGTACTACAAGATCCACAAGGAGATGGCCGCCTTCGACCGCCGTAAGGAGATCCCGGTGGCCGGTCCGATGCTGGTCATCCTGTTCCTCGGTTGGACCGTCATCGCACCGATCATCAGCTTCAACAACACCGGCAAGCGAATTCGCGACGCGCAGCGAAGTGCAGGATTGGCCGAGACCTGTAGTCCGCTGTTGTGTTGGCTGCTCATGTTCGCCTTCGGACTGCACACCTGGTACATGCAGAGTGAACTCAACAAGGTGATCGACCGCTACGGCGCCGAATCCGGCACCACTGTGCCGCTGTTCGCCTAGAGAAAGTTGCCCGCCGCCCCGACAAGATCGAGGAGTGGTTGCGGGAAGAATCCCAGCACGATCGTGACGGCCGTGCACAACGCGATCGGTACCGTCGTCAACGGACTGGGCCGCACCACATGTGGCGCGTCGACGGGGACGTCGGCGAAGAACATGGCGACGATGATGCGGATGTAGAAGTAGGCGGCGATGGCGCTGCTGATCACGCCGATCACCACCAGGACCGCACCGCCACTACCCGCGACTGCGGCGAACACGTCGAACTTGGCGATGAAACCACTCGTCAGCGGGATGCCGGCGAATGCCAGTAGGAACATCGAGAACATCGCTCCGACAAGCGGATAGCGGCGTCCCAGGCCCGCCCACTGATCCAGTCCGGTGGCCTCCCGGCCGGACAGGTGCGGACCGGATGGCCCGGTGCGTGACTCGGCGAAGGTGGTGGGTTCACGCACCACCGCCACGGTGGCGAAGGCTCCGAACGTCGAGAATGCATAGGCCGCGAGGTAGAACAATGTCGCACTCAGGCCCGCCTCATCGTAGGCGATCAGGCCGAGCAGGATGAAACCGGTGTGCGTCACCGCCGAATATGCCAGCAGCCGTTTGACATCCGACTGCGTCACCGCCATCACCGCGCCGCCGAGCATGGTGAGGATGGCGATCACCCACAGCACCGGTTTCCAGTCGTCGGCAACGCCGTCGAAGCCGACATAGAACACGCGCAGGAGCGCACCGAATGCGGCGATCTTGGTGGCCGCGGCCATGAATGCGGTGACCGGCGTGGGCGCACCCTGATAGACGTCGGGCACCCACGAGTGAAATGGCATGGCCCCCACCTTGAACAGCAGTCCCACCGAGAGCAGTGCGAGCCCGATCAGTGGTAGGCCGACGGCGCCGTTGTTCGCCGCATCGGTGACAGCCACGCCGATGGCATCGAGGTGCAGGGAGCCGGTGCCGCCGTAGACGAAGGCCGCGCCGAACAGAAAGAACGCAGACGAGAACGCCCCCAGCAGAAAGTACTTCAGCGACGCCTCCTGCGAGAGCAGGCGTCGTCGGCGAGCCAGCGCGCACAGCAGATACAACGGTAGGGAGAACACCTCGAGGGCAATGAACATGGTCAGCAGGTCACCGCAGGCGACGAAGAGCATCATCCCGCCGACCGCGAGCAGGGTCAGCGGGAACACCTCGGTGGTGACCCCGCCCGCACGGGTGGCGTCGAACTCGTCGTCGGAGTTGGGTTCACTCGCCCCCGACGGGGTGAACATGTCGGCGTTGGCACCGTCGAGGGTCGCCTGCGCGGCCGCCCCCGGCCCATCACTGAATCGTGCTCGTATCGAGGAACTTCGACCCGCCGGCGCCGCTCGACGGGTCGACGGTCTGACGACCCGTTCGAGTCCGCGTTCGGCCATGAACGCCACCGCCAGGATCGACACCACCACCAGCAGTCCCTGCAGGAACAGTGCCGGGCGATCGATGATCACCGCACCCGACATCGCCGACCGGCCGATGCCGCCGTCACCGGTGACCCCGATCGCCACCGCGATCACCGCGATCAGGGCGGCGACCAAGGCCGTCAACGACAGAGCGAGCTGCAGCCGCCACCTCCCCGTCCGTGGTGCGAAGGCCTCCACGATGACCCCGATCACGCCGAAGCCGAACACGAGGAGCATCGGTGACAGCAGCGAGTATTCGACGTCGGGTGGGGTGATCGCCGCCAGCGTTGCGGTGGTCATCGGGCACCTCCCGGGGGGATCGCGGGTGCGGGGTTCTCGGTACCGGACGTCGACACGGTGTGCGCCACCGTCGGATTGATCAGGTTCAGCAGTGGCTGCGGGAAGAAGCCGAAGGCCAGGAGCAGGGCGAGCAGGGGTGCGACGACGAGCCGCTCCCGTCCGCCGAGGTCGGGCATCGTCCGGCGCGCCGCACCCGGACCTTCGATGGGTCTCGGTGGCCCACCCATCATCCGCTGATAGGTCCAGAGGATGTAGATCGCCGAGAGCACCAGTGCGCTGGTCGCAGCCACCGCGGCCACCGGATAACGGGTGAATGTGCCGATCAGGACCAGGAACTCACTGATGAACGGTGACAACCCGGGTAGTGACAGCGTGGCCAGGCCGGCGACGAGGAAGGTGCCGGCGAGCACCGGGGCGATCTTCGCGACGCCACCGTAATCGGCGATCAGCCGACTGCCGCGCCGCGACACCAGGAAACCGGCGATGAGAAACAGTGCCGCCGTCGATATTCCGTGATTGACCATGTACAGCGTTGCGCCGCTCTGTGATTGGGTGGTCAACGCGAACACGCCCAGGATGATGAAGCCGAAGTGGGAGATCGACGTGTAGGAGATCAGCCGCATCACGTCGGTCTGGGCGATCGCCAGGATCGCGCCGTAGACGATACCGATCACGGCGAGTGCCGCGATCAGCGGCGCGAAGGTCCGCGACGCCTCCGGGAACAGTTGCAGACAGAACCGCAGCATCGCGAAGGTGCCGACCTTGTCGACCACCGCCATCATGAGCACCGCCGACGCGGGTGTCGCGGCGACCGCGGAATCGGGCAGCCAGGAATGGAAGGGCCACAGGGGTGCCTTGATCGCGAACGCGATCATGAAGCCGCCGAACAGCAATGACATCACGCCCGTGCTCGCACCGAGGTCGCCCCGAGCGACCGCCTCGGTGATGGCGGGTAGGCTGAACGTACCGCCGCCGCCCACGCCGAGATCGGCCCGGGCGGTCACCACATACAGCCCGATCACCGCGGCGAGCATCAGCAGCCCACCGAAGAGGTTGTACAGCAGGAACTTCACCGCCGCCGCCGCCCGATGATCGCCGGTGCCGAATCCGCCGATCAGGAAGTACATCGGGATGAGCATGGCCTCGAACACGATGTAGAACAGCAGCACGTCGGTCGCGACGAAACTCATCAACACCATCGCCTGCACCGACAGCATCAACGCGACGTAGGTGTGCGGGCCCTTCTGTCGTCGTCCGCCCGAATCGTCCAGGGAGCCGGAATGATCGGCGTCGTGCCAGCCCGCGGCGATCAGCAGCGGCATGAGCACGGCGGTCAACAGGATCAGCACCAGCCCGATGCCGTCGAGCCCGAGTTCGTAGCGGGCACCGAACGACGGAATCCAGCTCACGTCGGAAACGAACTGGTAGCGTGCCCCATTCGGGTCGTAGCCGACCGCGAGGCCGATCGCGCAGGCCAGCACCACCAGGGTCGCACCCAGACCCAGCCACTTCGCGATGTCCGGCCGCCCGGCCGGCACGGTGAGGACGGCGACCGCGGCGACGGCGGGCACCAGCCACAGGATCGTCAACCAGCTCATGGTCACCACGCCCTCATCATCATCACCGCGGCGACGATGATCGTCGCACCGGCCAACATCGACAGGGCGTAGGAGCGGACAAAACCGCTCTGCCAGTGCCGGATTCGCGTCGACGACGCGGTGACCACGGTGCCGATGCCCACCCCGGCGCCGTCGATGCCGTCGGATTCGACGGCATCCAATGCGCGGGTGAGGGTTTGTCCCGGTCGCATCAGGACCCGCTCGTTGAAAGCGTCGCCGTAGAGGTCACGTCGCGCCGCGACGGTGAGTGCGGTGACATCGTCGGGTGCGGTGAGCGGAATGGGGGTGCGTGCGTACCCGCGCCACCCGAGTGCCACCCCGATTCCGACGACCGCGAGAATCCCGACCGTCAACACCCATGTCGGAACGGCCAATTCGCTGTGCTGTTCCCCGACCACCGGTTCCAGCCAGTCGACGAGCGCATGCCCGGCGACGAGCAGCGCCCCGGAGGCCGCGGACCCGATCGCGATCAGGATCATCGGTGCGGTCATCACCGGCGGCGATTCATGGGGATGCGCCTCCGGGGCCCAACGGCGCTCCCCGAAGAACGTCATCACCATCATGCGCGTCATGTAAAACGCGGTGATCCCGGCACCGAGGACGGCCACGCTGCCCAGGATCGCGCCGCGGGCGCCGCCCGCCCCGAAGGCCGCCTCGATGATGAGGTCCTTGGAGAAGAAACCGGCGAACGGCGGGATGCCGATCAGGGCCAGGTATCCGATCCCGAAGGTGACGAAGGTGATCGGCATGACGCTGCGCAACCCGCCGTAGCGACGCATGTCGGTCTCGTCGTTCATCGCGTGCATCACCGACCCGGCGCCGAGAAACAGGCCGGCCTTGAAGAATCCGTGCGTCAGCAGATGCATGATGGCGAACGCGTAACCGGCGGGTCCGAGTCCGGCGGCCAGCACCATGTACCCGATCTGACTCATCGTCGACGCGGCCAGGGCCTTCTTGATGTCGTCCTTGGCGCAACCGATGATCGCCCCGAACAGCAGGGTGACCGCACCGACCACCGCGACGGCCAGGCGTGCGTCGGGGGCCAGATCGAAGATCGGGTTGGACCGCGCGATGAGATACACGCCGGCGGTCACCATCGTCGCGGCATGGATCAGCGCCGACACCGGCGTCGGACCCTCCATCGCATCACCGAGCCACGACTGCAACGGCACCTGCGCCGATTTCCCGCACGCGGCCAGCAGAAGCAGCAGACCCATCGCGGTGAGCACGCCCTGACCGGCCTGCTCGGCGCCGGCGAACACCGTGGAGAACGACACCGATCCGAAGGTCGCGAACATCACCATCAGCGCCACCGCCAGACCGATGTCACCGACGCGGTTGACGACGAACGCCTTCTTCGCGGCGGTGGCCGCCGACGGCCGGTCCTGCCAGAAGCCGATCAGCAGGTAGGACGCGAGACCGACACCCTCCCACCCGAGATAGAGCCCCAGGTACGTGTCGGCGAGCACCAGGATCAGCATCGCGGCGAGAAACAGGTTGAGGTAGGCGAAGAATCGGCGTCGGTCCGGATCGTCGGCCATGTAGCCGATCGAGTAGATGTGGATCAGGCTGCCCACCCCGGTGATCAGCAGCAGGAAACACATGGACAACTGATCGAGGTAGAGTCCCATGCTCACCGACAGGCCACCGCTGCCGGAGTCGGCGGGCCCGACGTCGAGCCAGGTGTAGAGGACCTGATGCACCGGCCGGTCCGCGGCCGGACGGCCGACCATGCCGAGCATGAGAGCGGCACTGACGCAGAATGATCCGACCGCCAGGACGCACGCCAGCAGATGTCCCCAGCGATCGGTGCGGCGGCCGGCGAGCAGCAGGAACGCCGCACCCGCCGCCGGTAACGCCGGGACCAGCCAGAGCAGGTGCGCAGAGGCGTCGGTACTCACGTCATCTCCTCAGCAGTGCCGCATCGTCGACCGAGGCACTACGCCGCGACCGGAAGATCATCATGATGATGGCCAGTCCCACAACCACTTCCGCTGCGGCCACCACCATGGTGAAGAAGGCGATGACCTGACCGTCGAGATTGTTCTGGATGCGGGCGAAACTGACGAAGGCGAGGTTCGCGGCATTGAGCATCAACTCGACGCACATGAAGACGACGATCGCGTTGCGCCGCAACAACACCCCGGCCGCGCCGATCGCGAACAGCAGTGCCGCGAGGTACAGGTAGTTCTCCGGGTTCATCGTCGACCCCGATCCGTCTCGGCGGCCTCGCCGGCCGGGGAGTCGCCGGGTGACCGGGGCGTCAGGGTCGCACTCACCGACAACGCCGACGCGCTGCCGTCGGGAAGGCGGGCGGGGATGTCGACGGCGTTGTGCCGGGCATAGACCCCGGGACTGGGTAGCGGGGTCTGGTCGATGCCCTTCTTGAACCGGTCGATCGACATCTGCCGCTGGGATCGCTTGGGGCCGAAACGCTCCCGATGCGCCAGGACCATCGCGCCCAGGGTCGCGGTGATCAGCAGCGCCCCGGTGAGTTCGAACGCCCAGAGATAGCGGATGAAGATCAGCTCGCCGATCGCGGCCACCGCATTGTTGCCGGTGGGCAGCGGCGTCGGGGAGGTCGCCGCGACGGTGGCGGTGCCGATGCCGCCACACAGCAACGCGCCGAAACCGATTCCGAGGAGGACCGCCGCGATGCGTTGCCCGCGCAGCGTTTCCACCAGCGAGTCCGACGAGTCCACCCCGATCAGCATCAGCACGAAGAGGAACAGCATCATCACCGCGCCGGTGTAGACCACCACCTGCACAACACCGAGAAACAGTGCGCCCTGGGCGATGTAGAAGACGGCGAGCACGATCATCGTGGTCGCGAGGAACAGGGCCGAGTACACCGCCTTGGTGGCGAAGACGACGCCGAGCGCACCGGCCACCGCGACGACGGCCAGCACCCAGAACTGCACCGCCTCACCGGTGGAGGTGCGCGACGCGTCGGCGAGGACGGTGGCGAGCACCACACCGGACGGAGTCACCGGGTGGCCTCGGCGTCGGCGGGGATCACGTGCCCGGCGCGATCCACGCGTCCCTGGTAGTAGTCGGCCTCGGTGGGTGCCGTTCCGTCCGCCACTGCGGCGGTCGTATCGTGCGGCGCCGGTTCGGTTCCCGGCGCCAGCGGCGCGAGCAGCTGATGCTTCTCGTAGATGAGGTCGGCCCGGTTGTCGTCGGCGAGTTCGTACTCGTTGGTCATGGTGAGTGCGCGGGTGGGGCAGGCCTCGATGCACAGTCCGCAGCCGATGCAGCGCAGATAGTTGATCTGATAGACCCGGCCGTAGCGTTCGCCGGGCGAGAATCGTTGCGCGTCGGTGTTGTCGGCACCTTCGACGAAGATCGCATCGGCCGGACACGCCCACGCGCACAGTTCACATCCGACGCACTTCTCCAGGCCGTCGGGATGCCGATTGAGTTGGTGGCGACCGTGATAGCGCGGCGCGGTGGGCCGTCTCTCCTCGGGATACTGTTCGGTGACCGTCGGCGCGAACATCCCGGAGAACGTCACACCCATGCCGCTCAGCGGCTTCAGGAGGTCGGGGGGCTTCCGCGAGTCAGGCATCGGTGGTCTCCTTGGCGGTCGTCCCGGTGGCGGGGGTTTCAGTGGCGGTGGCTGTGCGGACTTGCCCGGGCAGCGGCGGGACGGGGAATCCGCCGGCCATGGCGTCGAACGGTGGCGGTTTCGAGGTGGCCGCGGCGCGTTCCGGTACCGCTGGTCCGGCCGCGGTGGTGCGGGGCCGGATCACCTGGCGCACCGCCCAGAACAACGCGACGGTCAGGACGAACCCGACGGCCGCCGAGGTCAGTGCGCGTGGGACCGTTGCGTTGACGGGGAACGACGCGCGGATCAGCGCCACCACCATCACCCAGGTCAGCGACACCGGGATCAGGACCTTCCAGCCCAGGTTCATGAACTGGTCGTAACGCAGGCGCGGCAGGCTGGTGCGCAGCCAGATGAACACGAACATGAACACCCAGACCTTGAGGGTGAACCAGAGGATCGGCCACCAGCCGGAATTGGCGCCGTCCCAGAGGCTCAGCGGCCACGGCGCCTGCCAGCCGCCGAGGAACAGGGTGGTGGCCAACGCCGACACGGTGACCATGTTGATGTACTCGGCGAGCATGAACATCGCGAACTTCAGCGACGAGTACTCGGTGTGGAAGCCGCCGACGAGTTCACCCTCGGCCTCGGGCAGATCGAAAGGGGCGCGGTTGGTTTCGCCGACCATCGACACCGCATAGATCACGAAGGACGGCAACAGGACCAGTCCGTACCAGTAGTTGTGCTGTCCGGCAACGATTCCCGACGTCGACATGGTGCCGGAGTCGAGGAACACCGCGGCAAACGTCAGGCCCATCGCGATCTCGTAGGAGATGACCTGCGCCGTCGACCGGAGCCCACCGAGCAGCGGGTAGGTGGAGCCGGAGGACCAGCCGGCCAACACGATCCCGTACACCCCGATCGACGCCATCGCCAGGATGAACAGCACCGCGACCGGGAGATCGGTGAGCTGCAGTGGCGTCTGATGCCCGGCGACCGACACCATCGGGCCGAAGGGGATCACCGCGAAGGCCAGGATCGCCGGGACGACGGCGATGATCGGCGCGAGGAAGTAGATGACCTTGTCGACGCCGAACGGGGTGATGCCCTCCTTCAGGGCCAGTTTGACGCCGTCGGCGGCGCTTTGCAGCAGGCCGCGTGGCCCCACCCGGTTCGGGCCGATGCGGGCCTGCATGCGGGCCATGATCTTGCGTTCGGCGAGGATCGCGACGAGCGGATTGGCCACCAGAAAGCCGAACACCGCGACGGCTTTGATGAGCACCAACCACCACGGGTCGTGCCCGAAGTCGGCGAGGGTCGGGTAGTCGGTGGCTGCGGTGATCATGCGTCACCTCCGGTGGCGATACCGATGTGAACGACCGCTCCCGCGCTCACCCCGAGTGTCGAGGGCACCTGCGAGCCCTCCGAGTTGGTCGGAACCCACACCACGTCGTCGACCATCTCGACGATGTGCAGCGGGAGGGTGATGACGCCGCGGTCGGTGCCGATCGTGACCCGGTCACCGTCGCGCGCGTCGATGGATGCCGCGGTGGTCGCCGACATCCGGGCCAGTGGCGGATGTGCGGTCCCGGCGAGATGAGGTTCGCCGTCCTGCAGTCGGCCACGGTCGAGGAGCTGATGCCAGGTGGCGAGTACGGCCTCGCCGGTGGTGGTGGCCGGGCGTGGCGGAGCCGACACCGGTGAGGGCTCCGGTCGTGGTCCGGTCCACGGTCCCAATCGCGCCAATTGTGCTCGGATGTCGGCGATCTCGCGGCATCCGAGGTCGACGCCGGCGGACTGGGCCAGGGCGTCGAGAACACGATGATCGGGGAGGCGGCCGGTGTCGGCGAGTGCGGCGGGGAAGGCACGTGCCCGTCCCTCCCAGTCGAGGAACATCCCGGCCTTCTCCGGGGCCGCCGCGACGGGCAGTACGACGTCGGCGCGTTCGGTGATCGTCGAATGCGCGATCTCCATGCTCACCACGAATCTCGCCGCTTCGATGGCACTTTCGGCCGCGCGAGGGTCGGGGAGATCGGCGGGGTCGACCCCGCCGATCAGGAGGGCATCGATGTCGCCGGAGGTGGCGGCCGCGAGGATCTCGCCGACGTCCCGCCCTTCGGTCTCGGGGACCGGGTGCTCCCACAGATCGCCGACCTGCTGGCGAGCAATGGAATCGGTCACCGGGCGGCCACCCGGCAGCAGGGTGGGCAGTGCACCGACCTCGACGGCGCCGCGGTCACCGGCACGCCGCGGAATCCACGCCAGGCGGACGCCCGTGCGTTCGGCCAACCGCACGACCGCCGACAGGGCCCCCGGCGACTGCGCCGTGCGCTCACCGACCAGGATCACCGACGACGGATCACTCAGCAACGCAGCGGAATCGGGGGAGTCGAGCACCGCGGTCTCGCCACCCGGCACGGTGGGGATCAGCGTCCCGCCGAGCTTGGCGACACCGGGGGAACGCCACGCCGCCACGGCATACACCCGTTGCCGCGATTCACGGACCGCGCGTCGCAACCGCAGGAAGACGATGGGGGACTCCTCCTCCGGTTCGAATCCGACGAGCAGCACCGCGGGCGCGGCGTCGAGGTCGCGATAGGTGACGTCGTCGGCTCGCGAGGCAATGCGGGTGGTGAGGAAGGCGGTCTCCTCGGCGCTGTGCGGGCGGGAGCGGAAGTCGATGTCGTTGGTGTCCAGCACGGTTCGTGCGAACCGTGAATAGGCGTACGCGTCCTCGGCCGTCAGACGTCCGCCGGTCAGGACGCCGGCCCGGCCGCGGGCGGCGCGCAGACCGTCGGCGGCGATGCGCAGCGCATGCGCCCACGGCACCTCGCGGAGGTCGCCGTGCCGGTCGCGGGCCAGCGGTGCCGTCAACCGGTCCCGGGTAGCGGTGTAGGCGAATGCCCAGCGGCCCTTGTCGCAGTTCCACTCCTCGTTGACCTCGGGATCGTCGGCGGCCAGGCGCCGCAACACCTTTCCGCGGCGATGATCGACGCGCTGCGCGCATCCGCTCGCACAGTGTTCGCACGCGCTCGGCGTCGACACGAGATCGAAGGGGCGGGCCCGGAACCGGTAGGCGGTGCCGGTCAGCGCGCCGACCGGGCAGATCTGCACGGTGTTGCCGGAGAAGTACGAATCGAACGCGACGCCGGAACCGGCATCCTCACCGTCTGCGTTGACGACGCTGACCTGTTGCAGCGCACCACGATCGGCCAGTGCGATCAGCGGGTCCCCGGCGATCTGATCGGCGAAGCGGGTGCAGCGCGCGCACAGGACGCAGCGTTCCCGGTCCAGCAGGATGGCCGACGACAGCGGGAGCGGTTTGACGTAGGTGCGTTTGGTCCCGGTGAAACGGGACTGCGCCCGACCGGCGGTCATCGCCTGGTTCTGCAGCGGGCATTCGCCGCCCTTGTCGCAGATCGGGCAGTCGAGGGGATGATTGATGAGCAGCAGTTCCATCACACCGCGTTGGGCGCGGGCGGCGTCGTCGGAACCGAACTGGGTGCGGATCTCCATACCGTCGGTGACGGTGGTGGTACACGACGCGAGGGGTTTGCGTTGGCCTTCGACCTCGACGAGGCATTGGCGGCATGCGCCGACCGGGGCGAGCAGCGGATGGTCACAGAACCGGGGGATCTGGATGCCGGCCTGCTCGGCGGCACGGATCACCAGGGTTCCCGGCGCCACCTGGATCTCGGTGCCGTCGATGGTGGCGCTCACCAGATCCGCGTGTTCGGTGGCGGTCGGTCGATCGGAGAGTGCGGTCATCGGTTCACTCCCGGGATGTGAGGCGTGCGGTGGTCGGTGAACACCGTTGCGGCACAGCGGTCGAAGGGACATCCGCCCTCGGTGCCAGTGCGGGCATGCGCGAGGTATTCGTCGCGGAAGTACTTCAGGGAGGAGACGATCGGACTGCCGGCACCGTCACCGAGGGCGCAGAACGACTTTCCGACGATGCTGTTGGTGACGTCGGCGAGGACGTCGAGGGCATCGGTGACCCCGTCGAGGTCCAGATCACCGGACTCGATGGCGTGCAGTTGTTGCACCAGCCAGTAGGTGCCTTCCCGGCAGGGGGTGCACTTACCGCACGACTCGTGGGCGTAGAACTCGGTCCACCGCAGCACGGCCCGGACCACGCAGGTGGTCTCGTCGAAGATCTGTAATGCCTTGGTACCCAGCATCGATCCGGCGGCGCCGACCCCCTCGTAGTCGAGGGGGACATCCAGGTGCTCGTCGGTGAGCATCGGCGTCGACGATCCGCCCGGCGTCCAGAACTTGAGCCGATGACCGTCGCGCACCCCGCCGGCCTGGTCGAGCAACTGCCGCAACGTGATTCCCAGCGGCGCCTCGTACTGGCCGGGACGGTTCACATGCCCGGACAGTGAGTAGAGGGTGAATCCCGGTGATTTCTCGGTACCCATCTCTCGGAACCAATCCACCCCGTTGCGCAGGACCGCGGGGACGCTGGCGATGGACTCGACGTTGTTGACGACAGTCGGGCTCGCGTAGAGGCCGGCAACGGCCGGGAACGGAGGCCGCAGGCGGGGTTGTCCGCGCCGGCCCTCGAGGGAGTCGAGCAGCGCCGTCTCCTCACCACAGATGTACGCGCCGGCACCGGCATGCACGATGAGGTCGACGTCCAGACCGGAACCGAGGACATTGCCCCCGAGATACCCTGCGGCGTAGGCCTCGTCGACTGCGGCACGCAGGCGGCGCAACACTCCGACTACCTCACCACGCAGATAGATGAAGGCGTGCCGGGCGCGGATCGCGTACGCCGCGATGATCGCACCCTCGATCAACGCGTGAGGTGTGGCGAGCATCAGCGGTATGTCCTTGCAGGTGCCGGGCTCGGACTCGTCGGCGTTGACCACCAGATAGTGTGGTGGCGCATCGGAATCGGGCGTGCGGTCGGTGGAGGTCTGCGGAATGAACGACCACTTCATGCCCACCGGGAATCCGGCACCGCCGCGACCCCGCAGGCCGGACGCCTTGACCAGTGCGATGACGTCGTCGGGCGCCATCTCCAACGCCGCCCGCAGGCCGCGATAACCGTTGTGCCGCTCATAGTTTCGCAGTGTCCACGATTCCGTCTCGGACCAGTGCCGCGACAGCACCGGCGGGATGGACGGTTCGTCCTCGCGTGGTTGATCGCCGGAATCGGCAGTGGATGAGCGAGTCTCGTCGCCTTCGAATGAGGCCGCATCACCGACCCCGGCCAATGTCCGTGCCGTCCCGCGGAATCCGTCGACCGCACGGTCTCCCCGACTCGGCATCACCTCGACGCCGGCGCGCAGGTCCTCGACCAGCTCGATCGCCGACTCCGGGGTCTGCCGGTCGAAGAACTCCCAGTTGGCCATGACCACCGGCGCGAGGTCGCACGCCGCGTTGCATTCGATGTGCTCGACGGTGATCCGCGAATCCGCGGTGGTCTCACCGGGTTCGATGCCGAGGTGTTCGCACAGACGCGCCAGGATCTCGTCGCCGCCGAGGACGCCGCACAGGGTGTTGGTGCACACCCCGATCAGGTACTCGCCGGTCGGCGTGCGGCGGAACATCGAGTAGAACGTCGCCACCGCCGCGACCTCGGCCTCGGTGAGGTCGAGGACGTCGGCGCAGAATCCGATGCCCGCGAGCGAGATCCGGCCGTCCTCGGATTGCACGAGGTGCAGCAGCGGGAGCAACGCCGAGCGCGCTCGCGGATACCGGGCGACGATCTCGGTGGCCTGCGTGCGCAGGCGGTCGGTGACCTCGGACGAATATTCCGCCGGCGCACCGAATTCGATGGCCGGAGCGGGGGTCGACGGGCAGTGCGCGGCCGGTTCCCGGGCGGGTTCACCCGGGCCCACACCGAGTTCGACGAAGACGGGTTCACTCATCGGTCCACCCCTCCCATCACGGGATCGATACTCGCCACGGCGGTGATCACGTCGGCCACCATGCCTCCCTCACACATCGCGGCCACCGCCTGCAGATTGGTGAACGACGGATCGCGGAAATGCGCTCGGTACGGCCGGGTTCCGCCGTCGGAGACCATGTGCACCCCGAGCTCCCCGCGCGGCGACTCGACCGCGACGTAGCACTGGCCGGGCGGCACCCGCATCCCCTCGGTGACGAGTTTGAAGTGATGGATCAACGACTCCATCGAGGTGCCCATGATCTCGGCGATGTGGTCTGCGGAGTTGCCCAGACCGTCGGGCCCGAGGGCGAGATCGGCGGGCCAGGCGATGTCCGCCTCGGACACCATCACCGGACCGGGCCGTAACCGGTCCAGGCACTGCCGCACGATCCGCACCGACTCGCTCATCTCCCGGACCCGGATCACGTAGCGGCCGTACGAATCACAGGTGTCGGTGGTGATGACGTCGAAGTCGTAGTCCTCATATCCGCAGTAGGGTTGCGACTTACGGACGTCATGGGGCAGACCGGTCGACCGCAGCACCGGACCGGTGATGCCGAGCGCCATACATCCGGTGAGGTCGAGGTATCCGACGTCGCAGGTGCGAGCCTTCCAGATGTAGTTGTCGGTCAACAGGTCCGAGAGCGACTCGAGTTGCGGGGGCATGGCGTCGACGGTCTCGGTGATCTGCTCGACCGCCCCGTCGGGGAGGTCGGCGGCCAGACCGCCCGGTCGGATGTAGGCGTGATTCATCCGCAGGCCGGTGATCAGTTCGAACAGGTCCAGGATCTGTTCGCGGATACCGAATCCGGAGAACATCGCGGTGACCGCACCGAGTTCCATGCCGCCGGTGGCCAGGGCCACCAGGTGCGAGGAGATGCGGTTGAGTTCCATCAGCATCACCCGGATCACCGACGCCCGCTCGGGAATGTCGTCGGTGATGCCGAGGAGCTTCTCCACGGCCAGGCAGTAGGCGGTCTCGTTGAAGAACGGTGACAGGTAATCCATCCGGGTCACGAAGGTGACGCCCTGAATCCAGTTGCGGTACTCCAGATTCTTCTCGATACCGGTGTGCAGGTAGCCGATTCCGCAGCGCGCCTCGGTGACGGTCTCGCCCTCGATCTCCAGGATCAAACGCAGCACACCGTGTGTCGACGGATGCTGGGGTCCCATGTTGACGACGATGCGTTCCTGGGAGGGTTGGGCCGCGGCACGCGCGGCGACCTCGGAGACGATCTCCTCCCAGTCCTGACCGGACACGGTGTAGGAGCGTTCGGGATGGGTGGTGCGTCCCGGGCGGGGATCCAGATCGGTCATGAGTACGACCTCCGTCGGTCGGGCGGTGCGACCTGTGTGCCCTTGTACTCCACCGGAACTCCGCCCAGGGGGTAGTCCTTGCGCTGCGGATGTCCGTCCCAGTCGTCGGGCATCGCGATGCGGGTCAGCGCGCGGTGGCCGTCGAAGACGATGCCGAAGAAGTCGTAGGTTTCGCGTTCGTGCCAGTCGTTGGTGGGGTAGATGTCGGTGAGGGACGGGATGTGCGGGTCGGCGTCGGGTACCGCGACCTCCAGACGCAGCCGGCGGTTGTGGGTGATGGAGGCGAGCGGATACACCGCGTGCAGTTCCCGGCCATGGTCTTGCGGATAGTGAACCCCGTTGACGCCCAAGCACAATTCGAAGCGCAGGGATTCGTGATTGCGCAGCGTCAGCGCGACCGCGGGGAGGTGCCGTGCCACCACGTAGAGGGTCATCTCGCCGGCATGGATCTCGACCTTCTCGATGGCCGCGTCGTAACCCGGTCCGGTGGAGTTCTCGAGTGCGGCCGCCAGCTCGTCGACGACCTCGTCGAAGTATCCGCCGTACGGACGCTGCGCCGCCGGCAGCGTGACCGTCTGCACCAATCCGCCGTAGCCGGACGTGTCGCCGCTGCCGTGCACCCCGAACAGGCCGTGACGCACACCGATGACCTCGTCGGCCGGGCCCGCGACCGAGGACGGACAGGACGCCGGCGGCGGCGACGACGGGGGCTTCTCGCTCATCGCAGCAGTCCCTTCAAGTCGATTGTCGGCGTTGACTGCAGCGCTGCCTGCTCGGCCGCCCAGATGGCCTCCTCACGGTTGACGCCCAGAGGCATCTCGCCGATCTTGGCGTGCAGCGCGAGAATGGCGTTGAGCAGCATCTCCGGTCGTGGCGGGCAACCCGGGAGGTAGATGTCGACGGGTACCACGTGGTCGACGCCCTGCACGATCGCGTAGTTGTTGAACATGCCGCCCGACGATGCGCAAACACCCATCGCCAGAACCCATTTGGGTTCGGTCATCTGGTCGTAGATCTGGCGTAGCACCGGGGCCATCTTCTGGCTGACCCGACCGGCGACGATCATCAGATCGGCCTGGCGCGGCGAGGCGCGGAAGGCCTCCATGCCGAAGCGGGCGAGGTCGTATCGGCCCGAGGTGGTGGCCATCATCTCGATGGCGCAGCACGCCAGACCGAAGGTGGCGGGCCACAGCGACCCCTTGCGCATGAATCCGGCGAGATCCTCGACCGTGCTCAGTAGAAAACCACTGGGCAGTCTCTCCTCGAGGCCCATCGTTTCACCTCCTCGTCGCATCGGACGGGTCGGCACGGGGTGTGCCAGGCTCGCTACCGATACCTCCCGTGGATCTGGCACCGCAGTGCCATCCCTGTGTGCTTCACGCCGATGTGGAACGCACGCGTCTGTGCGATGTCCCTGTCCGTCAGGTGGATTCGGGTCATCAATCCCAGCCCAGCCCGCCGCGGCGCCACTCGTAGGCGTAGGCCACCGACACGTTCACGACGAACAGCGCCATCGCCGCCAACCCGAACCAGCCGAGCGCGTCGAAGGCGACGGCCCACGGATACAGGAAGACGATCTCAATGTCGAAGATGATGAAGAGCATGGCGGTGAGGTAGTACTTCACCGGAATACGTTGCACAACAGACTGTCTCACCCCGGTGAGGACCGATTGCCCGCCGCCGATCGGCTCGATGCCGCATTCGTAGGCATCAAGTTTGGCGCGGTTGGCCCGGCGTGGGCCGACCACCGAGGCGATCACCACCGAGAACACCGCGAAACCCACAGCGATGGCCCCGAGAACCAGAATCGGGACGTACGCGTTCATGGGCAGGTGGACCCTCCGTGTGCTCAGCGCTGGGGCTGATGTGAGCTACACCACAACCTTACCGGCGGTGGCGCCGATGTCGAGAAGGTTTGACGGAGTTTTGCGAGCCGACCCGACCGTGCGTGGGCAATGCCCAGGTCAGGGGCGAATCAGCGGTTGTCGGAGGCGCGCAACAGTTGCGTGAGGGTGGCCGGCAGTTCGATCGGATCCACCGGCAACGACGCGGTGGCGTCGGCGCGTGACCAGTCGGCGAGCCAGCGGTCGGCGGTGCGCCCGATCAGCAGCAGCGTCGGTGGGCGCGGATCGTATTCGTCGCTCATCTGCTTGGCGATGCCCATCCCGCCCTCCGGCGTCGCCTCGCCGTCGAGGATGGCGACGTCGACATTGCCGGCATCGAGTTGCGCCAACACCATCGGCCCGGTGGCGACCTCGAGGAAACTCAACTCGGGCAGGTCCGGATCGGGGCGGGTGCCGAGCGCGTTGATCACCTGACGGCGGGTGTCGGCATCGTCGGAATAGACCAGTACACGCAGCACCGACGGTGGCTGGGCTGTCGCGTCGGTGCCGGTCACGTCGTCGATGCTACGTCACCGACCGGGCGAATCGCCGAGGTGCCAGGGTGTTTCGGGCGAGGGCGCTCGGCGAGAGCATGTCGTGATGGCCGGGGATCAGTGTTCGGTGGAGAAACCCGAACGCCGCCGGTGTAGATCGATCGCCAGGGTGACCAGGCGGTCGATCAGGTCGGGATAGGCCAGGCCGGTGGCGTCCCACAGCTTCGGATACATCGAGCCCGGAGTGAAACCCGGAATCGTGTTGACCTCGTTGAGGAGCCAGCCCCGACCGGATTCCTCGTAGAAGAAATCCACCCGGGCCATCCCGGCGCAGCGCATCGCGCTGAACACCCGGGCGGCCAACTCGCGTACCTCCGCGGCCGCCTCCTCCGGCAGTGGCGCGGGGATCACCAGCTGGGCCGCACCGGTGACGTATTTGTCCTCGTAGTCATAGAATTCGCTGCCCGGCAGGATCTCGCCCGGCACCGACGTCTCGGGCGTCGCGTTGCCCAGCACCGCGACCTCCACCTCACGTCCGGTCACCGCCTCCTCGATGATCACCACATCGTCGTAGCGCAGCGCCAGATTGATCGCCGTGTCCAGTTCGGCGGCGTCGTGGGCCTTGGTGATGCCCACAGACGACCCGAGGTTGGCCGGTTTGACGAACACCGGCAGTCCGAGTTCCTCGATGGCGCGGAAGGTGATGGTCCGTGAATCGTCCACCCCGTCCCGGAATTCGATCCACCGGCACTGCGGGATGCCGGCCTGCGCGGCGACGACCTTGGCCATCGCCTTGTCCATGCATACCGCCGAACCCAGCACACCCGCCCCGACATACGGCATACCGAACAATTCGAGCATGCCCTGGATGGTGCCGTCCTCGCCGTGCGGGCCGTGCAGCAGCGGCAGCACGACGGTGACGGCGGCGTCGGAATGGCTCCGCAGCTCGGTGAGCGGCTCGACGGTCGTGCCCTCGATCTGCAGTTCACCCGGCAGCGGCGTGCCATCGCTCAGCGACGCGATCACCTTGTCGTTGCGGACCCACGTGCCGTCCTTGGCGATTCCGATCGGCACGACCTCGTACTTCACCGGATCGGCCGCACCGATCACATGGGCCGCGGTGACCCGGGAGACGTCATGCTCCGCGGACGCACCACCGTAGAGCACCACCAGACGCAGCAGGGGAGAGGACATGGGTGTCACGATACGGGGCCCGATGTCCTAGCGTTGAGGGGTGCACATGCAGGTGAGTGAGATCGCCGACGCTGTCGGCGGCCAGATGGTCGGGCCCGCGATCACCGTCGACGGCGCAGCAATCGATTCCCGGGCGCTGTCGCCGGGGCAACTGTTCGTCCCGATCGTCGCCGAGCGCAATGGCCACGACTACATCGAGTCGGCCGTCGCGGCCGGTGCCACCGCCTACCTGACCTCCGAACCGCCCCGCGCAGGCGTCGACGCCACCGCCGTCACCTGCGATGACACCGCCGCAGCGCTGGCCTCGGTGGGTCGACTGGTCCGCCGCACCCTGCCCGAACGGGTCGTCGGCGTCACCGGTTCGGTGGGTAAGACCTCCACCAAGGACCTGCTCGCCGGATTGCTGGCGACCACCTTCGTCACCGCGGCCAGCGAGAAGTCGTTCAACAACGAACTCGGTCTGCCGCTGACCCTGGCCAACGCGCCCGACGACACCGAGGCGGTGGTCGCGGAGATGGGCGCGCGCGGTATCGGTCACATCGCCTACCTGTGCTCGATCGCGCAGCCGACCGTCGGCATCGTCACCCGGGTGGAGGGCGTGCACTTGGAGTTGTTCGGCAACATCGAGGCGGTCGCGCGCGCCAAGGGCGAACTCGTCGAATCCCTGCCCGCCGACGGACTCGCCGTCCTCAACGCCGACCACAAGAGCGTCATCGCCATGGCGGCGCGGACCTCGGCGAAGGTCCTCAGTTACGGCATGACCCCGTCGGCCGACGTGTCGGCCACCGACATCCGCGTCGACGCCCAGTTGCGCGCCTCGTTCCGGTTGCACACGCCGTGGGGATCGACCGACGTGCACCTCGGTGCGCGGGGTGAGCATCAGGTGTCCAACGCCCTTGCGGCGGCGGCCGCGGCCGGCGGGCTCGGCGTGCCGGTGGAGGCGATGGCCGACGGTCTCGCCGGTGCGGCGCTGTCGGGGTTGCGGATGGAGTTGATCACCACCGACTCGGGTCTCGTCGTGCTCAACGATTCCTACAACGCCAATCCGACGTCGATGTCGGCGGCGCTGCGGTCGCTCGCCGCGCTCGATGCGCGTCGACGGTTCGCCGTGCTCGGCACGATGGCCGAACTCGGTGACGACTCGGCCGGCGAACACGAGGCCATCGCGCTGGAGGCGCAGTCGCTCGGTGTCGAGGTGATCGCCGTCGACGAACCGCTGTACGGAACCACCGCGCAGCACGTCTCCGGGATCGACGCGGCCGTCGCCGCCCTCGACGGCGTCGGCGACGGTGACGCCGTGCTCGTCAAGGGCAGCCGGGTCGCCGCGCTCGAGCGGGTGGCCGACGCGCTGAGTTAGCGGCGGCGAGCACCCAGCGCCGGTCGAGCCGACCGAAGCGCCAGCCGCCGCGTTGAGCTCCGTCGAAACGGAGGTCGCGTCCGCCGGGCTGAGCTTGTCGAGATCGAGATCGAGATCGAGGTCGAGGTCCCGTCCCGGTGGTCGAGCCGGGCGGAGCGCTAGCGAAGCCCGTGTCGAGGCCTCGTAAGACGAGGCTGGAACTCCTCACGGCACAACAGTTTCTGTGGTCGTGAGGCCAGGCCAGTACCGGTGGGCGAGGCTGGCTCAGGAGGTATCGAGCCGGTGGTGGAGCCGGGCGGCCAGGACACGTTCGATCCGGCTGTTGCGGGGGTTCATGCCGATGGCGGCCAGTTCATCAAGCTCACGCTCGAGGTTGACGCGGCTGATACGGAATCCGCCACTACGGATGCGACGTTCGCGAGCCTGATCCTCGGCGGTCGTGTCGCGGACGCGGATTCGGGTGCGTGAGGCACGCTCCAGCCCGGCAGTGGTGGCTGGGTCGTCGGGGTCGTCGGTGATCGGGACACCGTCTCCGTCGAAGATGACCAGGTCGATCTCCCCGGTGCCGGTGACACCAGGTTCGTCGGGGTGCTCGTCGCCTATGGCGTCGGGCCCGTTGGGCTGATCGGGTGGCCTGGGTTCGACGGGATCGGATTGGGCTGCGCCTGAATCGTATTCGTCGACGGCAGTTTCAGGTTCTGGCCGATCGTCGATGCCGGACTCGCAATTGTCGCCGTGGTCGGCGCTGTCGATGCTGTCGATGCTGTCGCCGATGGTCGACGAGTCGGCGGTCGGAGCGTGATCGTCACTCGAAACCCCACGATCGGAAGCGCTTTCGGCCTCGACGGTCGTTGCCGCGTCCGCATGATCGGACTCGCTGTCAGCATCCGAACTTGCCGGATCGTCGATGTCGGCCGCAGTGGCGTCAGAATCGACCGACTCGGTCTCACCCTCCGCGTCAGCTTCATCGTCAGCGACGTCGACATCGACCACTTCGGCGTCGACCACTTCGGCGTCGACCACGTCGGCGTCGACCATGTCGGTGTCTGCGGGTTCGGTTGCGCCGGCACCACAATCGGCGACGTCGCCGCCGCTGTGGATCTGGTCGCGGATCTGGTCGAGTTTCTGCTCGTAGAGTGCGGTGATGTCGGGGTGGTCGTTGACGATCTTCGGGTTGTCGGGCATGCCGGGTGCGGCGTTGAGTTGCCACCAGCACCGTCCGGCGAGGGGTCCGTCTTCGTAGATGCCGGTGGTGTATTGGCCGGGGTTGGGGCCGACCATCCGGTTGTGCGGCCCGCACGCCGGCGCCAGATCGGTGATGTCGGTTTTCCCGCCGTTGGCCCAGTCCTCTTTGGCGTGATGCATTTCCGAGTGGGAGGCGGGTTGTCCGCAGCCGGGGAACGAACACACCTCACCGCCGGTGCGGGAGAACGACGCGATCCGCTGCTCGGTGGATGCCAGGCGGCGGGACCGCCCGAGATACAGGGGGAGGTCGATGGCGTCGGAGAACACCGCCAGGAACTGCTGCAGATCGTTGGGGTCTTTGATGTCACCCAGCGCACTCAGCAAATCCGGGATGGGAATGGTGGATCCAGACGCGGTGGTGGCATACCCGGCGCCGGCGAGCAGATCTTGCAGGAAGGTTTTGATGATCAACGCGACCGGCAAACCCCGATGCGTTTTGCCGAGGACTCCTTCTTTCATCGCCGACACCAACAACACGTGCATGGCATCGTGGTTGCGTTGGGCTTGGGAACGATCGTCACGTTTGACCGCCGCCGCGAGGATGTCGGGGTCGGCGTCACCGATCGCGCCGGTCGGCGATTCCGGATCGTGCAAGTTGTTCATCCCGGGCTTGGCCCAGGCGTCCAGCATGGTGTCCCACAGGGCTCGGGTGATCGGGGGGAGGTGCCCGTTGAGTTTCGCCATCCCATCGACACGGGACTGGTTGATCCACAGGTTGCGACGCTGTTGGCGTTCCTTCTCCTCCACCAACTGCCCGTCGGGGTCGAGGTGCGCCAGAATCCGGGCACCCATCTTGGTGATATCGGCCGGAATATGCTCGGTGGCTTTCTCCCCGAGGGTGGCTTCGGCCGCGACCTTCTTGTCATGGGGTACGGCGTTGGGGATGTTGTCCAGGGCTTCCAACGCCGCCGACAGGTGAGTGTGACCGATCAAGCCCTGCTCATACGCGGCCGACAGGGTCGGGTATTTCGGTTCCTCTGGTTGTCCGGTCAGTCCGTGGAATCGGGCGGTGGCCTTCATATGGGCGATGCGCATGGTGGGTTGCGCGATCCGCAGATCGTAGTTCAGGAAGTTCGACAGGCTGACTTTGCCGACTTTGCGGTGCACACCACGATCCGAGATTTCCAGGATCGCGCGGTCGCCCTGGAAGTGGGTACGGGTGGCGATCTGTTCTGACAGTTTCGCCGCCTCCACCACCTCGAGGTCGGAGCAGGCGGTCATCGGAGTCCTGGCCAACTCGTCCAAGATCTCGGAGAGTCGATGCATCAGCTGCAGTGGTCGTGACATGGGAGTGTCGGTGGTGTCTGTCATGCTGATGTCACCTCCCCCGAGAGAGCCGTTATAGCGTATGTGTTCTATTATAGACGGCTCCTACATAACTCGCAAGTATTTTCTATCCACAGGGTGTGGATACGTGAATGTGGTTGGGGTGCTGGCTATTTCCAGCCTTGTGTCACCGAGTCTCGACACGGTTCGTCGCTTGCGCTCCTCACCGGCTCGACCGGCGGGATGCGGTCTCGACCTCGCCCTCGACAAGCTCGGCCCGGCGGACACGACCTCCGTTTCGACGGAGCTCAACGCGGCGGCTGGCGCTCCGGTCGGCTCGACGGGCGGATGAGGGGCTCGACCGACGGGATGAGGGTGCTTGACCAACGAGATAACGAGATGGGGGTCCCGATCGGGCGAAGGGCGGTGGGGCCGTAGGGACAACCTCCGCCCCCGCCGGTCAGCCCTGCCGCTCGGCGTTGGCCCGGATCACGTCGCGTAGATAGGCGGCCAATCCCGGCTCGGCGGCGTCGTAGTGCTCGGTGAAGCGCGGATCGGCGACGTACATGTCGGCCAGACACACCTGCATCTCGTATCCGCAGTCGTAGAAGTTCTCGATGGAAGCGCGATGCTCCTCGGCAAGGATGTTGGCCTCGGCCGACCCGGGGGCGATCCCGCCGCGCATCGCCTCGGCCAGCCGGGCCTCGAAGGCGTCGGTCTCGGCCTTGATGCGCTGCCAGTCGGCCTTGGTGAACTTCGCCGTGCGCTTGCGGCTCTGCTCCCACTGCGGGGTGTCGCCCCAACGATCCTGCGCTTCGTCGGCGTACTCCTCGCCGCGCCAGTCGTCGCCGAAGATCTCCGCCTGCTCCGCCGCCGACAGCGAGATTCCGCTCTTCTTCGCTTTCATCATGTCCTCCACAGCCGCGACCATCCGGTGTAGTGCAGCGATGCGGTCGTTCAGCAGATCACGCTGGGCACGCAGATGCGTCAGCGCGTCGGCGGTCGGATCGTCGAGCAGGGTCGCTATCTGCTCGAGCGGAAACCCCAGTTCACGGTAGGTGAGGACGCGGTGCAGACGTTCGACGTCGGTGTCGGTGTAGATGCGGTACCCCGCGCCTGTGCGGCCCGACGGAACCACCAGGGCGATCTCGTCGTAGTGATGCAGGGTGCGCACACTCACGCCGACGAGTCGGGCCGTCGCGCCGACGGTCAGCTCACCGTGACGTACCGGGGTGTGTCCTTCGCTCACATCATCACCTTCGGGCCTCACGTCGCGTGAGGGTCAAGCGTGGCGGGTGGTCCTCACGGCATGAAGCCGATCACCTTGTCGCCGTTCTGGCACGCCGCGAGAACACCGCGGACCTCCGACGGTCCGCACGTCCACGCCGAGATCCGCTGCTGGCGACCCGTCGCGATCTTCGGGCTGTACTCGTCGGCGATCTCCTTGGCGGTGTCGCAGTCGACGTCGCCGGCGAGGACCACCACGTCCAGCGACCCGTCGGGGCCGGCCACCGACCCGCACTGGGTGCCGCCGACGGCCGCCGAGGTCGCGGCCGAGCTTGACCTGCTCTGCGACCGGGGGCTCGGACCGGCGACCACCGGCACGCTGGTGCTCGGCGTCGTCACCTCGGGTTCGGACGCGACGGTGCTCGTCGTCGTCGACTGCTCGTCGCTGCCACACGCGGCGAGCGAGAGGGCGGCGATCCCGGCCATCCCGGTGACGACAATTCGGGCGGTGATGAATCGGGGGGACCGGCGACGAGTGGGATGCGACATGGTTTTCACCGTAGCGAACCGGCGCAGTGGTCTGGGGTACCGACGGCGTCCGGTTTGGGGACCGAGCCGTCCTCTTGGGAAGATGCTGGGCGTGAGCTCGCATTCCTACCGGGTCGGCACCCGACTGCCCGGGACGCTCGGCCGGACCGGCGTCATCTCGACCCCGCACGGCGAGATCCATACGCCCGCGTTCGTGCCGGTCGGCACCAAGGCGACCGTCAAGACGGTGCTGCCCGAGTCGGTCGAGGCACTCGGCGCGCAGGCCGTGCTGGCCAACGCCTACCACCTGTACCTGCAGCCGGGGGCCGACGTCGTCGACGCGGCGGGCGGCCTCGGCGCCTTCATGAACTGGCGTGGGCCGACCTACACCGACAGCGGCGGGTTCCAGGTGATGTCGCTGGGTGCCGGGTTCAAGAAGGTCATCTCGATGGACGTGACCGGCGAGCAGGACGATCACAAGATCGCCGAGGGCAAGGAACGGCTGTCGCGTGTCGACGACGACGGGGTGACGTTCAAGTCGCACCTCGACGGCTCGTTTCACCGGTTCACTCCCGAGGTGTCGATGCAGATCCAGCATCAGCTCGGCGCCGACATCATCTTCGCCTTCGACGAACTCACGACCTTGATGAATACCCGTGGGTATCAGGAGAATTCGCTGGAACGCACCCGGTTGTGGGCGATTCGCTGTCTGGCCGAACACAATCGACTCTCCACCGAACGCAGTCACCGGCCGCAACAGGCGCTGTGGGGTGTCATCCAAGGTGCCCAGTATGAGGATCTGCGACGCAAGGCCGCGCGCGACCTCACCGAACTGTCCCGCATCGACCGCGATGCAGGCGGAAAGGGCTTCGGCGGCTTCGGGATCGGCGGCGCCCTCGAGAAGGACAACCTCGGCACCATCGTCGGCTGGGTCAACGAGGAACTGCCCGAGGACATGCCCAAGCACCTGCTCGGGATCAGCGAACCCGACGACATCTTCACCGCCATCGAGAACGGCGCCGACACCTTCGACTGCGTCTCGCCGACCCGCGTCGCCCGCAACGGTGCCGTGTACACCCGCGACGGTCGGGTCAACATCACCAACTCGCGCTTCCGTAAGGACTTCGGCCAGATCGACCCCGAGGTCACCAACTACACCTCGCAGTACAGCCGCGCCTACCTGCATCATCTCTTCAAGGCCAAGGAGGGACTGGCCGCAACCCTGGCCACCCTGCACAACGTCGCCTTCATCATCGACATGGTCGACGGTGCCCGCCGCGCCATCGAGTCCGGCGACTACCAGGCCTACCGCGACGACTTCCTCGGCCGGTACTACGCCGGCTCCCCCCGCAACCACTGACAGCGCCCGCCGGGAACTCCGAACCCTGGCGATTCGTTGGGTTTGCGTATCCTGAGACCAGTGCCGGACGACTCGAGCCGGCGACGTCCACTCTCGACCGAAAGAAGCGATGACCCGCGCGCAGCGCAAACGCAAGAAACCCCGACGATCCGGCCCCCAATCGGGGGCATCCTCTTCTGACCGAGCCGTGGTCGCCACCCCCGAGAGCGGGGCGTCATGCTGCTGACCTTGCTCGGAATCCTGATCGGCATCGTGGTGGTCTTCTTGATCACCGCTCTGACCGGCTACTTCGTCGCCCAGGAGTTCGCGTACATGGCCGTCGACCGGTCGCGCCTCAAAGGCGCGGGCGGAGGCCGGCGACGCCGCCGCGAAACGTGCCCTGAACGTGACACGCCGCACGTCGTTCATGCTGTCCGGCGCGCAACTGGGCATCACCGTGACCGGCCTCCTCGTCGGCTACGTTGCCGAACCTCTCATCGGTTCGGGCTTCGGTGACGTCCTCGACGAGGTCGGTGTCCCGGTCACCGTCGGCGTGGCCATCGGCACCGTGCTGGCCGTGCTGTTCTCCACGGTGATCCAGATGGTCTTCGGGGAGCTGTTCCCCAAGAACCTCGCGATCGCCCGGCCGGAACCGGTGGCACGCCGCCTGGCCCTGTCGACGAGTACCTATCTCAAGATCTTCGGACCCGTCATCACGCTGTTCGACGCCGCGTCGAATCTGTTGCTGAAGGCCTTGCGCATCGAGCCCGTGCACGACGTCGAGCACTCGGCCACCCCGCGCGACCTCGAACACATCGTCGCCGAATCCGCCGAGTCGGGTGAGATACCCGAGGAGCTGTCACAGTTGCTCGATCGGGTGCTGGAGTTCCCGGAACGCACCGCCGAACACGCGATGGTGCCGCGACCGCGCGTCGACTCCGTGCCGGCCGATCTCGACCTCGGAGAGGTGCGCACCAAGATGGCCACCGGGCACACCCGATATCCGGTGCTCGACAACGAATCCGGTGACGTCGTGGGTGTCGTGCACCTGCGTGACGTCCTGGAATGGTCGGCCACGCCGACGCCGACGGCTCGCACCGCCGCCGACCTGGTGCGCGACGCCGTGATCGTGCCCACCACGCTGCCGCTGCCTCGTGTCCTCGATCAGATCACCGAGGCCCGCGACGAGATGGCGGTCGTCATCGACGAATACGGCGGCTTCGCCGGAATCGTCACCGCCGAGGACATGGCCGAGGAACTCGTCGGCGAGATCGACGACGAACACGACCCACTGGCCCCCGGACCCATCGAGAAGACCGACGACGGTTGGCTGATCCGTGGCGACGCCCACCTCGATGAGGTCTCCCGAGCGCTCGGACACGAACTGCCCGAAGGTGATTACGAAACCCTCAGTGGTCTGATCATCGCGTCG
Source organism: Gordonia oleivorans (assembly GCF_040044975.1). NCBI lineage: Bacteria > Bacillati > Actinomycetota > Actinomycetes > Mycobacteriales > Gordoniaceae > Gordonia > Gordonia oleivorans. The sequence goes on from NZ_JBDZDI010000015.1 coordinate 94,201, forward strand.
GCGGGCGAGCTTCCCGCCGAAGGGGACACGATCGAGCTGCCCGTGGAACCCGACCCCGGTGCCCTCGCCGACGACGCCCCCGCTTCGGAACCGCTCGTCACGGCGACGGTGGTGTCCGTCGCCAATCGGGTGCCGTCGTCGGTGCTGGTCACGGTGGAGATGAGCGACAAGGTGGACGAGCGATGAGCAATCCGTGGGTTGTCGTCGCCGTCACGCTGGGGTTGATCGCCGCGAGCGCGTTCTTCGTCGCCGTCGAGTTCGCGCTGATCGCGGCGCGCCGGCACCGGCTGGAGGATGCCGCGTCGACGAGTCGTTCCGCCCGGGCGGCACTGCGCAGCGCTTCGGAACTGTCTGTGCTGCTTGCCGGTTCGCAGTTGGGCATCACCGTCTGCACCCTGGCACTGGGTGCGGTGACCAAACCGGCCGTGCACCACTGGCTGACCCCCGCGATCGAGCACATCGGCGCGCCGCTGTGGATCGCCGACGTCGCAGGTTTCGTCCTGGCGCTCATCATCGTCACCTTCTTGCATCTGGTGGTCGGTGAGATGGCGCCGAAGTCGTGGGCGATCGCACATCCGGAGAAATCTGCTGTGCTGCTGGCCATTCCGATGCGGGTGTTCATGTGGTTCACCCGCCCGGTGATCGTCGTGCTCAACCGGTTCGCCAACCGGGTGCTGAAGATGGTCGGCGTCGACGCCGTCGACCAGGTGGCCGGTGGCGGAGACCCGGAAACCCTGCGGCAGCTCGTCGAGCATTCGGCGATGGTCGGAACCCTCGAGGAGCGCTACCGCGAACATCTCACCAGCGCTTTGGATCTCGCCGCGCTGACGGTCGGTGACATGGCGACGTTCGTCGAGCCCAGTGGTGTCGGCGCCGACGCCGACACCCAGCAGATCCAGGACCGTGGTCGTGAGACCGGGCATCTGCGCCTGCTGGTGCGCGAGGGTGATCGCGTGTGCGGCGTGGTGCATGTGCGCGACAGCCTCGACGCGCCGACCGGGGCCACCGCCGGTGACCTCATGCGTGACGTGCTCGAACTCGAACCGGCCCTTCCGGTGTATGACGCGTTGAGTCGTATGCGCCAGTACCGCAATCACATTGCGGTGGTCGTCGACGAGGGCCGGGTCACGGGTGTGCTCTCCATCGATGATGTGCTGACGAGGTTGCTCGCGACGGCCGGCTGATCCCGGGAAGGCCGAGCGGCCCCGGGGCGGTTCAGTCCCACTCGTCCGCGGTCAGGATCCACGGTTGCCGGGGCAGCGCGGCAGGGTCGAAACGCTCTGCAAGCGTGACAACGTCGATGTGCTCACCCGCCTCGGCCAGACCCGCCGATGCCGCGATGTGGTCGAGAACCGTTGCGGCGTCGACGCCGCGTGCGGCGAGATCGGCGAGCGTCACCGCACCGTCGCGTTTGCTCAACCGCACACCGTCAGGGTTGAGCACCATCGGCACATGGGCGTAGGTGGGTGGCGCATGCCCGAGAAGCGTTGCCAGATAGGCCTGCCGGGGTGCCGACGACAACAGGTCATCGCCTCGGCAGACCTGGTCGATGCCCTGCTCGGCGTCGTCGACGACCACCGCGAGGTTGTAGGCGGGTGCGCCGTCGCCCCGCTGGATCACGAAGTCGTCGACCGCACCCGTGTAGCTGCCGTGCAACACATCGGTCACCGTGAACTCGCGGACCTCGGAGATGATCCGGATGGCCGGTGGCCGACCGGAGGCCCGCTTGAGGTCACGCTGTTCGGGGCTCAGATGCCGGCATGTGCCCGGGTACGCGCCGGGCGGGGTGTGCGGCGCCGACGGCGCCTCGAGGATCTCCCGCCGCGTGCAGAAGCACTCGAAGGTGCGACCGGCCGCGCGTAACCCGTCGATGATCTCCCGATACCGCCCCAGCCGATCGGTCTGATACACCACCGGTGGCTCCCAGTCGATCCCCAGTGATCGCAGATCGGCGATCTGCCTTGCGTCCGCGCCGACGGCCGTCCGGTCCAAATTCTCCATCCGCAACAGGAATCGTCGCCCGGTGGTCCGCGCGAACAGATAGGCCAGCACTGCGGTGCGCAGGTTGCCGACGTGCAGTTCGCCGGACGGGGACGGCGCGAAGCGTCCCGCCGGTGTCACCGAGGCCGGCGCAGGGGGACCGGAATCGCCGGGATTGTTGATCATTGCCCCCGAGGCTACAAGTGGGCGACGATGGACCCGTGGACCTTCCCGTGAACCCGCCCATCGCGCCGATGCTCGCCAAGGCCACCACCGGCATCCCCCCGCAACCCGCCGACCAACCCGAATGGTCCTACGAGCCCAAGTGGGATGGTTTCCGCGCGTTGCTCTTTCGGGACGGCGACGAGGTGGTCATCGGGTCCCGTGGCGGCAAGGATCTGGCGCGGTACTTTCCGGAGATCGTCGACGCCGCCCGCGACGAACTGCCCGACAAGGTGGTCCTCGACGGCGAGATCGGGGTGCCATCCCTGATCGAGGGCACCCATCGCCTCGACTGGGACTCACTGGCTCAACGCATCCACCCGGCCGCGTCACGGGTCACCATGCTGTCCGAGACCACCCCGGCCATCTTCATCGGCTTCGACGCGCTGGCACTGGGCACCACCAGCGTGCTCGTCGAACCCTTCACCACCCGCCGCGACACACTGCTCGAGGCGATCGGCCCGGGTGGGCGTGATCGCCGGTTCCACGTCAGCCGCGTCACCGAAAGCCCGGTCCGGGCGCAGGAGTGGTTTTCGGCGTTCGAGGGGGCCGGACTCGACGGCGTCGTCGCCAAACGTCTGGCCGGGCGCTACGTCGAGAACAAACGCGAGATGATCAAGGTCAAACACAAGCGCACCGCCGACTGCGTGGTCATCGGATATCGAATCCACAAGAGCGGCACCGGACTCGGTTCGATGCTATTGGGCCTCTACCACGATGGACAACCCAGGATGATCGGCGGCGCAGGCGCTTTCACCGACGCCAAGCGCATCGAACTGCAGGAGATGTTCGAGCCGATGCGGCTGGACCCGGACAAACCCGCCGCCGGCGAACCCACCCGCTGGCGGTCGGAGAAGTCGGGGCAGTGGATTCCGATCCGGCCCGAACTCGTCGCCGAGGTCGCCTACGATCAGATGGAGAACGGGCGCTTCCGGCACACGGTGAAGTTCCTGCGCTGGCGCCCCGACCGCGACCCCGAGAGCTGCGGCTATGACCAACTCGAGGTCCCGTTGACCTACGACCTGCACGACGTGCTCGAAGGGGAGGACTGAGGTGGCTTCGCGATCGCCTGCTGAGGAACTCGACGTCGACGGCATCGCCGTCCGAATGAGCAACCCGGACAAGATCTATTTCCCGGAACTCGGCGAGAACGGCGGCCGCAAACGCGATCTCGTCGGCTACTACCGGACGATGGCCCTGCCGCGCGATGACGGCACCGACGGCCCCATCATGACCGCACTCCGCGACCGCCCGACCTTCCTGCAAAGGTTCCCCGACGGCGTGGAGGGCGACGAGATCTACCAGAAGCACATCGCCAAGAAGCGTCCCGAGCACGTACTCTCCACGCGCATCACCTTTCCCTCCGGCCGCACCGGAGATGCCCTGCGCCCCACCGTCCCCGCCGACATCGTCTGGGGCGCCAACCTGGGCACGGTCACCTTCCACAGCTGGCCCACCCACGACGACGACAACGACCATCCCGACCAACTGCGGATCGATCTCGATCCGCAGCCCGGAACCGACTTCGACGATGTGCGACGCGTCGCCGTCGACATCCTCGCCCCGCTCCTCGACGAACTCGGCTACACCGGGTTCCCGAAAACCTCAGGGGGACGGGGTATTCACGTGTTCGTCCCGATCGAACCGCAGTGGGATTTCGTCGCAACCCGCCGTGCCGTCATCGCCATCGCCCGCGAGATGGAACGCCGGGATCCGGACGGGGTGACCAGCTCGTGGTGGAAAGAGGAACGCGGCGAACGGATCTTCATCGACTTCAATCAGAATGCCCGTGACCGCACCATGGCCTCGCCGTATTCGGTCCGGCGCAGCGCAACCGCCCGGGTGTCGACGCCGGTCACCTGGGCCGAACTCGCCGAGGTGCATCCCGATGACTGCACGATGGCGACGGTGCCGGATCTCGTTGCGCGCCGCGGTGATCCGATGGCCGACATCGCCGACCGCCGGAAAGGTCTCGAGCCGCTGCTGGAGATGGTGCACCGCGACGACGCCGACGGACTCGGTGACATGCCCTACCCGCCGAGCTATCCGAAGATGCCGGGTGAACCCCCGCGGGTGCAGCCGAGCAAGAAGGTCGCCGCACACTGGGATGAGAAGGGCAACCGCATCGAATGACCGATCAGCCGAATGCGCCTGCCGCCCAGTCGGCGAAGGACTGCCACCCGATACTCGGGAAATCGCGGTGCAGTGCCGGGATGTCGACGGAGTAGCCGGTTGTTCCGAGGAAGGTGAACATCGCCCGCATGTCCGGTGATGAGATCCGTTCCGGATCATAGGCTTCCGCGCGGATCTCGGTGTTGAATACCGAGGACAGGACCGCCGCCATCTGACCCGGCGTCACCGAATCCGATGCGATGTCGATGCGTTGCCCGACGTGCGCCTGCGGATCGGTGAACAGGGCCGCGACGAAGTCGCCGAGATCCGCACGCGACAACTGTTGCAGTGGTTGATCGGTCGGCATCCCCATCAGCAGCAGTCCCGCGTCGATCGCATCCTTGCTGCCGAAGATGTTGTCGTAGAAGTACGTCGGGCCGACGATGGTGTGCGGAATGCTGGTGGCGGCCAGGCGCTGTTCGACCCGGAACTTCGAATCAAAATGCGGCACAACGGTGTTCAGATTCGCGCTGGCCACCGAACTGAACACCAGATAGGGGAGCGTCGACGCGGTGGCCGCGGCGATGATCGCGTCGCCCTGGACGAGTTCGGCGTCCACTCCGGTCTCGAACGGAGTGGTCAACGCGAACGCGCCCGCCGCGCCGGTAAACGCCTCGGTGAGGCCGTCGCCGCTGACGATGTCCCCGACGACGAGCTCGACGCCGCGATCGGCCAGCGCCCGGGCGCGCTCGGAGCCGGGGGAGCGCACCACCGCGCGCACCGGCACCCCAGCGGTGAGCAGCGAATCGACGACGGCTCCGCCCTGGCCGCCGGTGGCCCCGAGGACGGCGATCGGTACGGATGGGCTCGACGGACCAGACATGGTTTCCCTCTCGACGGCAACGGCAAGGACATGACCGAGGCTACGTGCGCCGGTCGGACACGAGGCGCAGATGACGCATTCATCGCAGGTCGAAGGGCCCTGTCGGCCCCGTGGAGTGTCGGTTAGCCTGCCCTCATGCAACGGAACCGGTGTGCTGTCGTCGACGCCCGCCCCCTGGGAAACGGTGCGGTGATCGCCGGAATCGTGGCCCTGCTGATCGGACTGTGTGGGGCGCACACCGCCACCTCCGGGATCGCGTCGGCGGCCACCGGGTTCAGGCCCCAGATCGCGGTGTATCTCGCCGACGGCGTCACGCCGGTCGGGACGACGGTGATCCATCCCGGTGACTCCCTGGTGGTGGTCGGGACCGGTTTCGATCCCGACGCCAACCGATACGGACTGCCGGTGCCGGTACCACCGGGCGTCCCGCACGGCACCTTCATCGCCTTCGGTGCCTTCGCGCCGAACTGGAAGCCGTCGGCGGGCGCACCCGAATCGGCGCGCGCAGCGAACCGGTCCGGGGTGAGATGGGCGCTGGCACCGTCGGCGCTGGCGCAGGTCCCCTCGGCGCCGTTCGACATGCGTCGCACCATTCGGCAGCAATGGGTCCCGTTGACCGCCGACGGTTCGTTCCGGGCCCAGGTGACGGCCTCCACCCCTGCCGACATCCCGGTCGCCGCGCGCTACGGCGTGTACACCTACGGTGCGGCCGGAGCCGACAACGCGGCGCAGGAGTTGGCGGTGCCGATCATCTACTCGACCGAACCCGGGCCGAACACCCCGATGCCGGCACCGCGGAACCTCGTCTGGGCCTATTCGCCCTACTTCCACCGTGTGGTGACCGAAGAGGCGGCGGGCGGGATCAGCGGATCGGACGGGGCCGGTGTCGACGACCGTGGACGCCTGACGTTCGCACTGACCTCGAACGATCTCCGCCACGGGACCGGAACTCTGCGCTACCGGGGCACCATCGTCGCCTTCAGTAGATTTCACCTCGCCGAGATCGCGCTGAGCGATCCGGTGATCCGGGTGGACCGCGGACGCGGCGTCCTGAGCCTGGCGACCTCGACGACCAACATGAACGGAACCGACGCACAGCGCCGCGTCGACATCGCCGACGTCGATCTCGCCGGCATCGGCGACGGCCGGGATGTCCACGCGGCGACCGTCCGATTCCGTCCCGGCATCACGCCCGAGGTGCTCGCGGCGCTCAGCGTCGGCCCGGGATCTCCGCTGGAACTGCACTTTCCGACGTCGTGAGGTCAGCCGGACCGGTGGTCGTCGTGGACGCGGTTTGGGTTGCGACCGCCCGACCAGTATCATCGACCGACGTTGGAGGATTCGCCTAGTGGCCTATGGCGCTCGCCTGGAACGCGGGTTGGGTTAACAGCCCTCAGGAGTTCGAATCTCCTATCCTCCGCCGAAGCCCCGGCCTCGCTGCGATCCAGCGGGACCGGGGCTTTTCTCATCGGCGGTCTCGTCCGTGATCGCCAGTATCAGTCCTCCGCCGGCGCCACCGGATGCGGATCGGTGCTGCGTTTCTGCACCACGACGCCCGCGCCGACGATGATCGCCGCGGAGATCGCGGAGAAGAGGATGGCCTGGCGTTGGTCGTTGTCGAAGATCATCAGGATCAGGATCGCGACGATGAACACCATGACGGCGCCGGTCAGGTAGGGGAACAGCCACATCTTGACCGGCGGTCGATGCCCCTCCAGCCGCAGATTCCGTCCGAGTTTCAGCTGGCTCGCGGCGATTGTCAGGTAGACGAACAGGGCGATCGCACCGCTGGTGGCGAGCAGCCACGCGAAGATCTTGTCGGGCAGCACGTAGTTGCCGATCACCGCGACGAACCCGACCACCATCGACAGCAGGACCGCCACCCACGGCACACCGTTGCCGGTCAGTCGTCGTACCGCCCACGGGGCGTCGTGCCGGGTGCCGAGGGAGAACAGCATGCGGGAGGCGGTGTAGAGCGCCGAGTTCAGGCACGACGCGACGGCGGTCAGGATGACGATGTCCATGATCACCGCGGCGCCCGGGATGCCGATGGCCTGCAGCACCGACTGATACGACCCGTCGGGGAGTTGGTCGTAGGGCAGCAGGGCGACGACCACGAAGATCGAGCCCAGGTAGAACAGCGAGATACGCCAGATCACCGAGTTGACGGCCTTGGTGATGCCCTTTTCCGGGTTCGGCGATTCGGCCGCGGCGATGGTGACGATCTCGGTGCCCATGAACGAGAACATCGTGATGAGCATGCCGGCGATCACCGCGCCGAAACCGTTGGGCATGAAGCCGTCCGGCTCCCAGAGGTGGCTGATCCCGCTCACCTCGGACCCGGGAATCCAGCCGAGCATGGCGGCGACACCGATCACGATGAACGCGACGATCGCGACGACCTTGATGAGGGCGAACCAGAATTCGAACTCGCCGTAGTTGCCGACGCTGACCAGGTTGGTGACGGTCAGCAGCACCGTCACGGCCAGGGCCCACATCCATTGCGCCCCACCGATCAGGTCGGTGAGGATCGCCGCGGCCGCGGTGGCCTCGACCGGGATGACCAGCACCCAGAACCACCAGTACAGCCAGCCGACGGAGAATCCGGCCCAGCGGCCCAGCGCGCGGTCGGCGTAGACGGAGAACGATCCGGTGTCGGGGTTGGACGTGGCCATCTCGCCGAGCATCCGCATGACCAGGACGACGAGCGTGCCGGCCATCGCATAGGAGATGAGGACGGCGGGTCCGGCCTTCTCGATGGCGTTGGCCGAGCCGACGAACAGGCCGGCGCCGATGACCCCGGCGATGGAGATCATCGTGATGTGACGTGGTTTGAGGCTCGATCCGAGCGAGCCGTGCCCGGTGGACGCGGGCGCCTTCTGGTCGACAGAGGCCATGGGTTCTCAATCTCCTGGGGTGGTGAGATGTCGTGCGGTGAACGATCCCTTGTGGGGATCTGCCCGACGCTACGGCGGCGTCACCCACCTCGCAGCCGATGCCGCAATGGTCGGGTTTGACCGTTTGCCGGCGCCGTTTCGGGGGTGGTGATCCGGGCCCGATCCGACTCGCTACACTTGACGACGGATCCCGCGCGGCGTGCATCCTGTGAACTCCCCCAGGGCCGGAAGGCAGCAAGGGTCAACGGGCTCTCTCGGGTGCGCGGGGTCCCCTACAGATCTCCCAACACCAGATCACTTTCGCCGACGCCCACCCCATGCGTCGGCTTCGCGAGAGGTCCCGCGTTGAACTTTCACTCGAAGAGTGCCGACGAACTCCGCGCCACCCAGGACGACCTCCGAAAGCTCTACGACGCGCTCTGCGCGGCCGGGCTGAAACTCGATCTCACCCGCGGCAAACCGGCGCCCGAACAACTCGACCTGTCCAACGAACTGCTCGCGTTGCCCGGTGACGAATACAAGGCCGCCGACGGCACCGACACCCGCAACTACGGGGGCCTGACCGGACTTCCGGAACTCCGCGCGATCTTCGGTGAACTCCTCGCCGTCGACCCGGCGAATCTCATCGCCTTCGGCAACGCCAGCCTCGACCTGATGCATCACCTGGTGACCTTCGGCCTGCTCAAGGGCACCGCGGATTCGGCGCAGCCGTGGGGCTCGGGACCGGTCAAGTTCCTGTGCCCCGCGCCCGGTTATGACCGCCACTTCGCGATCACCGAGCAGTACGGCATCGAGATGATCACCGTGCCGATGAACCCCGACGGCCCGGACGTCGCGGTGTGTGCCGAACTCCTCGCCGCCGACCCGAGCATCAAGGGCATGTGGGCGGTCCCCACCTACTCCAATCCGACCGGCGTGACCTTCAGCGAAGAGGTCACCCGTGCGCTGCTGTCGATGCCCGCGGCCGACGATTTCCGCATCTTCTGGGACAACGCGTATGCGGTGCACACCCTCGTCGACGCCCCGCCGCCACCGTTCCCGGTGCTCGACTGGGCCGCCGAGGCCGGGAATCCGAACCGCGTGTACGTGCTCGGCTCGACGTCGAAGATCACCTTCGCCGGTGCCGGCGTCGCTTTCTTCGGGTCGTCGAAGGCCAACGTCGACTGGTTCGTCAAGAACGTCGGCTTCGCCACCATCGGCCCGGACAAGATCAATCAGCTGCGCCACGCGAAGTTCTTCGGCGACGCCGACGGTGTGCGCGCCCACATGGCCCGGCACCGCGAGATCCTCGCGCCGAAGTTCGCGATGGTCCTCGACATCCTCGCCGACCGGCTCGCCGAATCGAAGGTCGCAACCTGGTCGGAACCCGAGGGTGGCTACTTCATCAACCTCGACGTCATCGACGGTGCCGCCAAGCGGACCATCGCCCTGGCGAAGGAGGCCGGTATCGCGTTGACCGGCGCGGGCTCGGCCTTCCCGTACAAGAACGATCCGCACGACCGCAACATCCGGCTCGCACCGACCTTCCCCAGCACCGATGACCTCCAGGTCGCGATGGACGGCGTCGCCACCTGCGTACTGCTCGCCGCCACGGAGACGTTGATCTCCGCGATCGACTCCTGAGGAGTGGGCGTGCCGGTACGCCGATGCTGACGGACGGTGAGCCGACCACCGACCGGGTGCGCCGCGCCCCGACGCACGTCGCCCGGCAGGTGGGCCTGGTTGCGCTCGGACTGATCCTCGCCGCGGTCGCGCTGTGGTGTCAGCACGCGATCATGCCGTTCACCACCCCGTTCTGGGGATTGTTCGACTACCAGCTCGATCTCGACGTCTACCGCGAGGGCGCCCGGACCGTGTGGGAGGGCGGCAGCCTCTACGACGCGAAACTGCTCGGGCAGATGGACTACACGTATGCGCCGGTCTCGGTCGTGGTGTTGATGCCGTTCGCGTGGATGTCCTTCGAGGCCGCGCGGATCGTGTGGAGTATCGGCATCATCGTCGCGCTCTACGTCGTCATCATGTTGTGCTTCGCGGCGTTGGGGCGGCGCGCGACGTGGCCACTGCGGAGCCTGGCCGTCGGGCTGGTCGCGGTGTCGATGCTGCTCGAACCGGTGCGCACGACGATCTGGTACGGCCAGATCAACGTCTTTCTGCTGCTGGTGATCCTCGCCGATCTGCTCCGGCCCGACGGGTCACGGCTCAAGGGCATCGGTGCCGGCATCGCCGCCGGGATCAAACTCACCCCGCTGATCTTCCTGCTGTATTACGCGTTGCTGCGTCGATGGCGGACGATGGCCGGGGTCGTGGGTGGTTTCTTGCTGACCATGGTCGTCGGTTTCGTCTTCCTGCCGAGCGCCTCGTGGTCGTACTGGACCGACAAACTCTTCGACTCCAACCGGGTCGGGGCACCCCAGACCCTCGGGAATCAGTCGCTGCGCGGCATGATCGCCAACCTCGCACATTCCGACGCCCCCAATCAGTTGCTGTGGCTGACGGTGGTCCTCATCGCCCTCGGGCTGGGCATGACCGCGGCCGTCCTCGCCCACCGCAACGGGCATGAGCTCTTGGCGTTGTCGGTGGTCGGCATGACCTCCTGCGCGATCTCCCCGATGTCGTGGGGACATCATTGGGTGTGGTTCGTCCCGGTGCTGGTGATCTGCGTGGACCTGGTGCTGCGAACCGATCTCTCGCCGATCCGACGGATGCTCGCGGGAGCCGGCGGCGTGTTGCTCGTGCTGGTGGCGTTCGCGTGGCGCACCCACTTCGCGTATCCGATGTGGTTCGTCAACCGCGTGATGCCCGACGCGTACCTGATGGGTTTGTTCTTCAAGGCCGAGACCGGCCCGGCCTGGGCGCAGTTCTTCCTGGTGTACCCCTACAACGCGATCTTCCTCGGTACGGTGCTGGCCACCATCGTGGTGCTGGGGCGGCGGTCCGCGGTGCCGGATTCGTCCGGTGTCACAGCCGCATCGTCATCCGAGAAATTGAGTTAGTCGAAATTCACTGAAACCCTTCCTGTGATGCGGGTTACGTTCTACGCTGTCAGCGTCGGCGGCCCCGAGTGGCCGTCCCATCAGCGCAGCCCTCGTCATAGGAGAATCGTCATGACCCGCGTGAGCACCCCGGAAACCATGGATCTCGGCTCCTGGATCGCGCGGCGCGCCGCGATCGGTCCGCATCGACCCGCCATCACCTTCGGTGACCACACGCTCACCTTCGGTGACCTCTCCGATCGGATCGACCGGCTGGCCGCGGCCCTCGTCGGCGGTGGCGTGGGTGCCGGCGACCGCGTCGCCTACCTCGGGCTCAACAACCCGATGTTCCTCACCGCCATGTTCGCCGCCGCCCGCGCCGGCGCGACGTTCGTGCCGTTGAACTTCCGGCTCACCGGAACCGAGTTGGCCTACATCATCAACGACTCCGGGGCGCACACCCTGATCGCCGACCCGGATCTCGCCGCGGTCGTCGACGCCGTGGACGAACCGCTGCCGCTGCAGCGTCGCATCGCCGTCGGCGCGCGGGGCGGCTGGGCCTCGGTGGAGGAACTCATCGCCGGCAGCGAGCCGATTTCGGCTCCGGCGCAACCCGATTCCGATGCGGTGGCCGTGATCATGTACACCTCGGGGACCACCGGCCGCCCCAAGGGGGCCATGCTCACACACGGGAATCTGTTCTGGAACAACGTCAATGCGCTGTTCTGCCTCGACGTCGACTCCTCGGACATCAGTTACTGCGCCGCACCGCTGTTCCACATCGGTGGCCTCAATGTCACCACGCTGATCACCCTGCAGAAGGGCGGACACATCGTCCTGGCCCAGTCCTTCGATCCGGTGGCGGCCCTCGCCGACATCGAAAAGCACCGCGTCACCACGATGTTCGGCGTTCCGGCGATGTACCTCTTCATGAGTCAGGTGCCCCAGTTCGAGACCGCGGACCTCTCCTCGCTGCGCTACCTGGTGTGCGGTGGTGCGCCGGTTCCCGAACCGCTGATGCGACGCTACGCCGAGCGTGGCCTGGCCTTCGCGCAGGGCTATGGGCTCACCGAGACGGCACCCCTGGCGTTGGTGATGAGCGTCGACGAGTCCGCCGCCAAGATCGGCGCGGCCGGCAACAAGGTGCTGCCGCTGTCCGACGTACGACTCGTCGATGCGGCGAATTCGCCTGTCGCGGTGGGGCAACCGGGTGAGATTTGTGTGCGCGGACCGCAGGTGATGGTCGGCTACTGGAACAATCCGGGTGCCACCGCGGCGGCGATCGACGACGGCGGATGGTTCCACACCGGCGATGTCGGGCGCGAGGACGACGACGGCTACATCTACGTCGTCGACCGCGTCAAGGACATGGTGATCACCGGCGGTGAGAACGTCTACCCTGCCGAGGTGGAAAGCGTCCTCTACAGTCATCCGGCGATCGCCGAGATCGCGATTCTCGGTCTGCCGGACGCCAAGTGGGGTGAGGCCGTCACCGCGGTGATCGCCACCGCCCCCGGACACGAGGTGTCGCTGGAGGAGTTGCGCGAGTTCGCGGCGGATCAGTTGGCGCGGTACAAGCTGCCGCTGCGCCTGGAGTTCGTCGACGCGCTGCCCCGCAATCCGTCCGGGAAGGTGCTGAAATACCAACTGCGGGAACAGTTCACCAGCGTGACGGCCGTGTGAGCACGTAGCTCACACGGCCGATGGCGGCGGTTTCACCGGCGGCCGGTCAGGCCGCCGGCACGCCCGTCGCCGGGAACCCGCCGGTGTTCGGTTCGACGATCTCCTCGCGGATCGCGCCCGGACGCAGTCCGGCGAAGCTCAGGATGGCCGCGGCCACCGCGGCGACACCGACCACCACATAGGCGTGGGCGAAGCCGCTCCCCAGTGATTCCAGCGCGATCGGATGCGCCACCGATCCGGGCGCGCCGGCCGGGATCGAGTTCAGTGCGATCGGGCCGCCGGCCTGTGCGATGCCCATCGCCGGGCCCATGTCGGCCGGCGCCAACCCGGAGCTCTGCAGGCCGTTCATCAGCTGTGTGCCCGCGGTGCTCAGGGCGATCGCACCGACCAGCACCGGACCGAGGGCGAAGCCCAGGTCGCGCAGCAGATTGGTGACCGCGCTCGCGGTGCCGGTCTGCTCGCGGGGAACGGAGTTCACCGCCACCGCGGACATCGGCGACAGGGTGAAGGCGAAACCGATGCCGACCAGCAGGCACGGCAGGACGAACTGTGAAACCGACTGGGACATAACATCATTGGTCGACGCGAGGAAGGCCCCGGCGGCCATCGAGACGAAACCGACGGTCAGCAGCAGGTGCGACGGAATCCGCATCTGCAGGCGGCTGATGACGGGGATCAACACGAACGCGGGTCCCTGCAACAGCAGGAACATCAGGCCGGTGTACAGCGGGCTCTGATGCTGCACCGGGCCGAGCCACATGCTGGTCGAGTAGCACGCGCCCAGGAACGCGAACATGCCGACGACCGCGACGAGCGAGGACACGCTGAAGTGGCGGTTGCGGAACAGGGTGAGATCCAGCAGTGGGTTACGCACCCGGGACTCGATCACGACGAAGGCGACCAGCAGGACCGAACCGACGGCCAGTGTGGTGACGACCGGCCTGGCCTCCCATCCGACCTCGGGTCCCTGCACGAGCCCGTACAGCACGGCGATCAACCCGACGGCGAAGGTGATCTGCCCCCACATGTCGCCGCGACGGTCCGGGTGTCTGGGCGAATCCGCGGCGAGAACCACGGTCAGCCCGGCGGCGAGGATCGACACGACGACGACCACCAGGTACGACCCCTGCCACCAGCCGAGGTCGGCGAGTACGCCGCCGAGAAGTGGCGAGACGGCCGAACCGGCGGACAGAAAGCCCGCCCAGACGGCGATGCCGCGAACCCGTTCGGGCACCGTCGTCGCGACCGACGCGACGAGGGCGAGTGAGGCCGGGAAGATCGCACCGGCGCCGAGTCCGTTGATGGCCGAGGCCACCCACATCATCTGGATCGTCGAGGCGAACATGGCGACGAGTGAGCCCGCCGCCACCAGGACCGTGCCGCCGACGACCATGCGGCGATGGCCGAAACGGTCGCCGAGCACGCCGAAGGTGAGCTCGAAAACGACCACCGGGATCATGAATGCCGCTGTGATCCAAGTCAATTGGGAGACCACGGTGCTGAAGGTCTCCTGGAAGACACCGTTCAGGGCGCCGGGCAGGGCATTGGCGATCTGGGCCACCATCACCGCCGCCGACGCCGCAACCAGCGTCCCGGTGGCCCGGCGACGTCGAGGCGTCGAGCCCGTTTCCCGCGGCGGCGCCGACGCCGGACGGTCGCGACCGACGGCCGTCGGTGGGGTGTCGGTCCTCGGGAGTTCGGTCAGCGGGTTTCTCGGGTTATTGGTCAGCGGGTTATTGGTCAGCGGGTTACTGGTCAGCGGGTTACTGGTCAGCGGGTTACTGGTCATTGGGCAACCTCCGGCGCACAACGCCTGGTTCGGTGGTGGGGATCTCGTCCGGTGCCGAACTGTGATCTGCACAACTCGGATGGCAAGTAACCTAGAACTCACTTAACGCCGTGTCAAGTAGAAGAATTGCCCGTAAGTGTTAAATGCGAATAGTCAAACTTCACCGACGAGGACCCTGTGGGGGAGAGGATCGGACTGTCGGTGATCGCCGGTACTCTCGACGCGTGGCTCTGTATCGCACCTATCGCCCGGCGACATTCGCCCAAGTCGTGGGGCAGGAGCATGTCACCGATCCCCTCAGCCGCGCGCTCGACAGTGGCCGGATCAACCACGCCTACCTGTTCTCGGGGCCGCGCGGATGTGGCAAGACGTCCTCGGCCCGCATCCTGGCGCGGTCGCTGAACTGTGTGCAGGGTCCGACGTCGACCCCGTGCGGTGAGTGCGCGTCATGTGTCGCCCTGGCACCCGGCGGTCCGGGCAATCTGGACGTCATCGAACTCGACGCGGCCAGCCACGGCGGCGTCGACGACACCCGTGAGCTGCGGGATCGCGCGTTCTACGCTCCCTCGGAGTCGCGGTACCGGGTGTTCATCGTCGATGAGGCCCACATGGTCACCAACGCGGGCTTCAACGCGTTGCTCAAGATCGTCGAGGAGCCGCCGGAGCACCTCATCTTCGTCTTCGCGACCACCGAACCGGAGAAGGTGCTGCCGACCATCCGGTCGCGTACCCACCACTATCCGTTCCGGCTGCTGGCACCGCCGGTGATGCGTGGACTGCTGGAGAACATCTGCGCGCAGGAAGGCGTTCAGGTCGGCGCCGACGTCTACCCCCTGGTGATCCGTGCCGGTGGCGGTTCGCCGCGTGATTCGCTGTCGATTCTGGATCAGTTGCTGGCCGGTGCCGGTGAACAGGGCGTCACCTACGACAGGGCGCTCGCGCTGCTCGGCGTCACCGATATCGCGCTCATCGACGATGCCGTGGACGCCCTGGCCACCGCCGACGGTGCCGCGCTGTTCGCCGTCGTCGAGAAGGTCGTCGACGCCGGACACGATCCACGCCGCTTTGCGGTCGATCTCCTGGAACGACTCCGCGATCTCATTCTGCTGCAAGCGGTTCCGGACGCAGCCGCTCGGGGTCTGGTGGAGGCGCCCGGTGATCAGCTCGTCCGCATGACCGCGCAGATCGAACGACTCGGACCGGGCGGACTCACCCGCTTCGCCGAGATCGTGCACAACGCGCTCGGCGAGATGCGCGGTACCACCTCGCCGCGGCTACTGCTCGAGGTGATGTGCGCACGCATGTTGCTGCCGACCACCTCCGCCGACGACGCGGCATTGCTGCAGCGTCTGGAACGACTCGAATCCGGGGTGGTCGTGGCCGCGCCCGCAGCGTCGGGTGCCGCGGCGGCCTCCGCGCCGACGGTGTCGCCGACGTCCGTGCCGCAGCCGCCGGTGTCCGCCCCTCCGGCCGACGAGCCGCCGCCGAAGTACGTGCGTCCGTCGCAACGCAAGGCCGCAGAGGAACGTGCGGCCGCACCCGAACCAGAAGCCGTGGCCCGGCCGGAACCCGAAGTCCAACCGGCACAGCCGGACCCGGCTCCGGCGGAGTCGACCCCCGTGGAGTCGACCCCCGTGGACTCGACGCCCGTGGACTCGACTCCTGTGGAGGTGGCGCCGAAGCCCGAGTCGTCGCGGCCGGACGAACCCCGGGCCGCCGCCCCTGCTCCCGCGCCGGAAGCCGACACTTCCATGCCGGGTCCGCGCGGAGGTGGGAATCCGACTGCGCCGCAACCGCCGTCACGCCCGCGACCGGCCCCGGTGCCCGTCGCAGCCGAAGACGACATCCCACTGCCGGACGAACCCGTCGATGAGTACGAGGTGCCACCGGACGAGCCGGGCGTCGCCACGGCGCGGCCCGTGCCGGCGCCTGCGCCCGAACCGGAACCGGCACCATCGGCCGGTCTCGACCTCGACACCGTGCGCAAGCGGTTCCAAGAGGTGCGCACCGCAGTCAGGTCGCGGTCGAAGAGTCTCGAGCCGATGCTGTCGGCGGCCGTCGTCGACGATTTCGACGGCACCACGGTCACTCTCGGGCATCCCATCGAGGTGCTGGTCGGTCGATTGTCGTCGCAGCACGCGGTGGGGATCATCCGTGAGGCATTGAGCGAGACCTTCGGTGGCGATCTCGAGGTGCGCATCGTCCTTCGTGACGCCACCGCCGCGGCGCCGGCCACCTCGACCGCATCGCAGCAGGGCACGAGCGCGGCCAAGCGGCAGACCTACGCACGGCCGAGCCGTGCCCGCCAACCCGAGGCGGGCTCCGAGGCGGTCGCTGTGGAACCGGAACCCGAGCCCGAACCCGAACCGGAGCCGCCACGACCGGACGAGGAGATCCCCGACGCGGAACGCGCCGAGATGGTCGCCGACGCCCACAACGCGACACCCGACGCCCGAATCGATCCCGACAAGCTCGCCCTCGACCTGCTGCAGACGGAATTGGGTGCCACGCCGATCGACTCGACCGAACACGGACTCTGACGACGACTGACGGCGCTCTGTCGGACGTTGACGGCGCTCGCGTAGTCACTGACAGCGCTCTGTCGGACGTTGACAGCGCTTACGCAGTCACTGACAGCGCTCTGTCCTGCACTGACAGCGCTCGGATTGATGGTCTGCGTGGTCCGAGGATCCGCTCCAGAGCGCTGTCAACGTGGGGGAGAGCGCTGTCAACGCACAGCAGAGCGCTGTCAATGGTCGTGCGTCGGATGTATTTCCGCCGCGCGCAACGTCATCGACGTACGCGGCGCGGTAACGCGACCAGTAGAGCTACTCGACCGCTGGGGCCATGCGACTGCGTGACTACGCGTCCCACCACGGGCGCAGCGGAAGATCCTGACGGCCCTTGGCGTCGAGTTTGACGCCGAGGACGTGATGCAGCTGCACGATGTCGCGCTCGAAGCCGATGCGGCAGCCGGCCATGTAGAGACCCCACAGGCGGGCGGTCCCCTCGCCGACCTCGGCCACCGCCTCATCCCAATGCTCGACGAGGTTGCGGTTCCAGTCGCGCAGCGTCATCGCGTAGTGATAACGCAGGTTCTCCTCGTGGATCACCTCGACGCCACCGATGTCCTGGAGCTTGGAGATGATCTTGCCGGAACCGGTGAGTTCGCCGTCGGGGAAGACGTAGCGGTCGATGAACGAGCCGGCACGCATGTTCTTCCCGTTGTCCGGACGAGTGATGCAGTGGTTCAACAACATTCCACCGACGCGGAGCTTGTCGCGCATGAACGAGAAGTACGCCGGATAGTTGCCGACGCCGATGTGTTCGGTGAGGCCGATCGACGACACCGCATCGAACTCGGCCTCGGGCACATCGCGGTAGTCGCTGTGACGTACCTCGGCCAGATCGGACAGGCCCTCGTCGATGATGGCCTGCTGCGCCCACTCGGCCTGCTCGGCCGAGAGGGTCACGCCGAGGACCTTGACGCCACGGCGGGCCGCGTAGCGCACCATTCCGCCCCAGCCGCAACCGATGTCGAGGAGGCGGTCGCCGGCCTTGAGGCGGAGCTTGTCGAAGATCAGCCGATACTTGTTGTCCTGCGCGGTTTCCAGCGACGCATCGTGGTCCGGGTAGACGGCGCACGTGTAGGTCATCGACGGTCCGAGGACCCACTCGTAGAAGGTGTTGGAGACGTCGTAGTGATAGTGGATGACCTCGGCGTCGCGAGCCTTGCTGTGCCGCAGGCCTTCTGCGAACCGCCGCCACCGGGGCAGGGCCTCCTGCGGGGGCGGGGCGATGGGCTTGAAATGCTCGATCCCGAGAGAGCGTGCGATCTGGGCGAGGACGAGTGGCGATGGCCGCTTGAACTCCAGGTCCGACGCCAGCGCCTGCAGTGCTCCGTACGGATCGCCGGGATGCGCACCGATCAACTCGAGATCGCCTGCGACATATGCCCGTGCGAGTCCGAGGTCGCCGGGGGCGGTGACGAGATAGGTGGTTCCCCGCGGTGTTTTCAGGTTGAGGCCGAACTCGGCGTCCTCGGGTCCGGCCGAACTGCCGTCGTAGGCGGTGATCCGTATGTTGAGATTGCCGCCCATGATGGATTCGAAGACCTGCGCGAGATTGAGTTTGCCCTGTGTGGCATCGGTTTTCGTGATGACGCCGTTGGTCGGCGCGCTGTCCTTGTAGGTCGTCATTGCCGTTTCACCGCTTTCGCATAGAGGTCCAGCAGTCGGCCCTTGGGGTCGTACCGCTTTCTGAGCAACCGATAATGTTCGCCCCCGTAGAGCTCATCGAATTCCTCGGGACTGTAAAAGGACTCCGAATACAAGGACTTGTGGCCATCGAGCTCGGCCACCTCGCGTTCGATCAGCTTGTTGGCGTGCCCGGGATCGCCCGGGGTCACCGGCACCGCCGACCAGAAGCCGACGTTGACATATGTTCGGTGCGGCTCCAGCGGATACAGCGGCCACGGCCGGGAAGCAACACGCCGAGTGTGCTCACCCTCCCGTGCGTTGGATGTATCCGTCGATCCGCCCTTCGCTCCGGCATCATCCCGTAAGCGCAACGGGCACAACCAGATCGGCTCGATGGGGATGTTCTCCAGGAACCATTCGAGGTAGGCGGTGGTGTTCTCGATCGGCACCTCGATGTCTTGCACCACCCGCTCGTTGGCGGGCAGGCCCTTACGGGCGTTGATCCGGTCGGCGATGTTGAACCTATGGTCGTAACCGATCAGCTTCCAGTAGAAACTGCTGCGCAACAAGCGTTTCGGCCACACTCGACGCACTCGCGGGTTCTGGGCACCGAAGGCGCGGGAACACCAGAACCAGTCGGTGTCCCAGCGCCACAGGTAGTCGTGGATCGTCAACCGGTCGCGTTTGGGTGTCACCTGCGGCGCATGCTGGATCGACCGGTAGTAGATGTCCATGTCGGTGTAGTCACTGACCGGGCCCGGCTCGTCGGTCTGGCGCCCGAGTGTCAGGTACGCCTCGTCGGCGGTGAACACGGTGCCGTCCAGGTAATCCACGCGTTCGCCGTCGTAGGTGCGGTCGCCGACGATGACATCCATGGTCCGTTGCAGTTCGGCGAGATCGGTGAATCGCACATGCCGCAGTTCGACGAACGGCGCGACCACTTCCAGCTCGATCTTCAGGCGAACCGAATATCCCAGCGTGCCATAGGAATTGGGGAATCCGAAAAAGAGGTCGGCATAGCTGTTGGTGGGTGTGGCGGTGACGATTTCGCCGTCGCCGGTGAGGATGTCGATCTCCAGCACCGATTCATGCGGAAGACCGTTGCGAAAGGAGGTGCTCTCGATCCCGAGTCCGGTGACCGCGCCGCCCAGCGTGATCGTCTTCAACTGCGGAACGACTTTCGGCGCCAGGCCGTACGGCAGCGTGGCGGCGACGAGGTTCTCGTAGGTACACATGCCCGCGACGTCGGCGGTTCTGGCCTCGGCGTCGACGGAGATCACCCGGTCCAGACCGGACACATCCAGGCCGGGGTGTGGATTCTTCGCCCGCGCCCGGAACAGATTCGAGGTTTTCTTCGCGAGTCGGACAGTGGCCTGCGGAGGGATGGCGCGATAACTGTTCAGGAGGGTTGCCACGCCCTCCTCGAATGCCGCTGCCCCCATCTCCAAGTCTGCAGAGCTCACTTGGCTAGCCTAGGACCTGAGCCTCATGCCCGCCAATCAATACCTGACGAAGGAGCCCGGCCCGTGGGTCAGATTTCTGCAAGCCAGTCGACCGAGATCGCCGCTACCCCGGACGCCGTGATCGGCGCGCTCGCCGATTACAACGAGGTCCGCCCGGCGATCCTGCCCGAGCAGTACCGCGACTACGCGGTGATCAGCGGAGGCAACGGCGACGGCACCGTCGTGCACTGGATCCTGCAGGCCACCTCCAAGCGTCAGCGCGACGTGAAGGCCACCGTGGCCGTCTCTCCGGACACCATCACCGAACGCGACGAGAACTCGACGATGGTGACGACATACAAGGTCGCAGCCGCCGGAGCGGGTAGCACCGTCACCACCACGACCACGTGGAACAGCAATGCCAGTGGCATCGGTGGTTTCTTCGAGAAGACCTTCGCACCCAAGGGCCTCGCCAAGATCCAGGCCGCCCTGCTGGCCAACCTCAAGACCCGGCTGGAGAAGTAATCCCCGAACGCCCGCGTCGTCGGGGCCGGTCACGGCCGTCGCCGTTGCCGCCCCGCGACGGGGTCGACGCCACCCGCGTGGTGCTGCCTTCCGGGCCGGAATCGACGATCGGCGATTGCCTTCGGACCACCCCGTCGCTGGCGGATATGTCCGACGAGGCACTGCAGGCGCGTGCGGACCGCGGCGAGGTCGTCGACGCCGAGGGCATGCCGGTCGACCTGTCCGCGCCGGCGACCATGAACAGCTCGGTCTACCTCTACCGGGACCTGCCCGACGAGGTGCCGATCCCGTTCGACCTGCCGATCCTCCACCGCGACGACGACATCGTCGTCGTCGACAAACCCCACTTCCTGGCGACGA
Organism: Gordonia oleivorans; assembly: GCF_040044975.1. Taxonomy (NCBI): domain Bacteria; kingdom Bacillati; phylum Actinomycetota; class Actinomycetes; order Mycobacteriales; family Gordoniaceae; genus Gordonia; species Gordonia oleivorans. Next base: position 115,265 of record NZ_JBDZDI010000015.1, read on the forward strand.
TGCCCCGGGGTCGGCATGTGACGCAGACGGCGCTGGTCCGGTTGCGACGAGAACTCGGCACGGACCTCGTGGCCCCGGCGCATCGTCTCGACCGCCTCACCGCGGGCGTGCTGCTGTTCACGCTCCGCCCCGAAGTGCGGGCCGCCTATCAGGACCTGTTCGCCACGCGTCGCGTCGACAAGGAGTATCGCGCTCTGGCCTCGCCGGCCGACTGGTCCGGGACGCAGACGGTGCGCGATCGCATCGAGAAGACGGCCGGGGACCTGCGCGCACGCGTCGTCGACGGTCCGGTCAACGCGATCAGCGACATCACCGAAGTCGAACGATCCGTCCACGGGTCGGTCTATCGCCTCGTCCCGCACACGGGCCGCACCCACCAACTCCGGCTGCACATGGCCTCGCTCGGCGTGCCGATCGTCGGCGATCCGCTCTATCCGGAGGTGGACGCCGACCTCGCCGCGCGGCCCGATCACGGTGACTTCTCGCAGCCGCTGCGTCTGGTGGCGTACTCGTTGGCGTTCACCGACCCGATCAGCGGTGAGCACCGGCGCTTCACGTCACGCCGCAGCGTGCGCTGACGTCGTCGAGTGTGCGCCGATCTGCGTCGAGTGTGCGCTACTTCCCGTCGAGTGGGCGCTGATCTGCGTCGAGTGTGCGTCGAATCTGATCGAGTGTGCATATCGCCCATGCGCGGGTGGAGACGGAACGCCCACTCGACGGGAAAGAGCACCCACTCAACGGGAAACGGCGCCCACTCGACGGGAAACGGCGCCCACTCAACGGGAAACAGCGCCCACTCGACGGGAAAGAGCACCCACTCAACGGGAAACAGCGCCCACTCGACGGGAAACGGCGCCCACTCGACGGGCGGTAACCTCCCCGCTACCCTGCGATCTGTGACGATCCGGGCCTCCTACGAACGCCACCCCGACCTCGGCTGTGAGGCGGTGGTATTCATCGACGACGAGTCGATGGCGTGCTTCCAGATCCAGCGCGACCTGGTGGGCAGCGACCGCGCGAATGATCGGTACTGCATCTCCACCGGCGCCTCCGCACCGATCTACGACGCGATCGTCGACTGGCGACGCGTCGACGACAACCGGCTGGAGTTCGTGCTGACCCCCCGCGCGGGACGCCTCTTCGGCGACAGTGACCTGTCCTTCGAGATCACCCCGGTCGGCGACGACACCGTCGACGAGATCGTCGATCACGTCGAGCGTCTGCTGCGCTGACCCGGCGCGCCCACGGAGCCCCCGCAGCGTGGCGACTACTCTGGATCCCGTGAATCAACCTTTCGACCCGAGTGCCCTCTTCGGCGGCGGCGGTGCCGGCGGCGAGAACCCGATGGCGGGGCTGCTGCAGCAGGCCCAGCAGATGCAGGCCAAGCTTCTCGAGGCGCAGAACGAGATCGCCGCGACCGAGGTGACCGGAACCGCAGGCAACGGACTGGTCAGCGTCACCGGAAACGGGACGGGCGAGGTCACCGCGGTGACCATCGACCCCAAGGTCGTCGATCCCGACGACGTCGAGACACTGCAGGATCTCCTGCTCGGCGCCCTGGCCGATCTGGCGCGCAAGCGCGAGGAACTCGCGGGCGAGAAGATGGGGCCCCTGGCCGGCGGACTCGGCGGCGGCGGACTGCCCGGACTCGGCTGAGGCGGACGTGTACGAGGGGCCGATCCAGGATCTGATCGATGAGCTGGCCAAACAGCCGGGCCTCGGGCCCAAGGGTGCCCAGCGCATCGCCTTTGCGCTGCTCGCCGGCGAGAAGAAGGAGATCGATCGGCTAATCTCGGCGCTCGGTCACGTCCGTGACGACGTCACCTTCTGCGCCGAATGCGGCAACGTGTCGGCCAACACGTTGTGCCGGATCTGCTCGGACGCCCGACGGGATGCGACGACGATCTGTGTCGTCGAGGAACCCAAGGACGTGCACGCCATCGAGCGGACCAAGGAGTTCCACGGGCGGTATCACGTGCTCGGCGGCGCCCTCGACCCGCTGTCCGGGATCGGCCCGGATCAACTCCGCATCCGTGAACTGTTGCGTCGACTGGCCAACACCCCCGACGGCAATGACGTCACCGAGGTGATCGTGGCCACCGACCCCAACACCGAGGGTGAGGCCACCGCCACCTATCTGTTGCGCATGCTCAAGGATTTCCCGGGGCTCAGCGTCACCCGACTGGCGTCCGGGCTCCCGATGGGTGGCGACCTGGAATTTGCCGACGAACTCACCCTCGGTCGCGCCCTGTCGGGCCGCCGGGCGCTCGCCTGAGACCGCCCGTGTCCGCGACCGCCGCTGCATCCGGTCAAACCGGCACCGCCGGACCGCCACTGCCAGACGAACTCGACGCCCGCCTCGACGATCTCGCCGCCGAGATGATCTCCGGCATCGTCGCGATCGACGGTCCGTCGGGGGCGGGCAAGTCGACGGTGGCCGACGCTCTCGTCGCGAAACTGCGGGCCCGCGGTACCGGTGTGGTCCTGGTCCGCACCGACGACTTCGCCACCTGGGACAACCCGGTGGCGTGGTGGCCGGAGCTGGAAACCGATGTGCTGCATGCCTTTATCCGCCGACGCGACTACCGGTACCGGCCGCGTGTGTGGGTGGACGGCGTCCCCGAGATCGGCAGCCGGATCTGGTATCGCTGGGAACCGTTGCTGGTGATCGAGGGGGTGTCCGCCGCGCGGCGACGCATCGCCGACCGTCTCACCTACTCGCTGTGGCTCGACGGTGCGCCCGCCGCCGAACGTCTCGAACGTGCCGTCGCCCGTGACGGCGAGGAGTCCCGACCGTTTCTGCAACGCTGGCAACAGTTCGAACGCGGCTGGTTCGCCGTCGACCGCACCCGGGACCGATGCCGGGTGCTGGACTGAGCAGACCGCGATGGGCAGGCGCCGCACCTTCACCGACATCGCCGACATCACCGACCTCGATGCCGCGATCGTCGAATGCCGCGCCTGCCGACGGCTGGTGGCGTGGCGGGAACGGGTCGCGCGTGAGAAGCGCGCGGCGTTCGCCGACCAGACCTATTGGGGCAGAGCAGTTCCCGGATTCGGACCGGCCGACGCCGCGATGCTGATCCTGGGTTTGGCGCCGGCCGCCCACGGCGCCAATCGCACCGGCCGGATGTTCACCGGCGATCAGAGCGGCGACGTCCTGTTCCGCGCGCTCTACGACGTCGGGCTCGCAAGCCGCCCGGACGCGATCTCCGCCGACGACGGCATGGAACTGTTCGGGGTGCGGATGACCGCGCCGGTGCATTGCGCGCCACCGCAGAATCAACCCACACCGGCCGAACGTGATCGCTGTTCGCGGTGGCTGGCCGCCGAACTCGCCCTGCTGCGGCCGACGCTACGGTCGGTGCTGGTGCTCGGGGGATTCGGCTGGCAGGTGGGATTGCGGACCTTCGCCGACCTCGGCTGGGACGTGGCCCGGCCCCGACCGAAGTTCGGTCACGGCGCCCGCACGGTCATCACCGACGGCGACGATCACCTCACCGTCGTCGGCAGCTATCACGTCAGCCAGCACAACACCTTCACCGGCCGCCTCACGCCGGCGATGCTCCGCGAGGTGATCGTCGACGCCGCCCGGATCGCGGGGCTGCCCACGCTGCGGCGTTGACAGCCGACCCACCGGGGGCTGCCAGGGTCGGGCCAGTGTCGGTGGGCAACGTCGAAGGCGGACATCGAACACCCCCGATGCGATGAGACGACGAAAGGGACCGCCGATGAGAAAAGACGACGACGTCTGCCGCTGCGGACATCCCCGCGCCATGCACGAGCACTACCGAGCGGGATCGGACTGCGGACATTGCGGATTCGCCGGGTGCGCGAAGTTCCGCAAGACGCGCAGGCCGATCGGTCGGGACGCAGCGGCCGCGCGGCGCCCGGCACTGCGCCTGGTGACCACCGCGCCCATGACCACTGCGCCCATGACCACTGCACCCAAGAACACCGCACCCGAGGCCACGGGATCGCGACGCCACCCGGTTCGGGTGGTTGCCGACGACGATCGGCGCGCGGGCTGACTCACCCGAAAAGGGGACATAGCGGGCATACCGCCGTCCGGTGATCGGTGCAGAGCGTAGGGTGTCGTCATGGTCGGGCGCGCGGATCACCGTTGTCGATGTAGTCATCCGAAGTCAGCACATGAGCATTACCGTGCCGGAACCGATTGCGCGATCTGCGGCGCGGACCGATGCCCCAAGTTTCGCCGGATGCACTGGTGGTCGCGTGCCGATTCAGCCCCGCCGGCCGGCGGCGAGTCGCTCGGCGCGCAGCCGGTCAACCTCTGGGAGGTCAAGCGGCGCAAGCGTATCGGTCCCGATGGCCCGGGCCAGGAGAAAATCGGCTAGTTCGGGATTACGTGCCAGCGCCGGTCCGTGCATGTAGGTGCCGATGACCGATCCGCTGACCACGCCCTCGGTGCCGTCGCCGACCCCGTTGCCGACGCCGTGCCGCACCTGCCCCAGTGGCGACGAGTCCGAACCCAAAGTGCTTCCGCCGCGGTGGTTTTCGAAACCGCTCAACGGCTGGGTCAAACCCTCGAGGACGGGATCGGTGACCAGTTCGCCGATGCTCCGTGTCGCCTGCGGTGACGTCGTCAGATCGAACAGCGAGATGCCGTCGACGCGTTCACCGGCCGAGGTCTCATACCAATGGCCGAGCACCTGGATGGCCGCGCAGATCGCCAGCACCGGCCGTCCCGCGGCCGCGGCCCGCTGCAGTCCGGGGTAGCGCGTGAGGTGCCGCGTCGCCAATCGCTGCGCGTAGTCCTCGGCGCCACCGAGGGTGTACACGTCCAGCGAATCGGGGACCTCGTCGTCGAGGGTGATCTGGATGACCTCGGCGTCGATCCCGCGCATCCGGGCGCGTTGACGCAGGATCAGTGCGTTGCCGCCGTCGCCGTAGGTGCCCATCACGTCGGGCAGGACGAGGCCGATCCGCAGGGTCGATTCGCTCACTGTTCTGCCTTCCGGGCGCGCTCGGCACGTTCGATGGCGGTGTTCAGGTCGCGGAACGCGGTGTAGTTGGCGAGCACCTCGACCCGGCCGGGCGGGCAGGATGCGATGGCGGCCATGGGGTCGTCGATCGTGGTGTGTTCGGCGCCGGCGTAGAGCAGTCGCACCGACAGGTCGGCGGCCCGTTCACCGGAGGCCACGACCTGCATGGTCTCGAAGGCCTCGAACCGCACATCCCACAACCACGACAGATCCTCCCCGTCGGGGACCTGCCCGTTGACCGCGATGACCAGACCGTCGGCGTCCTGATCGATCATCGACAGCGCCTCCTGCCAACCCGCGGGATTCTTCGCCAGCAACGTGCGCACCGAATGATTGCCGACCTGATGGATGCCGTAACGCCCGGCGACCTCGCCGACGGTCTGCACCGCGGCGACGGCCTTGGCCGGGTCGGCGCCCATCACGACGGCGGCGGCCACCGCCTGCGCGGCATTGCCACGGTTGGCGCGCCCGGGTACCAGCAGCGACATCGATGAGGTGAATCCGTCCGGGCCGTACAGGTTCTCGTCGTCGAACCACCAGTCCGGTGACGGGCGACGGAAGTTCTCATCGCCGGTGGAACGCCAGTCACCATCCGCGCCGCGAATGATCGGCTCACCGGTCCGTGGGCAACTCACCGAGTCACCCACCCAACTCGCACCCGCGGCCACCCACACCACCTTGGGTGCGTCGAACGCCGCCGAGGTCACCAGGACGTCGTCGCAGTTGGCGACGACGGTCATCGCGGGGTGCTTGGCGATCCCGGCGCGCAACCGACGTTCGATCATGTTGATCTCGCCGACGCGGTCGAGCTGATCGCGGGATAGGTTCAGCATCACCAGCACCTCGGGGTCGGTGGCGTCGCTGACGTGTGGGACGTGGAGCTCGTCGACCTCGAGTGCGCACACCGGCGCCGAGCGTTGCAGGCTCAGTGTCGCGATGATCCCGGCGTCCATGTTGGCGCCGTCGGCCTGGGTGGCCACCTCACCGAGTTCGGCGAGGGCCGCGGCGGTCATCCGGGTGGTCGTCGATTTGCCGTTGGTGCCGGTGATCAGCGCGGTCCGCTTGCCGGCCGCGAGGCGCGACATGATCTTCGGGTCGATCTTCTCGGCGACCAGGCCGCCGATCATCGAGCCCTTTCCGCGGCCTGCGGTGCGGGAGGCCCATCGAGCGGATGCGGCGGCGGCCAGGGCCACCGAGGTGCGCAGCGGGACGCGCGTCGCGGACGATGACGGGGTGTCGCGGTCGGGCATGTGGACGAGTCTGGCACAGCGATGCGCGCGGTGCCGTGACGGAACCGGCGAGTAGTGTCGCGGGGTGTGAGCAGGGCCACGACATCGACACTTCCGCTTCCGTTACGACCGGTCCGCGCGGCTTTGAGTCGCATCGGCCACATTCCGGCGGTGGTGCCGGGAACCCTCGCGCGGTTCTGCCCGGTCAACGCCGACGGCGAGCACATCGCCCCGGATATGCTCGCCACCGCCGTCGTCATGGGGCTCATCCCGGGTGGTGATCTGGGTGGGGTCACCCCGGAACACGCCCGCAGGAACCTCGTCGTGAACGCCGGGGTCGGCGGCGAGAAGACACCGGCACTCGCCGTCGTCGAGGACCTCGCCATCGACTCGCCGGACGGGCCGATTCCCGCCACCCGCTACCGCGCCGAGGTCACCACCACCGGGTTGATCGTGTTCTTCCACGGCGGTGGATTCGTCCTCGGTTCCCCGGCCACGCACGACGGGTACTGCCGACGGCTCGCGATCGACACCGGCGCCGACGTGCTCTCCGTCGACTACCGTCTGGCGCCCGAGCATCCGTTCCCGGCAGCGGTCGACGACGCGTTGGTCGCCTGGCATTTCGCGGTGTCCAAGGCCGCGGAGTGGGGTGTGCCCGCCGACCGCCTCGTCGTCGCCGGTGACAGCGCGGGCGGCAACCTCGCGGCGGTGGTGTCCCAGCAGGTGCGGGGTGAGGATGTGACGCCCCGACTGCAGGTGCTGCTCTACCCGATCACCGATCACAACCGTGAGGGTGGCTCCCGGGAGGAGTTCGCCACGGGGTACCTGCTCACCAAGGCGCGGATCGACTGGTTCGACGAGAACTACATTCCGGCCGATGCCGACCGCACCGACCCGCGGCTGTCGCCGCTGTTGGCCACCGATCTCAGCGGCCTCCCGCCCGCCCACGTGGTGGTGGCCGGATTCGACCCGTTGCGTGATGAGGGCATCGCGTACGCGGATGCGCTTGTCGCAGCCGGGGTTTCGGTGTCCCTGGAACGGGACGGCGGACTCATCCACGGTTTCGCCAACATGACGGGCTACAGTCCGTCGGCGCGGCAGGCGGTGTCCCGCATCCACGAGACGATCGCGGCAGCGCTGAGCTGAGCGGAGTACGTCGCCGGAATGACCCGGCAGGGCGAGCCGCGGGTACCGTGACGCCATGCAGGTGGACATGCCGGTCGGGCTCGTCGCCGACCTCGACGCACGTTGGAATGAACCACACCGTCGGCACCACGATGCCCGGCATCGTGACGAAATGCTCAGTGCGCTCGATGTTCTGGCGGCATCGGGCGAGGAGTTCGACGTTCGCCCGGTGGTGCTGGCCACCTGGTTTCACGACGCGGTGTACGAGGTGTTCGGTGAGGACAACGAGGGGGCGTCGGCGCGCCTGGCCGCCGACCTCCTCACCGCCGACGACCCGGACGTCGCCGAGGTGGTCCGCCTCGTCGAGTTGACCCGGACCCACGACCCGTCATCCGACGACCGCAACGGTGCCGTGCTGTCGGATGCGGATCTGTGGATTCTGGGTGCCGATCCGGCGCGGTACCGCGAGTACGTCGACGCGGTGCGGGACGAGTATCAGGCGGTCCCCGACGACCTGTTCCGCAACGGGCGTGCACAGGTGTTGCGGGACTTGCTGTCTCACGATCATCTGTATGTCACCGCGACGGCGCGGCGGCTGTGGGAGGCCGATGCGCGGCGCAATGTGGCAGCCGAGATCGTCGAGCTCACGTCAGGCTGACGAGACAAGCTCGTGCTCTTGCGTTCTGGCGGCCTTCGGCCGCGAGCGCGGCGACGCGATCACCCCGGCGGCACAACCGGCGATGACGAGTGCGGCTCCGCCGATCTCGACCCACGACGGCACCTCGTCGAGTAACAGCCAGGACGCGCTGATCCCGACGACCGGCACCAGCAGTGACAGCGGCGCGACGCGGCTGGCCTCGTAGCGTTTCATCAGCATCGTCCACAGACCCGATCCGGCGATGGTGCCGAGCAGCACCACATACGCCAGCCCGACCAGGGCGAGCAGTCCCGACGACGTGCCCAGCGAGGTGAGCGACGCGAGATCGGCGGTGGGGCCTTCGGTCGCCAGGCTCATCAGCAGGAAGGGGATGGGCGGGACCACCGACATCCACAGCGTCATCCGGAGGGCGTCGTCCGGCTGGGATAGGCGACTGCCGATGTTGCCGAATGCCCAGGACAGTCCGGCCAGCACGGTCAGCACCATGGGGAGCACGATGCCGAGCCCGATCGCGGAGTGTCCGGCGCGGTCGGCGCCGATGAGGACGATGCCCGCGACGGCGACGACGATGCCGAGAACCTGGGCGGGCACCAGACGTTCACGCAGGAACACCACGCCCAGGAGCACGGTGAACGGCGCGGAGGTCTGCAGGACGAGGGAGGCGAGGCCGGTCGGCATACCGAGATCCATCGCCAGGAACAGGAAGGCGAACTGCCCGAAGCCGAATCCGACGGCGTAGAGCAGGAACCAGCGCATCTGCACCTTCGGGAAGCGGACGAACGCGATCACCGGCACCGCCATCACCGCGAACCGCAGGGCGGCGAAGAAGAACGGCGGAAAGTGATCGAGGCCGACGCGGATCGCGATGAAGTTCAGACCCCACAGGACGACGACGGTGAGTCCGAGCAGGCGATCGCGTGTGGTCATGCAGCCATCGTCGAGCCCATATCGATGAAGGACAAGCGAATTTAACTGGATGAACTATGTAGGAAAGCTACATGGTCAACTTGCGACCCTTTCTCCGCTGGCCGAGTAGGCCCGAGGAACGAGGGCGGTATCGAGGTCACCTCCGTAGCGTCACGCCGGAACCGTCACACCGGAGACCCACGCCCCGCCGGCCGAGTGGCCCGAGGAACGAGGGCCGTATCGAGGTCACCCCGCCGCACCGTCAGCGCCAGCCGAGCGCGGGCGCCACCTCCGTGAGGATCGACTCGATGACGTGGGCGTTGTACTCGACGCCGAGCTGGTTGGGCACCGTCAGCAGCAGGGTGTCCGCGGCGGCGATGGCCTCGTCTTCCCGGAGTTGTTCGATGAGTTTGTCGGGTTCGTCGGCATAGCTGCGTCCGAATCGGGCGAGTCCGCCGTCGATGTGGCCGACCTGATCCGAACTGTGGCGGTCGCGACCGAAGTAGGCGCGGTCCATGTCGTTGGTGAGAGCAAAGATGCTGCGGCTCACCGATACTCGGGGTTCACGCTCGTGTCCGGCTTCGGCCCACTTGTCGCGGAACCGTTGGATCTGCTCGGCCTGCAGCTTGTGGAACGGGACGCCGGTGTCCTCGGTGAGCAGCGTCGAGCTCATCAGATTCATGCCCTGTTCGGCGGTCCACTCGGCGGTGGCCCGGGTTCCGGCACCCCACCAGATCCGCGTCCGCAGTCCCGGCGACTGCGGCTCGATGCCGAGCAGGCCCGGGGGATTCGGGAACATCGGGGACGGGTTGGGTTCGGCGAACCGCGCGCCGTCGATCAGCTTGAGGAAGACGTCGGTGTGCTGGCGGGCCATGTCGGCGTCGGAGACTCCTTCCGGCGGAACGTATCCGAAGTACTTGTAGCCCTCGATGACCTGCTCCGGGGACCCCCGGCTGACGCCGAGTTGCAGCCGCCCACCGGCGATGAGGTCCGCCGCGCCCGCGTCCTCGGCCATATACATGGGGTTCTCGTAGCGCATGTCGATGACGCCGGTGCCGATCTCGATGCTGCTGGTCTTCGCGCCGATCGCGGCGAGCAGGGGGAACGGCGACGCGAGTTGGCGCGCGAAGTGGTGAACACGGAAGTAGGCGCCGTCGGCGCCGAGCTCTTCGGCGGCCACGGCGAGGTCGATGGATTGCAGCAGGGTGTCGGCGCCGGAGGTCGTCTGCGACCCCGGCGAGGCGGACCAGTGTCCGAAGGAGAGAAAACCGATCTTCTTGGTCATGACACCATTAACCGGACTGGGGTCCGGATTGTTCCGTGGTGTGCGGGACGTGGCCGGTGGCCCGTCGTCGATGGACTGCCGGGCTCACGCCGTACCGGCGTTTGAACGCCGTACTCAGGGCGAAAGCGCTTCCGTAGCCGACTCGCCGGGCGATCACGTCCAGGGTCGCGTCGGTGTCGTCGAGCATGTCTGCCGCCACCGACAGCCGCCACGTCGCCAGGTACGTCATCGGAGGTGCGCCCACCAGCTCGGTGAAGCGGCGGGCGATCACAGCCCGGGATACCCCGACCTGTTCGGCGAGTGAGGCGACCGTCCACGGATGATCGATGTTGTTGTGCAGCAGTCGAAGTGACTGCCCACGACGCGATCGGAATGGGCCCGTACCCAGGCCGGACCGTGTCCGGCGGCGAGTGCGCGGCGCAGCGCGGTGATCAGCAGGAGGTCGAGCAGTCGGCTGAGGACGGCCTCCTGCCCGGGTGCGTCGACGACGGCTTCGGACTCGGTCATGGCGACCAACGGGTCGTCGTGGCTCTCGACGACGGTGATCCGGTTCAGTGAGTCGAGCAGGTGCCGTCCGACGGTGCCGGTTTGGTACGTGCCCACCAGCATCACGGTGTCGGTGTCCCGGACGGAGTCCGTATTACCCCAGGACCGAACACCGAAACTCATCTGCTCGGCCACGCTGTGCCGTCCCGTGGGATCCAGGCAGTGCCCGCTCTCATCGATGATCGCGATCGGCGGACAGTTCGCTGTGGCTCCGATCGTGTACGGTTCGGTGCCGCGGATGAGGGCGACGTCGCCGACGTTCAGTGGTGACGACGAGCCGTCGTCGTAGCTCAGCACCGTGTCGCCGCGGGTGACCGCGACGACGGTCAACGGGGCACGATCGGTGATGCGCACGGCCCAGTCGCCGGTCATCACCATTCGCAGGATCATCGGATCGACGGCACGGGGGCCGTTCAACAGCAGACCGAGAGCATCCATTGCCCGACGATAGCGCTTGCCCGAGACGGTCGATGATGAAATCGAGCCTTCGAATAATGGAAACACTCACCGCGTCGTAGTGGAGTTGATCTCGTGACCATCCTTCGAGCGATCACCCTGATACTGACCCTGGTGACCGGTGGGCTCGTCGCGGGCCTCTTCGCCGCCTTCTCCTACGCGGTGATGCCGGCCCTCGACCGCACCGGCCCTAGCACGGCCATCGTCGCGATGCAACGGATCAATGTGGTGATCGTCAATCCGGTCTTCCTGGCGATCTTCATCGGAGGACTGGTGTTTGCGATCGCCGGGACCGTCCTGACCTGGCGTGACGATCTGCGTTGGTGGGTGCTGGCCGCCGCCGTCCTCTACGTGGTCGCCTTTCTTGTCACCGGGATGGCCAATGTTCCGCTGAACGACCGGCTGGCGCATGCGGGAACAATCGAACCTGTTGCGGCGCAGCAGGTATGGTCGGAATACGTCGTGCCGTGGGTGCGCTGGAACACCCTTCGCGCCGTTCTGCACACCGCGTCGGTGGCGGTTCTCGCCGCCGGCCTCGTGCTGACGCGCGGCTGAGCGCCTGCCCCGATCTGGTCACCTCGCTTGTTCCAGTAACGATTTGAGCCTCGCCAGGTCAGCGATGACCATCTCGGCGTCCCGGTCGAACTCTGCGTCCGACATCTCGAGCTGACGAAGAGTGAAGACCACTTCGGCACCGTCGGGATGAGCAAGTACCCGAATGGGATTGGTCACCGTGGCCCCGCCCGGCAGGATCACGTCGTGATCAAGTACCCCGAGATCATTGTGTCGGACAAAGCGAACCGTCACCGTGCCCATCGGCGACTCGACGAAGAGGTCGTCACCACTCCTGGTCACCGTCGAGGTGGCAAGGCCCGCGGCCCACCGCGGCAGGTTGTCCGGTTCGGCGGCGAACTCGTACACCCGTTGTGGGCTCGCGGCGATGACGGTGCTGAGATGTCGACTACGCATACGTCCATAGTGCACCCGCCCACCGACAAAGCCTGAGGGCTATGCATCTTGCCGGTGACGGCGCTCTCCTCATCAATGACAGCGCTCTTGGCTACGTTGACGGCGCCCTGAATCTCATTGACAGCGCCCTGAATCTCGTTGACGGCGCTTTCCCTTCCGTTGACAGCGCTCCGAATTGCGTTGACAACAACCCAATCTCGTTCTCATCGACCCATCCCGTCAGTCGCGCCGACCCCATCCCGCCGGTCGAGCCGACCCCAATCCGCCGGTCGAGCCGGACGGAGCGCTAGCGAAGTCCGAGTCGAGACCAGGTGAGAAGAGACTGGAACCCCCACCACCACAACACCTCCCGCGAAAGCGACGTCCCATACCACACCCCACCGACAAGAATATCCCGCCGACAACAAGTTATCCACAGACCAAACGTTATGCACAGCAACAGGATTCACGAAATTGACCCTTGCGCCGACCGCCAACGAGGCGTACTGTGGTGAACATGACATCGGGGGAACTTGACACCACCATCGACTTCTTATCCGAACTCGACTACACCAACCGCAGCCTCACCCGCGAGGACGCAAAGCACGCACTGCACGCCATCCTGCTGATCCGCAACCTGGTCGATCACCACGCCAGTGTGCTTGTCGGACTCTGCGATCACCTCAAGGTCGCAGAGAAGGAAGGCCGCAAACTTCAAGAGCTACTGCA
>NZ_JBDZDI010000016.1:0-123746 GCF_040044975.1 Gordonia oleivorans
AGGTCAGATGCGTGCCGACGCCCTCGAGGTCATCCTCGACACCGCCGCCCGCGCCGCCGCAGGCGAACACAGCGACGACGGACCGCGCATGCCCACCGAACTGGTCAACCTCACCATCCCCACTGGCACACCCTCATTGGCATCCCTGCAGTTCATGGGATCGGTCACCGAAGCCACCGCCCGAAAACTCTGCTGCGACGCCACCGTCGGCGTCATGATCGTCAGCAAAGACGAAGTACCACTGTCACTCGGACGCACCATCCGACTCTTCAACCGGGCCCAACGACGCGCCCTGGCGCACCGCGACAAAGGCTGCATCAAGTGCGGCGCACCGCCCTCACGGACCCAGGCCCACCACATCGCCCACTGGATTGACGGCGGCGAAACCTGTTTGGAGAACGGCGCTTTGCTCTGTTCGTCCTGTCATGACGACGTCCACCATAACGGATGGGACGTCATCATGGGAGCCGACCACCACCCCTGGTTGATCCCACCGGAAAGTGTTGACCCACAACGACGATGGTTGCGATCCTATCACCGCAGGACCATGACGTTGGATGGATTGCCGGGTGCGGCATGAGGATTCGGTTCCAGCCTTCAACGAGGTCTCGACACGGCTCGTCGCTAGCGCTCCTCACCGGCTCGACCGGCGGGCAACGGGGCTCGACCGACGAGATAGGGGCTCGGCCCGCGGGGTAAGGACTCGGCCGGCGGATGGGTGCTCGACCGACCAACGCGAGAACTGCTCCGAGGGCAATGACTGACCTACGATCCTTGGCCCACCGATAGACACCAGACCAACCAACCCGCACCCGGCCCCGCCGGGACCGCATCGGTACCTTGACAATTCGATAGAGAATCAGAAATGCCGGCGACAGGTGTCGCCACGCTCGACGGCCATCTCCTCGGTGGTGCGCAGCGCATCGACACCTCATCCCTCCGGGGGCGCGACGTCAGACGACGAGCGCGCACTAGGATCGGCCCCATGGAGATCCGTCGGCTGCGCTTGCTGCGTGAGTTCGCCGACCGCGGATCCATCGGGGCGGTGGCCGAGGCGATGCACATGACGCCGTCGGCGGTGTCCCAGCAGCTCAAGGTGCTTGCCGGTGAAGCCGGGGTGGAGCTCCTCGAGCCCGACGGACGGCGCATCCGCCTCACCCCTGCCGGGCAGGCGCTGGTGTTGCGGGCCGACGAGGTCATCGCCGCCGTCGACCGCGCCCAGGAGGAGATGGCCTCCTACAGTTCCGGGCACTCCATGGTGCGACTCGCGATGTTCCCCTCCGGTGCATCCCTGCTGCTTCCGGCGGTGCTCGACAAGGCCGCCGAGTCCGGGATAGACGTCACCGCGTTTCATCTCGACGTCGGATATCCCGAAGCCCCACCGGCCCTGGCCGACTTCGACATCGTCGTCACGCACCGCGACGAGCGGATGCCCGCGGTGACCGACCCTCGTGTCCATGTCGCCGAGCTGATGCGTGAACCACTCGATGTGATCGTTTCCGGCAGTTCGGATTTGGCACACCGACGCACCATCGACGTGACCGACCTCGCCGACCGCGACTGGATCAGCGTCGAAGGCGGTTTCCCCGTTGACGATGTCCTGCTGTCGATTTCGGCCCTCACCGGTGTCGCACCGCGAGTGACACAACGGATGCTCGACTTCACCACGATAGAGGCCCTCGTCGCCGCCGACCACGGCATCGCCCTGATGCCACGATTCGCCGCTCGCCACCCCGGCGTCGTCCCGCTCGAACTCAAAGGGGTGCGCGCCGCGCGGGTCTACGAATCGCTGACGCGACCACGCCCGCGAAAAGCAGTCTCCGCCATCGAGGATCACCTTCGGGAAGCGGTCACCGGTCTCCCGGGCAGGGAGTCTCCACGAGGCAGTGCCGCCTCGGCGGCCGACAAAGAAGGCAACCAACCGGAAGGCGACGCAGAGTGACGACTGAACGCATCGTGGTGATCGGCGCCGATGCCGCCGGCATGAGCGCCGCACACCAGGCACTCCGTAGTGCCAGGGCAGCGGGCCGTGACATCGAGGTGATCGCGCTCGAACGAACCCAGGACACCTCCTACTCCGCGTGCGGAATACCGTATCTCGTTGCCGGACTGGTGGGTTCCGAGGACGAACTCAGTGCACGCAGCCCCGAGCAGCATCGCGCCATGGGTGTGGACCTACGGATGGGTGTCACCGCCGAGCGGATCGACCTGACCGCCCGACAGGTCGACATCTCGATCGGTGATGCCCTCACCGGCGAAAGCCATCCGGACAGCATCGGTTTCGACACCCTCGTGCTGGCAACCGGAGCACAACCCATCATCCCCGACTGGGCGCGCGACGCCGACGGTGAGCTCCTCCCCGGCGTGCAGGCCGCCAAGACACTCGATGATGCGCGCTACTGGCTCGATCTCCTCGGCCCGACGGCTGCCGGGGAAGGTCGTCGTGGCCTCGTCGTCGGTGGCGGCTACATCGGAATCGAGATGGCCGAAGCACTCCTCGAACGTGGCTGTGCCACAACGCTGATCACACGTAGCACCGTCATGAGCTCATTGGACCCGGAGATGAGCGATCGCATCGCGGACACCCTCCGAGAAGCAGGGGTCGAACTCGTCACCGGCGACATCATCGCATCCGCCGAGCTGCTGACCGACGGCACCAAACGACTCACCACCCGCGACGGCAGGACACTCGACGCCGACGTGGTGATGCTGGGATTGGGGGTCCGCCCGGCCACCACCCTCGGCGCGGAGGCCGGATTGCCGGTCGGGGAGTTCGGCGGCTACCGCACCGACGATCACCAATACCTCGGCCACGGTGTCTGGGCGGCCGGTGACTGCAGCGAGGTCACCGACCGGATGACGGGACGGCCGGCATTCCTGCCGTTGGGTACGCACGCCAACAAGCAGGGACGGGTGTGCGGATACAACATCGTCGGCGGCAATGAACGTTTCGCCGGTGCCCTCGGTACCGCGATCACCCGATTCCGGGCCGGGAGCGCCTACCTCGAGATCGCCCGCACCGGACTGTCCACCCGTCACGCCGCGGCCGCCGGATTCGATCCGGTCTCGCTGATCACCGACTCGTCGACGGCCAGCGGATACATGAACGAGAGCTCACCGATCGCGATCGACATCATCGCCGACCGCCACAACGGACGCCTCCTCGGCGGTCAGATCGTCGGCGGGCAGGCCTCGGGCAAACGCATCGACACCATCGCGGCCGCGCTCTGGGGCGCGATGAGCGTCGACGACCTCGCCGAGATGGACCTCGCCTACGCACCGCCGTTCGCGACCGTCTGGGAAGCGGTCCAATTGGCTGCGCGTCGGCTCGCCGAACGGCTGTAGACGTCCACGGAGACGTCCCGCAATACCGACCAGGACCCGGCGCGGGGTTGTGCCGAACAAGAAACTAGGATATCCAACTAAATGGGATGCCCAAGCGGGAGTCCACGCGCACCAGGAGGCTGTTCATGACGGAAGCGAATCAGGAGTCGCCGAACCTGCAGGCGGCGCCACCCTCGGTCCTCACCGAGCGTCGCGGCCAGGTGGGGATCATCACCCTGAACCGGCCGAAATCGATCAATGCGCTCGACCACGAGATGGACCTGGTGGTCGAGGCGACGCTCCGGGACTGGGAGATCGACGACGCGGTCACCGCCGTCGTCATCCGCGGCGCGGGGGAGCGCGGCCTGTGTGCCGGCGGCGACATCATCGCGATCCACCGCGACGGCGCCGCCCTCAGCGACGGTGAGCACACCGATCACGACGCCGCCGACAGCCCGTCAGGGCGCTTCTGGCACGACGAGTACCGGCTCAACGACCTCATCGCCGACTACCCCAAGCCCTACATCGCACTGATGGACGGCATCGTGATGGGCGGCGGCGTGGGCATCTCCGCCCACGGCAACACCCGCGTCGTCACCGACCGCACCCGCCTCGCGATGCCCGAGGTCGGCATCGGATTCGTCCCCGACGTCGGCGGCACCCACCTGCTCGCCCGAGTGCCCGATCACCTCGGCACCTACCTCGCGCTCACCGCCGCCCCCGTCAATGGCGCCGAAGCCATCGCGCTCGGCCTGGCCGACCACTACATTCCCGCCGACCGCCTCGACGACTTCGTCGCGGCACTCGCCGACCGGGCGGTGGCCGATGCCCTCGCCGAGTACACGGTGACGCCACCGGAGGCCCCGCTCCTCGAGCAGCGCGCATGGATCGCCGACGCCTTCGCCGCCGATTCCGTCGCCGAGATCGTGGGCAACTGCCGCGCCGTCGGAACCGAGTTCGCCACCGCGACCGCCGATCGGATCGCCGGCAAGAGCCCACTCGCACTGGCGGTCACCCTCGCCTCGCTGCGCGACGCGGAAACCACGTCCACGCTGGCCGACTCGCTGCGCCGCGAATACCGCGTGTCGCTGCGTTCGCTGCTGCACAAGGACCTCGCCGAGGGCATCCGTGCCCAGGTCGTCGACAAGGACCGCAACCCGAGCTGGCAACCGGCCGATCAGGTCACCGACGCCCTCGTCGCCGACTTCCTGCGGCCGCTGCCCGACGACCTGGAATTGACCTTCGACACCGCCGACGCCTGACGGCACCATCCGGCCCAAGCGTCCGTCCCTGACGCCCCGAGCCACCCGCCCCGAGCCACCCGACCCGATCACCGAGGAACCACCCCATGACGCAGAACCCCGAACCCCAGACCATTCTCATCGAGCGCCGCGACCGCGTCGGCATCATCACCCTGAACCGGCCCAAGGCGCTCAACGCGCTCAACACCGAACTGATGACCGAAGTGGTCGCCGCCGCAACCGCTTTCGACAAGGACCCGGACGTCGGCGCGATCGTGATCACCGGATCGACGAAGGCATTCGCCGCCGGCGCCGACATCAAGGAGATGTCGTCGAAGACCTACGCCGACGTCGTGAGCGAATCCTTCTTCGGCGCGTGGGACGAACTGTCGCGGCTGCGCACCCCGATCATCGCCGCCGTCACCGGATACGCCCTCGGCGGTGGTTGCGAACTGGCGATGTTGTGCGACACCATCATCGCTGGCGAGAACGCGGTCTTCGGGCAACCGGAGATCAACCTCGGTGTCATCCCCGGTATCGGTGGCTCGCAGCGCCTGACCCGCGCCGTCGGCAAGGCCAAGGCGATGGACATGGTGCTGACCGGCCGGCAGATGAAGGTCGACGAGGCCGAACGCCTCGGGCTGGTCAGCCGCGTCGTGCCCACCGAGGAGGCACTCGACACCGCACTCGAGGTCGCCGCGACCATCGCCGCCAAGTCGGCCATCGCCACCGCACTGGCCAAGGATGCGGTCAACCGCGCCTTCGAGTCGAGCCTCACCGAGGGAGTCCGCGCCGAGCGGGCATTGTTCTACTCGACCTTCGCCACCGACGATCAGACCGAGGGAATGGCGGCCTTCGTCGAGAAGCGTGAGCCGAAGTTCACCCACCGATAGAACGCGACGGGCGAGAACCCGACGGCGGTCATACCGCCCGGATGAGTTTGTGCCCGACCTGCGGTGATGCGTCCCCGGGACCGCCGGGGCATCGTAGAGTGGACGAGTGACCTCGACCGATGTGACCGTGAAAGACGAGGGGACGGCCCCCGACCGCGCAGGACTCGTGCTGACGGCGTTGATCCTCGTCGCCGGTGTCGCCAACATCAATCTGGCGGTGGCCAATGTGGCGTTGCCGGACATCGGCAAGGCACTCGACGCCAGTTCCACCCAGCTGAACCTGATCGCGGTGGGCTACTCGCTCGGTCTGGCCGCATCCGTGCTGTACTTCGGTGTCCTCGGCGACCGGTTCGGTCGCAAACGGCTGCTGATCTACGGCATGGTGCTGACCTTGCCGGCATCGTTGATCGCCGGTTTCGCGACCGACCCCAACGTCCTGTTCTGCGCCCGTGTCCTCGGCGGCATCTCCGCCGGCCTGGCCTATCCGACGACGCTGGCGATCATCACCGCGTTGTGGACCGGGGCCCGCCGCACCAAGGCCATCGCCGCCTGGTCGGCGCTCGGTGGGGCGATCTCGGCGACCGGACCGGTCCTGTCCGGTGCGTTGCTGGAGAAGTTCGATTGGCATTCGGTCTTCCTCGTCACCCTGCCGCTGGCGGTGGTGGCCCTCGCCTCGGCGTGGTTCCTGGTGCCCCGTGACGGGGGTGATCAGGCCGTCGCCGTCGACAACCTCGGTGGTGTGCTCTCGATCGTGTTCGTCGGCGCCACCGTGCTGGCCATCAACTTCGCCCCGATGGGCGACATGACGACGGCGGTGTGGACCCTCGCGGCAGTCGCCGCCATCACCGCTCTGGTCTTCGTATGGCGACAACTGCGAATCAAGGTGCCGCTCTACGATTTCCGCATCGCCAAACGCCCGACATTCTGGGTCGCCGCGGTCGGTGGCATCGTCGTCTTCGGCACCCTGATGGGTGCGATGTTCATCGGTCAGCAGTACCTGCAGAACGTCCTCGGCTACTCGACGCTGGCGGCCGGTGCCCTCGCCCTGCCCGCCGCCGCGGCGATGATCGTCGTCGCGCCGCAGTCGGCGAAGCTGGTGGAGTCCATCGGATCCCGATTCACTCTGCTCATCGGTTACGGGTTCATCATCGGCGGATTGCTGATCTCGCTGACCCTGTGGGGTGACACCGCCTCGATGTGGTCGGTGATCGCGGCCTACGTCCTGATCGGGGCCGGTGTGGGTTTCGCGGGTACGCCGGCGTCGCATTCGCTGACCGGTTCGGTGCCGGTGTCGCGGGCCGGCATGGCGTCGAGCACCTCCGACCTGCAACGCGACCTCGGTGGTGCCATCATGCAATCCATCCTCGGTGCCATCCTCACCGCCGGATATGCCAAGGCGCTGACCGAGAGTATCCAGGGCTCACCGAACGCCGAGCAGGTGACCTCGCAGACGCAGACCGCGCTCACCAAGTCCTTCGCCAGCGCAGCCGATCTGGCGCAACGTTATCCGCAGTACGAGAAGCAGATCATCTCCGCGGCCCGCGACGCATTCGTCACCGGCGACACCCGCGCCTACGCGGCGGCCATCGTGATCGTCGGATTCGGTGCGCTGGTGGTGTTCCTGTTCTATCCGAATGCGCACAAGGAACGTGAGGCGATGCGACGGTACGCCACCGAACGCGACACGGAGCCCGAACAGGCCTGAGCGGCTCAGGCGATCAGGTCCAGCACCGCCCGCACCATCGCGTCCGCGTCGATGCCGTGCAGCCGGTAGACGTCGTCGAGGGCTCCGGACTGCCCGAACTGGCTGACGCCCAACGCGATCGAGGCGACCCGATTGATCGTGGGAAGGAATGCCAAGGTGTGCGGATGACCGTCGAGGACGGTCACCATCGGTGTCGCGCGGTCGGCCGGGAAGATCTGATCGAGAATCCACGTCGGTGCGTCACCCTGCCCGCGGCGTGACCGGAGAGCCTCGAAAATCTTTCCCGGACTGGTGATCACCACGACGTCGCAGGCGATGTCCATCTGCGCCAGGCGATCCGCGGCGGTCAGCGCGTCGGTGACCATCGCGCCGACGGCGACCAGCGTCACCGCTGGATTCTCGTTGTGTCGCAAGGTATATCCGCCGGCGACCACCTGGCGTCTGCGACGTTCGCGGGCGGATGGGTCGGCCGGCACATCGGCGAGGGCCTGCTCCACCGGCCGGGTGGACAACCGCAGATACGCCGAGCGTCCGCCCGGACGGCCCAGGTGCGCCAGGCAATCGAGCAGCGTCCATTCGACGTCGACGGCGAAAGCCGGTTCGTAGCTGACACATCCGGGTTGTTCCAGGCCGATCGACGGGGTCGTGATCGATTGGTGTGCACCACCTTCGGGTGCCAGCGTGACCCCCGCCGGGGTGCCGACCAGGATCGACTGGCCGCCCGCGTAGATGCCGTACGACCACGGTTCCAGCGCCCGTTCGACGAACGGGTCGTACAGCACGCCGATGGGCAGCAGTGGCTCACCCCACCGGCTCCAGGTGGCGCCGAGTTCACCGATCAACCCGACGAGGTTGGTTTCGGCGATGCCGAGTTCCATGTGCCGGCCGGTGGGACGTTCTCGCCAATGCATCAGGGTCTCGCGGTCGTCGTCGAACCAGTCGCGACGCTCGGTGGGTGACCACACCCCGACCTTGTTCAGCCAGCCGGCGAGGTTGGTCGACGAACTCACGTCGGGGCTGACGGTGATCACCCGCTTCGCCACGTCGGGGGCCTGCCGGGTCAGATCCAACAACGTGCGCCCCAGCGCCGCCTGGGTGGTCGACACCGCCGGCGGGGTGCGGCCGATGTCGGCGGGCACCGTGAACGTCGGGGGCCGCGGGATGGGTTCCCGGCGCAGGTGTTCCGCGGTCGCCGCGCAGAGCCGGCCCGCGGCGGAGTCCGCGGCGAACCGATGCCACGGCTGCGCCGGATCCTCACCCATCCGCGCTCCCAGCTCGTCGAACTGTTCGACGGTCAGCAGCGACGAATGATTCTGCGGATGTCCTTGGGTGGGAAGGCCATATCCCTTCACCGTGTAGGCGATGATGACGGTGGGGCGGCTGTCGTCGATCGCGGCGAACGCCGCGCGCAACGCCGACAGGTCGTGACCGCCGAGGTTGCGGATCGCCGCGTGGACGGTCGCGTCGTCGAGATCGGCGATCAGCGCGGCGATCTCGGACGCGCGGGGCCCGTCGCCGGGCAACCGGGACCGCAGTTCGCCGACGTCACACCGCAACAGGCGTTGATACTCCGGGTTGGACATCGCGGTGATCCGTGCGCGCAACGCATCCCCGCCCCGACGATCGAAGAGGTCCTCGAGCAGTCGACCCCACCGCACGGTGATCACCTGCCAGCCGGCTGCGGCAAACATCGCCTCCAGACGCGGGACGGCGATGTTGGGGACCACACGATCGAGCGACTGCCGGTTCATGTCGACGATCCATACGATCTCACCGAGTTCGGCCACCGACGAGTCGAGGATCGCCTCCCAGACCGCGCCTTCGTCGAGTTCGGCATCACCGACCAGGGAGTACTGCCGGCCTGTTCCGCCGGTGCCGAAGGCGGTCGTCACATACCGGCGGGCGATGGCACCCCAGATGGGTGCGGTGGCACCGATACCGACCGACCCCGTCGAATAGTCCACGGTGTCTGGATCTTTGGTCCGGCTCGGGTAGCTCTGCAGACCACCGAACTCCCGCAGCCGGGTGAGGTACTCGGCCTCGAGGTCGCCCAGCAGGTAATTGATGGCGTGCAGCACCGGTGCGGCATGCGGTTTCACCGACACCCGATCGCCGGAGCGGAGCTGCTCGAACCACAGTTCGGTCATGATCGACACCATCGAGGCGCACGACGCCTGATGGCCGCCCACTTTGAGCCCCGACGGGTTGGGCCGAATCCGGTTGGCGTGATGGACGATGGCCGTCGAGGTCCACAGCACGCGCGCTGCGATCTCCTCGAGGACGTCGTCGCGCTCGCATGTGACGTCGGTGTCCGGCGCCGAACTGGTGGTCATCGCCTGTTCCTCCCGGTGATGCAGAATGATCCACAGTCTGGCGTCGGCCGCCGCCTTTGTGTCAGAGTTTCGAGGGGGATTGTGCAAAATGCCAACCGGATGACGTCAGCGGTGATGCGAGGTGATCAGAGTGCCCAAGGTATTCCGGTTCGACGGCACCGATCGGGGTATCCTGCGGGCGCTGATCCGGGCGCCGCGTGCGACGACGAGCGCGCTCGCCGAACTGACCGGCCTCTCACGCAACACCGTCCAGGCACGGATGGCGCGATGGGACGAGGCCGAGGCACTGCGGGGATTCGATCGGCGTATCGACCCCGAATCCCTCGGATACCCGATCAGCGCCTACGTCTTCACCGAGGTGACGCAGCGCCAACTCGCGCAGGTGTCCACCGCGCTCGCCCGGATCCCCGAGGTGATCGAAGTGCACGGCCTGACCGGCGACACCGATCTGCTGATCCAGGTGGTGGCACGCGACGCCGACGACCTGTATCGGGTGGCCGGGGTCATCCTCGGCATCGAGGGTGTGCAACGCAGCAGCACCGCGTTGCGGATGCGCACCCTCATCGACTTCCGGGTCGACCAGCTGCTCAGCCCACCTCGAAGGCCGGACTGACTCCCACGAACGATTTCATCTGCCCGGCAGCAGTTTTCGCATCACCGAAGTACCGGATACGGTGACGTCCGCTGGTACCCTGCGGGATTCGCCAGACGATCGTCACGGTCGACGCCGAGTCGTCCCCGGCCGGCCGGGCCCAGTTCAGTTCGCTGTTCCAGTTGTTGTCGTCCTCGGCGGTCACCCAGCGGCCACCGTCGAAGCGCTCGATGACGTAGTACCCGTCGGTGGGGCGGCTGCCGTCGGCGCGGGTGCGATGCACCTTGTTGCGGGGATGGGCCCCGGAGAAGGTCACCGACATCGTCTGTCCCGCCGTATATGTCGACTTCGGTGCGGCGGTGACGGCACCGAAGGCCGTGCCGCGCACCGGGGTGTCTGCGGGTACGCCGCCGAGCAGGTCGGGTTGCAGGCCACTGGTGTCGGCCGGACGCGGACCGGGGCCGAGGGTGCGACCGGCGGCCATCGCGCGGGCGAGCCGGTCGAACTCCTGCATGTAGGCGCACAGGGTGAAGCGGCCGAAGAGGGTTTCGCCACCCTCGTACTGCTGGGAGAGGTACTCCTCCGGAGTGGTCACATACTGGCTGTAGCCATTCGAATATCCCTGCAGCAGCACATTTTCCAGGGGGACGCGCAGGGCGTCGGCGACGATCCGGCGGATGCGCAGACCGGCAACGATGGTGAACTCGGCCGGCCCGGCGGCCAGCACGAGGTCGCCGATGCGGATCAGCTGGATCGGCAGGGTCTCCTGGATCCAGGGTCGCGGCGGCAGATAGCCGAGCGGGAAGAGGTCTAACTTGGGTGCCTGGATCTGCTGCGCCCAGTCCGGTGGCGTGACATTCGTGTCGATGCCGAGTGCCCGCGCGAACGGCAACACCATGCCCTCGTGCAGGAAGCTCAGCTGACTACGGGTGTTGTCCTCGGTGCTGGTCGCTGCGGCCCCGGCGCCCATGATCGCCGGCGACGTCCGGGCCGCACGACCGTCCGGGGTGTAGTGGCCGTCGATGTGCACATCGGCCATGTTGATGAATCGGTAGGCGTAATCTATTCCACCGCTGAGGGTTCGGGCCGAACCGAGGGCGCGTTGCCCGGCCTGGAACTGCCGTTCGCCGATGATTGCGCAGTTGGCCCGTCGATCATTGGTCGGTCCACCCGGATTCATCTTGCGCAGCCACAGGTTGGGCGTCATGTCGCCGGCGTTGGTCTGCGGGAAGGACGCCACCACACCGGGAGTGCGGTTCTCGGCCAGATAGGAGGCGTAACCCTTGTTGTCGGTGGAGATCAGGGTGTTGGCGTCGGTCAGGGACGTACCGTGCGTGGCGAACCAGGTGATCTCGCCGATGACGTTGCCACCCTGACGAAGTCGAAGGGCAGTCACCTGCGGGTCGATGTGTTCGGGAAAGTGATTCTTGTCCGGTGCCGGGTTGTTCGTGAACGCATCCAGCGAGCGGTTGGCGCTGGCATTGTGCAGTTCGCTGTGCCCGATCTCGAGTGTGCCCGGCGCCAGTGAGTGGTGTGCGGCGACGATGGCGTCGACGATCCCGTCGATCTCGGCGCGATACGAGTTCTCCCGATGGCCCAGCGCGGCAAGGACATACGCGTAGTCCCAGGCGGTTCCGCCACACGAGTTGTGGTTGTGGGTGGCGTTGAGGTTGACGTTCTCGTCGGTGTAGGTGGAGCCGAACCGCTTGCGCAGTTCCTTCATCACGCCCACGCGGTGGGATTCGAAGATGATGGCGAGGTCGGCGTTGACGAACACCACCCGCTTGCCGGTTGCCGCGTCGGCGATGATGTAGGCGCGAGCCCACACCCGTTGCAGCAGACCGGTTGCCACCTGCTCGAGGTCGGAGTAGCCCATCATGCCCTGACCGGCGATGACGCCGGTGACGTCGCCCCGGCCGGCGCCGACGAGATACCCGCCACCCGACGGTGCGGCGTGCGCGGCACTGGCGCCGGTGACGGAGGTGGCGGCCAGCCCGATGGCGCTTGCGCCGGCGGCCGCGGCACCGCCGAGGAATCCGCGCCGGGTGACGCCGGGACGGTCCCGGTCGGCGTGTGAGAACTGTTCGGTCATACTGTTTCCCCCTGTGGTGATGCGCCGGTCGCCTCGACCGGGTCGTGCTCGGATACCGCGAGTGCTGCGAAGGTACCGGCCAGCACATGGATGTGACGCCGCGCTGCGTCACCGTCGCGGTCGGTCAGCCAGGACAACGTCAGTCCGTCGAGAGCGGACGTCACCATGTGTGCCAGGTCGGTGAGGGGCAGCGTCCACCGCATCGACATGGTGTCGGCGATGAAGGACAAGGCCTCGGCGACGGTGGCCCGGTAGGTCTGCCACTGGCGGTGTGCGGCCGGCGGATCGTGCCGCATCGCGTGCGCCGCCACCTCGAGCAGGGCCAGTTCGCGGTCCGGGTTGCGTTCCAGCAGACGCAGGTAGGCGTCCATCGCCGCGGCCAGGACCTCCCGGAGGCCGCGATCGGGTCCGGACATCTCGACGCCGAGCAACGCGCCGCGGCGTTCGGTGGTGGTGATCTCCTCGATCACCGCGCTGATCAGCGCGTCGCGGGAGGAGAAGATGTAGAACAGCGAGCCCTGCGGCATCCCCGCCTCACCGACGATGGCGCGGGTCGTCGCCGCGGCCAGACCGTCGCGCGCGATCACCCGGATCGCGGCGTCGATCAGTTCGGCGCGGCGCTGGTCGAACGTCATCCGACGCATCCGAATCCCCCCGATTCAGGCCGTCCGCGTCTGCGTCGCGGACCACTGTCCGTCCGAGTTGACCGAGCGGTCAACTGATCGTTCGGTCAACTATGCATCAGGGGCCGCTGTTTGTCCCGGCGAACGGCGAAGTCTCCTCGGCCACGCCGAATCGTGTGGCGTCGCGCCCGGGTCGCCGTCACCCTCCCGATTCCGCAACGGCCGCCGCCGGGCCCCAACGGGCGTACGGTCGTGGTGATCGGACCACGGGTGGTCCGATCACCTCAGCCCCGTTCGCCGGCCCACGATACGGAGTTCTCATGAACCTGCCCGACGCACCGTACGGTCACCAGTCGCCGTGCCCGATCCGCCTCATGACGCCGGTGCCCGCCCCATGAGGGTCGCGCTGCTGGCCACCTGCTTCAACGACACGATGTGGCCGGGCACGCCGCGTGCCACGGTCCTGCTGCTCGAGCGACTCGGGGTGAGTGTCGAGTTCCCCGTCGAGCAGACCTGCTGCGGGCAGATGTTCACCAACACCGGCTACGCCGACGAGGCCATCCCCGGTGTCCGGCAGTTCGCCGACGTCTTCGGCGGATACGACGCGGTGGTGGCGCCGTCGGCGTCGTGCATCGGGTCGGTGCGCCACCAGCATCCCGATCTCGCCAAGCGCTCGGGTGATCCCGAGTTGATCTCGGCGGTCGCCGAGTACGCGCCGAAGGTGTACGAACTCAGCGAGTTCCTCGTCGACGTCCTCGGCGTCACCGACGTCGGCGCCTACTTCCCGCACCGGGTCACCTACCACCCGACATGTCATTCGCTGAGGATGCTGCGGGTCGGCGACAAGCCGCTGCAACTGCTTCGCGCGGTCGGCGGCATCGATCTGGTGGAACTGCCTGCCGCCGAACAGTGTTGCGGCTTCGGCGGCACGTTCGCGATGA
The DNA here is from genome assembly GCF_040044975.1 of Gordonia oleivorans. Lineage (NCBI taxonomy): Bacteria > Bacillati > Actinomycetota > Actinomycetes > Mycobacteriales > Gordoniaceae > Gordonia > Gordonia oleivorans. The sequence continues at coordinate 13,745 of NZ_JBDZDI010000016.1, forward strand.
AGAACGCCGACACCTCGGTGGCCATGGGATCGGACAAGTCCGCGCACGTCAAGGAGACCCACGCCGAAGTGCTTGTCGCCGGCGACAATTCGTGCCTCGCCCACATCGGCGGGCTGCTCAACCGGGAACGCGCGGGCATCCGCATGATGCATCTCGCCGAGGTGCTCGCCTCGACCGATCGGGAGCCGGCATGAGTACGACCACCCCGCACACCCGCCCGGCGCAGCATCCGCATGTCGGGGTGACCCGCACGTTCGTCGGGATGCCGAAGTTCCCGGCGGCGGCGCGCACCGAACTCGCCAACACCACGCAGCGCCGAAATCTGGCCCACGCCACCGGGATCATCCGCGAGAAGCGGGCGGGCGTCGTCGGCGAACTCGACAACTGGGAACAGTTGCGGCTGGCCGCCGAGGCGATCAAGAACCGTGCGCTGCGCAACCTCGACTCCTACCTGATCGAATTCGAGGAGAAGGCCACCGCCGCGGGCGCCGTCGTGCACTGGGCCCGTGACGCCGAGGAGGCCAACCGCATCATCGTCGACCTGGTCCGCGACACCGGCGCCGACGAGGTGGTCAAGGTCAAGTCCATGGCGACCCAGGAGATCGAACTCAACGAGGCCCTCGCCGACGCCGGAATCGACGCGTGGGAAACCGATCTCGCCGAACTCATCGTGCAACTCGGCGACGACTGGCCCAGTCACATCCTGGTGCCGGCCATCCATCGCAACCGCAGTGAGGTGCGTGAGATCTTCCTGCGCCGGATGAAGGAGGTCGGGCGGCCGGCCCCGGCCGACCTCACCGACGATCCCAAACGGCTCGCGGAGGCGGCCCGCCTGCATCTGCGGGAGAAGTTCCTGCGCGCCAAGGTCGGGATCAGCGGCGCGAACTTCGCGGTCGCCGACACCGGCAGCCTCGTCGTCGTCGAATCCGAGGGCAACGGCCGGATGTGTCTGACCCTGCCGGAGACGCTGATCTCCGTGGTGGGTATCGAGAAGATCCTGCCGACCTGGGCCGATCTCGAGGTCTTCCTCCAGGTGCTCCCGCGCTCGAGTACCGGTGAGCGGGAGAATCCCTACACCTCCATCTGGACCGGTGTCACCCCCGGCGACGGACCCCAGAACGTGCACATCGTGCTGCTCGACAATCACCGCACCGACGTCCTGGCCGACGAGGTGGGACGAGATGCGTTGCGCTGCATCCGATGTTCGGCATGCCTCAACGTCTGCCCGGTGTATGAGCGGGCAGGTGGACACGCCTACGGGTCGGTGTACCCGGGGCCGATCGGGGCGATCCTCACCCCACAACTGCGTGGCACCTCGTCGAAGGTCGATCAGTCGCTGCCCTTCGCGTCGAGCCTGTGCGGTGCCTGCTTCGACGTCTGCCCGGTCCGCATCGACATCCCGGACATCCTGGTGCACTTACGCACCCGGGTCGTCGACGAGAAGCGTGGCGGACTGCCGAGCGCCGAGGCCGCCGCGATGAAGGCGATGGCGTGGACCTTCGCCGATCACCGGCGACTCGAAGCGGCCCAGAAGGCGGCGACGACGAGTCACCGGTTCTTCGGCAAGCGCACCTCGATCGGCGCGCTGCCCTGGCCGTTGTCGGGCTGGAGTTCGGCCCGCGACGTACCCGTCCCGCCCGCCGAATCCTTCCGGGACTGGTGGAAAGCGAACTGTGCCAACGGAACTGGTGAGGCCAACGGAACCGGTGACACCGGCGAGGCGGGTCGGGAATGAGTGCGCGCGAGGACATCCTGGGCCGGGTGCGGCGCGCGATCGCCGACGTCGACGAGGAGCAGCGGCGCGACGAGATCGACTGGGGCTACGGCGCGGCGGTGTCCACGGGCGATCTCGATTCCGTCGAACGGTTCGCCGAGCGGGTCGCCGACTATCGGGCCGTCGTCGAGCGGGTACCCGCAGATGCGTTGTCGGCCACCGTGGCTCGTGCGCTGGACGGGGTGGGTGGATCGGTCCTGGCCGATGACGATCTGCGCGAGCGGCTGGCCATCGACATCGCGTGGCGCGACGACGACGAGCTCTCGCCGGCCGAGTTGGATCGGATCGGGGCGGTGGTGACCACCGCCGCCGTCGGTATCGCCAACACCGGCACCATCGTCCTCGATCACGGTGCGGGCCAGGGGCGGAGAGCGGTATCGCTGGTGCCCGACGTGCATGTGTGCATCGTCGATGCGGCCCAGACCGTCACCGACGTACCCGAGGCGGTCGCCCGACTGATTGCCGACGGTGCTGCCGGTCGGCCGCAGACCTGGATCAGCGGGCCGAGTGCGACCAGCGACATCGAGTTGGACCGGGTCGAGGGTGTGCATGGCCCACGGACCCTGCATGTGGTCATCGTGGAGTGACCGGATCACCTCTCGTCGCGAATCCGTAAGGCGGCATCGTTCAGTGCGTCCGACGGGGTGGCGAAGTGCCGGTGTGATCCGAGGACGACCCCGTGAGACGAATGGTTCTGTTAGTCTCATCACACTTATGTGGCTCTCAGGTGGTGAGGATGGTGGTTTCTGGCCTCTGACCTGCGCAGATCTCGGTGATGGTGCGAACGGGTCGTCGGTTGCCGAGTTATCTACTCCTCGGTAAGTTTCGCGCCGTCACGTCGCGACCGTGCGACGGCCGGGGCGAAGCAGGGGCGGGAACCATATGTCGATCACTCGACGCTCGGTCATCGGGCTCATTCTGGCGGTCATCATCGCGGTGGTGGGGGCGCCACTTGCCAGTGGTCCGGCGCACGCCGCCGACCTCGACCGCTATCTCGATCTCCCGCTGACCAATCGGTTCGCCGACAAGTCCGCCGGTGGCGTCAACCCCGCATTACCCACCGACATCGCAGCCCTGAATTCGCTTATCACGCAGGCACGTTCGTCGGGTATCGACCCGAAGCGCTACGCCGCGTTGCTCTTTCAGTGGCGGCTCGTGCAGGCCACGTCGACCGCCGGGATCGACCTGGCCGCATGGGATCCGCAGAAGGGCTTCCACGCCATGCGCGGCAACATGATCAAGTCCTACCGGCTGTACGAGGACCTGCAGATCGCGCACAAGAATCTGCAGTGGTCGGGGATGGCCGGCCTCGTCGGCGCCGACTTCGGCGGTGGCATCGCCGACGTGGTGCTGCTCGGTGACGTCTACGGGATCTCGCAGCTGCAACCGCTGGCCGCCCAGATCATCGAGGCGACAACCGATGTCGCGGGACCGGGCTTCCTCGGGATCTTCCCGGAGGGGTTGCAGACCCTGGCCTACTCCGCCGACAAGATCACCCCCGCCGACCTCGACTGGTTCGCCAAGCAGATCCTCGTCATGCAGAAGGCGATCTTCACCGACCTGATGCCCCTGCACATGGCGTACGTGCGCAACGGCATCGCCGGCATCGAGGAACTGCACCGCGCCGGACTGATCGACGACTCCGTTCTCGCCGCGTGGAACGACATCGACTCCGGTGACGCATCCCGCGTCGCGCAGGGCAACGCGACGCTGCTCCGTCGGGAACAGTTCAACGTCGTCGGCTGGCAGTTCGACAACGTCCGCAACTACCGCAAGGCCGACGGCGTCGGCGCCGCCCTGACCTACGCGATGACACTCGCCGGATCGCCGTCCATCGCGGGTGTGCCGGCGCTGCGCAACTTCATCCCGTTCACCTACACCACCGAGCTCGCCGACGGACGCACCCTGAGCGTGCAGACGCCCATCGCCAACTGGGACTGGTCGGTGTTCGACCTGCGGTGGAAGTACGTGACCACCGAACTGCTGCCCCGCTACCAGAACATGGTGACCAACCACTGGTCCGACCTGGTCGCGACCATGAAGGTGCCCTACGAGACGCAGTTCGAATCGCATCGGCCGATCTGGAACCTGCACAAGATCCTCGGCGACGCGGCGGCGCACACGGTCGTCACGGTTCGCTGAGCCGATTGCGATCCCGATGGCGATGGCCGACGCCGGCCGGCGATGGGCGAAGTGTCACCTCGTGGGGTCCGCCCAGCTGACACTTCGTCGCTTGCCGGTCGGCGGCGGGCACAGCACAGTGTCGCCATGACTGCTTCACCCACCGACACCGTCGACGACACGGCCGCCCTCGGCTACGGCACCAAGGTCCTCGCGGTCGAGCCCGGCGGCAACGAACCGATCCCGCTCGAGGCCCGCCACGGCAAGCCGCGCGGCCTGTTCTGGACGTGGACCGCCCCGAACCTGGAGTTCGCGACGATCTTCGTCGGTGTCATCTCCGTCGCCTACTTCGGGTTGTCGTTCTGGCAGGCGGTCGCGGCCATCGTGATCGGCAATATGCTCAGTGCCGTCGCCCACTTCCTGCTGTCGGCCGAGGGGCCGCTGCACGGGGTGCCGCAGATGGTGTTGGGCCGCTTGAGTTTCGGTCACAACGGCAACATCCTCCCGGCCACCTTCATGGCCGTCATGTGCGGTGTCGGCTGGTTCGCCACCAACAGTGTCAGCGGCGCCTTCGCCCTGTCGACGCTGTTCGGCCTGACCCCGCTGGTCGGACTCATCGTCATCGTGGTGGCGCAGACCGCGTTCGCGTTCTTCGGCCACAACCTGGTGCAGCGTTTCGAACGTCTCGCCGCCCCGGTGCTCGCGGTGATCTTCCTGATCGGTGCGGTCATCATCTTCAGCAAGTCGCACCTGTCGGCACCGGCGGCCGACGGCGGATTCTCGATCGCGGGTTTCTTCCTGACGATGGGCGCCGCATTCGGCTACACCGCCGGCTGGACGCCGTACGCCGCTGACTACACCCGGTACCTGCCGCCGACGGTGTCCAAGGCCCAGACCGGACTGTTCGCGTCGGCGGGTCTGTTCCTGTCGTGCACCGTTCTCATGGTGGTGGGCGCGGCGTCGATGACCATCGGCGCACCCACCTCGGACAACCCGACCGAGGCCTTCACCTCCCACTTCCCCGGCGCCATCGCGAATCTGACGCTCCTGGCCATCGCGGTCGGTGCCGTTGCGGCCAACGCCATCAACGTCTACTCCGGTGCGATGGCCTTCGTGACGATGGGCTTCAAGCTGCCGATGAACGCGCAGCGTGCCCTGGTGTCGGTGTTCTTCGGCATCGTCGGCTTCCTGGTCGCCTGGTGGGCGCTGGCGGATGCGGCCGCATCGTATGAGGCGTTCCTGCTGCTCGTCGCGTACTGGATCGGACCGTGGCTCGGTGTGGTGTTCGCCGACCGTTTCCTGCGGCGTGACCCGCCACCGTTGGCGCTGCTGTACGACCGCAAGTACACGAACTGGGGAGGCGTCGCCGCCTTCGTCATCGCGCTCGTCGTGTCGGTGCTGCTGTTCTGCAACCAGGAACGCTTCGTCGGCTACGTCGTCCGCGCGGTCCCCGAACTCGGCGACATCGGCGCATTCGTCGGATTCGTGATCGCATTCGTGGGGTATGTGATCCTGGCCCGGTCTCGCGTCGAGGCCTCGCAGCGGCAGTACACCTGACCGCGGCATCCGAGCCCGGGGCCTCCTCGATGACCGGCATGCTGCTCGAGGAGGCCCCGTTCCATTTTGGTGGGCTTCACGGTGGGCCCGGCCACCTCAGGGCCGGATGCTCTCGGCTTGAAACGTACTGATGGCCAACAACATCGATCCGCAGATCGCCGGTGCGGTCGGGTCGAAGCCGAGAAGCCCACGAATGCGGTCCAGCCGTTGATACAGACTCTGCCTGCCGATGTGCAGTGCCTCCGCGGAGCGGGTGGCGCTGCATCCGTGCCGCAGGTGGACATCGAGTGTGGTCACCAGTTGCGTCGACGTCGCCGCGTCGTGGCTGGTCAGTGGTGCGATGAGACCGAGAAGCTCGTTACGCAGGGGGGTCGGCACCGACCGGGCCGTTGCCTCGACGAGAAGTTCACGACCTGCCACCACCCCGTGGATTCGCCGCAGATCGCCTGTCATGTCCAGTCTCTCCGAACAGGTACGCAGTGCGTCAGAAAGCGTCGACGCGAGCGCGGAACCGGGTCCGGTGCCGTGGACGGGATACCCGTCACCGACCACCGCCTCGATCCGGGCGACCTGGGAGCCGCCCTCCACAAGCGCCTCGCGCACCTGCGTGACGGGATCGGCGGTGTGGGCCGATGCGGCGACGAGTGCGTAGGTCGTGGCGTCCACGGTGGCGTGAATCAGTCCACTCAACCGCGACGCTGCTCGTGTGAGAGTCGCATCGGCCATCCGTGAATCAGGGGAGTGTGCCGCCACCGGCACCAGGACCGTTGTATCCGACACCGCCAACCCGGAACCATGTAGGCGTGCAAGGAGATCCGCGCGCCGCAGCGGATGGCGTCCGACGAGGTCGGTGATCAATCGCGCGCCCAGCGATGATCTGTTGGCGCCGGATCGGGTGAGAATCGCAGCCAATGGTCCGGCGCCGGTGCGGAGCATCAGGTCGATGCGCGCCGCGGACGATGCGGCCGGGGCGGTGCCCGCGTACAGGCGACCGATCTCGCGGCCGCGCACCAGGATCGGCGTCGAGGCGACCGCCGTGTCGACGGCCCGCCAGGCCGCGCGATCATCGTCGACGCCATGAGTGGAGATGAGCGCTCCGCCGGAGCCCACCAGCACGATCGGGCAGCGCGCTGCGGCGGCGATGTGATCGATCATCGCGGCGGTGGCGCCGGGGGCGGTGAGGTCGTCGTGCAGCAGTGCGTCGAGTTCGCTGCGTAGCCGCAGGTCGGTCACCTCGTCGGACACGATCGCGGTGTTGGCGGTCCGGCAGACCTCGATGAAAGGCACCACGTGGCGCAGTTCCACGATGGGCAGGTGCGCGGCCGACCCTTCCCGGATCATCTCCTCGGGGATCGCGTCGAAGGTGCGGCCGATCTCGAACGCGAGGCCCGCGACCCCGCGGTCGGCGAGGTCGCGGACATAGTGTCGACGTGTGCCGGCGTCGAGCCCGGCGAGGCCCAGGCCGGTGGTCAGCAGGAGTTCACCACCGGCCAGCAGGGGCCCGATCTCGAAGATCTCGCTCGAGTGCACCCAGGTGACCGCTGTGTCGAGGCGATCGTGCGCCGTGAGAACCCTGGGGTCCGCGCGGTCGAGATGCCGGTCGATGACCTGACGCAGGGTCGGCGGTGTGATGGATGTTGCGGGCATGGGAGGACGATATGCACTCCTGCGGGTGTTCGCGACCGGACGAATTGTCGGTTGAGGTCGGTGGCCGTCGACGGCAGTCTCGAGGGCATGTCCACCTCCGCCCCGACCGTCGCCGCGGGACTCGATCCGGCGACTCTCCTCGACGTGGCCTTTCGGCAGGCACGAGCCGGCCTCGCGGAGGGTGGTATCCCGATCGGGGCCGCCCTGTTCTCCGCCGACGGCACCCTGCTCGGTGAGGGGCGCAACCGGCGCGTCCAGCACGATGATCCGTCGGTGCACGGCGAGACCGACGCCTTCCGGGCGGCCGGACGTCAGCGCGACTATTCGTCGACGATCATGGTCACCACGCTCGCGCCGTGTTGGTATTGCAGCGGACTGATCCGGCAGTTCGGCATCGGGACAGTGGTGATCGGCGAGAACCGGACCTTCGCCGGTGGCGAGGCGTGGCTGGCCGAACTCGGCGTGAACGTCGTTCTCGTCGACGACGATCGGTGCGTGTCGATGATGACCGACTTCGTCGCCGCGAATCCGGCGCTATGGAACGAGGACATCGGAGTGGCCGATGACCGGGACGACGACGGAGACGAACGATGACCGCCGCACCGGATACCTCCTCGTCGATCACGCCTGTGGACAGTCCGATCCTGACGGTGGATCTGTCGATGTGGCGATCCGGTGGGGCGGCTGCGCAGCAGGTCTGTGCCGCCGTCGACGAGTCGTTGCAGAAGGCCGGGTTCCTGTTGGTGACCGGGCACGGTGTCGACCCGGCGCTACCACGCGAATTGCGGAGCGCCGCACGCGAGTTCTTCGCGTTGCCGGCAGATATCAAGCAGCAGTACGCGGTTGGTGTCGGCGGCCGGGGCTGGATCGGTCCGGGACTCGAGGCGAACGGCTACTCGGAGGGTACCGAGACGCCGCCGGATCTGAAGGAGACCTACAACTCGGGAGCGCAGACGCGGGTCGGGATTCCGGAGATCGATGACTACTGGTTCGCCCCGGATGTGTGGCCGAAGGAAGCTCCTCGACTGCGAGAACTGTTCACCGCGTGGACAACCCAGATGAAGGCGCTGTCGGATGACCTGCTGGCCTTGATGGCCTCTGCGCTGGGGATGGACGGTGACGAGAATCCGTTCGCGGGTCTGGCGGCCAATGCCACGTGGACGTCGAACATCAATCACTATCCGCCGATGACGGATGTGGGTGAACCCGAACCGGGACAGTTCCGCATCGGACCCCACACCGATTTCGGTACGGTCACCGTCTTGGATCGGGAGCCGGGTGCCGGTGGTCTGCAGGTGTTCAGCGACGAGAGTGGTTGGGCCGACGCACCTTACAACCCCGATGCGCTGACCATCAACATCGGTGATCTGCTCGAGTACTGGTCGGGCGGCCGTTGGCCGGCCGGTCGGCACCGCGTACTGCCGCCACAGCCCGACGCACCCGAAGAAGATCTCGTGTCGCTGATCTTCTTCTACGAACTCGACCACGACGCCGTCGTCACCCCGCTCGGAGAACCGATCGGCCACGACTCGGGCCGTCCACCGGTGGTTGCCGGCGAGTTCATCAAGGAGCGGTTGGACGCCATCACCCTCGGCTGAGCGGATCACCCGCCGACGTGTCGTGTGCTGCGCACCATTCCGGCAGGAAGGCCGTCGAGCAGGTGGCACGTCGTTGCGGGCGTTCACATTTCACTGTGGAGTTGTCAAGGTACCCTCCCGCTGGTCGAGTAGCCCGAGGAACGAGGGCTATCGAGACCACGTGAGGCGAGGCTGGTGCACAACCTCTCGATTCAGGAACTGTTGTTGTGTTGTCGTCGAGCCCCTATCCCGCCGGACGAGCGCTTACCCCGCGGGCCGAGGCCACCTTCGTAACCCGAGCCTGGAACGCTTTCCCCGCTGGCCGAGTGCCGACGAGCTTGCGAGTCGGTGTATCCGCCGGGCCGAGCTTGTCGAGGTCGAGGCCACTTACGTAACCCGAGGCTGGCACGCAATTGTCATGCCGCACCCGGCAATCCATCCAATGTCATGGTCCGGCGGTGATAGGACCGCAACCACCTGCGTTGTGGGTCAACACTTTCCGGTGGGATCAACCAGGGGTGGTGATCGGCTCCCATGACGACGTCCCATCCGTTATGGTGGACGTCGTCATGACAGGCCGAACAGAGCAAAGCGCCGTTCTCCAAACAGGTTTCGCCGCCGTCGATCCAGTGGACGATGTGGTGCGCTCGGCAGCGTGACGCGGGTGCACCGCACTTGATGCACCCCTTATCCCGGTGTGTTAGGGCGCGTCTTTGGGCCCGGTTGAACAAGCGGATGGTGCGTCCGAGTGATAGTGGTACTTCGTCTTTGCTGACGATCATGACGCCGACGGTGGCGTCGCAGCGCAGTTTGCGGGCGGTGGCTTCGGTGACCGATCCCATGAATTGCAGGGATGCCAGTGTTGGTGTGCCGGTGGGGATGGTGAGGTTGACCAGTTCGGTGGGCATCCGTGGTCCGTCGTCGTCGCAGTACTGTCCGGTGGCGACACGGGCGGCGGTGTCGAGGATGATCTCCAGGGCGTCGGCACGCATTTGTCCTGCGGTGCGTGGATCGCGGGACCCGTCGGGCTGGGGTCGTGGCGCCGACAGCACTTCGATCGCCGTCCGAAGCTTCTCACCGAGCACGGCGTGCAGATCGCCGGTGACAGTGAGGCGTCCATCGTCGGAATCGCGAAGGTCCAGCGTGTTGATACTGCGATCCTCGCCCGCCGGCAGACCGTCGGTGTCGTCGGCCTGCTGATTCCCGCGGCTCTTGGCATAGTCACGGATCTCGGCCGGAGTGAACCCGGCGGTGGCGTGCCCCAACAAGGCAATGATGTGAGCGTCGCGTTCCTCGGCGGTGACAGGCTCACCGGAACGCTTCTCGATGTGTGACAGTCCTCGGACGATGGCGTCGGCGTGTTCGGCGGACAGTGTGCCCAGCGAGGTGTGGCGGTGCACGCGGTCGATGTCGGGAGTGGTGCCCAGTCGGATCATGCGGGACGCGGAAGCCGGCGCGACACCCCATTCGTGTAGGAGCTCTTGAAGTTTGCGGCCTTCGTTCTCTGCGACCTTCAGGTGATCGCAGAGTCCGACAAGCACACTGGCGTGGTGATCGACCAGATTGCGGATCAGCAGGATGGCGTGCAGTGCACTCTTTGCGTCCTCGTGGGTGAGGCTGCCGGTGGTGAAGTCGAGTTCCGACAACAAGTCGATGGTGATGTCAAGTTCCCCCGATGTCATGTACACCACAGTACGCCTCGTTGGCGGTCGGCGCAAGGGTTAGTTTTCTGAATCCTGTTGCTGTGCATAACGTTTGGTCTGTGGATGACTTGTTGTCGGCGCGATTTTCTTGTCGGTGGGGTGTGGTATGGCGCGGCACGTTCGCGGGAGGTGTTGTGGTGGTGGCGGTTCCAGCGTCATGTCACCTGGTCTCGACACGGACTCCGTTTCGACGGAGCTCAACGCGGCGGCTAGCGCTCCGTCCGGCTCGACCGGCGGGAGGAGGTCGGCTCGACCGGCGGGATGGGGCTGCCTTAGCCGTAATCTGAGTGCTGTCAACGGAATACAGGGCGCTGCCAGTGAGGCGGAGAGCGCTGTCAACGGAATGCAGAGCGCCGTCGGTGAGGACGAGAGCGCTGTCAGTGAGTAGGCGAGCGCTGTCAATGGGGTCCAAGGCGCTGTCAGGACGCCGTGATGTCGCGGCGCACCTGTGTCGTCGGGTCAGACGATGCTCGGTGGCTCACACTTGCCAGTTGTTCAGGCCTTCATGATTTCGGTGTTGCCGAAAGCCGCCATATGATTGACCCTGTCCCGAGAGCGACCGAGGAGTGGTGTGCATGGGCGAGGTGATCGGCAGTGTCCTGCCGTTGGCAGTGGCGGTCGCTGTGTCGCCGGTGCCGATCATCGGGGTGATCCTCATGCTGCTCGGTCGGCACGCGCGCACCACGAGTGTCGGGTTTGCCTTCGGCTGGGTGGTGGGCATCGTTGCGGCGACGAGCGTGTTCGTCGTCGTCGGGGAGGTCGCCCGCGCCGGCGCCACCGCCATTGCGTGGATCCAGGTGGTCCTCGGTGTCGCACTGTTCGGCGAGGGTGTGCGTCAGTGGTTGCGCCGCAGGACATCCGAAGGGATTCCGGCGTGGCTGTCGGCCGTGGACGGAATGCGACCGCCGTCGGCGGCCGCACTGGGATTGGGCCTCGCAGCGGTGAATCCGAAGAATCTGCTGTTGTGCATTGCCGCCGGTGTTCTCGTAGGTGGGGCGGAAGTGCCGGCCGGGTCCACCGCTGCGGCGATTGCGATCTTCGCCGCGATCGCATCCTCGTCGGTGGTGATCCCGGTGATCGCGTATCAGATCTTCACCGAATCCATCAGCGGCCTCCTGCGCCACGTCGAGAAGTGGCTGGAGAACAACGCCGCAGCGGTCCTGGCGACGCTGATCCTGATCATCGGCGTGGTTCTGATCGGCAATGGCATCGCCGAACTCGCCTGAGGCGAAGGCTGACTCGGCGATCCGGCTCAGCCGGATTCCCGGCTCCCGGTGGTATGGACGACGACGACCTCCGGGCTCCACGGGACCAGGTCCTCGACGGTGGACTTCAACGATCCGATGGGTGGGAGATCTTGCGGGGCAAGCACATTGATGGTGACGGTATGTCCGCTCCAACCGACGCTGGTCACATCCGCCGACGTGACACCACCGGCGTCCAACCAGTCCTCGGTGGCCGTCGCCACCTGCTTGGCCCACAGCGACGTCAGCGAGTTGACCACCATCGGTACCGCGACGACCACGAAGGCGACCAGCAGCACGATGTAGGCGCGGGCACGTCGATGTACCGCGCCCGCAGCAACGGCCGCTTCCCGTCCGACTCCGGCGAGGGTGAACACCAGCACGCTGGTGATCACCATCGCCACCACGTTGGAGGCGAACAGGATGAACGCGCCCAGCGCCAATGACGGCGCACCGGACCCGAGGCAGACGCCGACCACGCCGAGTGGCGGCACCAGGCTGATCGCGATCGCCACCCCGGGCAGCACGTCGCCGACGTCGCGCCGGGTGATGGCCACGGCACCGACGAGCCCGGTGGCCAGGGCGGCCAGGAGATCGGCCAGCGTCGGTGATGTCCGCCCGGTGACCTGCGAGTTGGTCAACACGTTGATGGGATTGGGCAACAGTTGGGCGAACACCGCGCCGAGGATGACCACCAGGACGACGCCGGCGAGGACATATCCCACACTCGACAGGACCAGCCGCCCACGGGCGGTGACGATGCCCAGACCGATCCCGAGGATCGGCGTCGACAACGGTGCGACGATCATCGCTCCGATCACGGTCGCGGTGCTGTCGCCGATCACGCCGGACACAGCGATGATTCCCGAGAGCGTCAACATGATCCAGAACGCCGACTGTTTGGCCGGGCGGTCGCCGGAAGTCAGGTCGAGACGGTCGACGAGTTCATCGACGGTTCGACGTTGCTGGGTGGGGATGAGCTTGTCGATCACGGTGTCGAGCCCCTGTTCGTCACTGCGGCGATCCGACGTGGATCACCGCACTCGCCTGCTCAACATAGCCCGCAGTGCCGGGGCTTGCGGTCGCATCGGCAGAGGCTGCGGCCACGCGATCGGCCGGTGATCATTCGTTGCGTATGACGCCGACCGAACCCGTCGGCGATAGAGTGTGACCGGTGAAACGCTGGCTGGTGCTGATCATCCTGTGCGCTGCGCAGTTCATCATGGTGCTCGACACCACGGTGATGAACGTGTCGGTGGCCGCCGTCGTCGAGGACCTCGACACCACCATCACCCAGGTGCAACTCGCCATCACGCTGTACACGCTGGTGATGGGATCGTTCATGCTGTTCGGCGGGCGCCTCGGTGACATCTTCGGACGCAAGAGGATCTTCGGGATCGGGCTGTTGGTCTATGGCGCCGGATCGCTGATCACCGCATTCAGTCCCTCGATCGGCTGGTTGCTGTTCGGCTGGTCGTTCGTCGAGGGTGCCGGCGCGGTGCTGGTGATGCCGGCGATCATCTCGCTGACCGCCACCAACTACACCGGCAAGGACCGTGCCACCGCCTACGGTGCGCTCGGTGGGATCGCGGCCGCCGGTGCCGCGGCCGGCCCGCTGATCGGTGGGTGGGTGACCGAGGCCCTGACGTGGCGAGTCGTCTTCGCCGCCGAAACCGTGGTGTGTCTCGCCGTCGTCGCCTGCCTGAAGCTCATCGCCGATTCCAAGGTCTCCACGTCACGCCAGATCGATTGGGGCGGAACGATTCTGTCGTCCTTGGGCCTCGGTCTGGTGGTGCTCGGTTTGCTCAAGGCGGGAACCTGGGGACTGATCCGGCCGTCGGGGGCGCTGACGATCGCCGGCACCGAGATCACGCCGTTCGGATTCTCGGTGGTGCCGTTCATGATCGGCGCGGGAATCGTGGTACTCGTCGGATTCCTCTGGTGGGAGAACCGGGTGGTGGCCTTGGGTAAGACGCCGCTGATGCATCCGGAGCTGTTGCGCGGCCTGCAGTTGCGCAACGGACTGGTGATGCTGATCGCCCAGCAGACGGTGATCGGCGGCGTGTTCTTCGTCATCCCCATCTACCTGCAGTACGTCCTGCTGAAGAACGCCTTCGAGACCGGAATCAAACTGGCACCGATGTCGATCGCGATGCTGATCGCCGCCTTCACCGGACCGGTGTTGGCGCGCAGGATGTCTCCGCGGCTGATCGTGTCGTCCGGTCTGATACTGGTGATCGTCGGCGCCTTGATCCTCGTCTCCACCGTCGACCCGGAGTTGCGGGACGCGATGTTCGGAGTCGGAATGGCGGTCTTCGGAGCGGGATTCGGTCTCGTCGCCTCGCAACTGGGCAACGTCATCATGTCGTCGGTGGGAGATCGGGACCGCGGTGAGGCCGGTGGCCTACAGGGCACCGCACAGAACATCGGCATGTCGATCGGTGTTGCGATGATCGGCGCGATCCTCATCGGAGCCCTGTCCGCGGGATTCAACGACGCGGCGCAAACCGACCCGGACATCTCGGCGCAGACCAAGGCGGTGATCGCCGAGGCCACCGAGGACGGCGTCGAGATCGTGGCCCGCGATCAGCTCGATGAGATCGCCGTCGCCAACGGCATTCCGGCGGGCGAGGTGTCGTCGTTGGCCCAGGCCTACGTCGACGCGCAGATCATGGCGATCAAGGCGTCGCTGTTGCTGGCGATCGCCTTCGCGATCCTGGGTCTGCTGATCGCCCAGCGATTGCCGCGCATCCCCGGTGTCGAATTGGGAGCCACCGACGACGCGACGACGGAGGCGCCTCCCCGGTCCGCGTAGGTTGGATGGGGTGGACTTCCGAATCTTCACCGAACCGCAGCAGGGCGCCTCCTACGATCAGCTTCTCGCCGTCGCGAAGGCAACCGAGGATCTCGGCTTCGACGCTTTCTTCCGCTCCGATCACTATCTCGCGATGGGCGACGGTGACGGACTGCCGGGCCCGACCGACGCGTGGACGACGCTGGCCGGACTCGCCCGTGAGACCTCCCGCATCCGTCTGGGCACCCTGGTCACCTCGGCCACCTTCCGATATCCCGGACCACTGGCGATCTCGGTCGCCCAGGTCGATCAGATGAGCGGTGGCCGTGTGGAATTGGGTCTCGGAGCCGGATGGTTCGAGCAGGAGCACCTGGCGTACGGGATTCCGTTCCCGTCGCTGGGGGAACGCTTCGAACGGCTGTCGGAATCGCTGGAGATCATCACCGGACTCTGGCAGACCCCCGTGGGTGATCGATTCGACCACGACGGCACGCACTTCACGGTGAAAGATTCACCGGCGCTGCCCAAACCGGTGCAGTCACCGCGCCCGCCGATCATCGTCGGCGGGATGGGCCCCAAGCGCACCCCGGCACTGGCCGCACGGTTCGCCGACGAGTTCAACATCCCCTTCCAGCCGCTCGACGCGGTGTCCGCGCAGTACGAACGGGTTCGGGCGGCGTGTGTCGACGCCGGCCGCGACCCTTCGGCGATGACCTTCTCGGTGGCACTGGTCTTGTGTTGCGGCGCAAACGAGGACGAGATCGCCCGACGCGCGAACGCGATCGGTCGTGACGTCGACGAACTGCGCGCCAACGGTGCGGCCGGCACCCCGGCGGAGGTGGTGGAGACCATCGAGCGGTACCGTGCCGTCGGTGCGAGCCGCGTCTACCTGCAGGTGCTCGACCTCGCCGATCTCGATCATCTGGAGCTTGTTGCGAAAGAGGTTGTGCCGCAGATCAGTTGAGGGATGTGTTGCAGCGGTCGTCTCGCGGGAACTCGGGCGCCGGTGCGCCGATGGCGGCCATGTCGACTGCCTCCGTGACCACAAACGTCCCCGTCACACACTCTCGCTGCGCATTTCCGGTGAGAACGCCTGACAGGGACGTTTGTGGGCATCGCGGCCGGCGCCCAGGAGTCCGGTGATTCGGTACGCCGGGCACACGTACGAATCCCCCGATCGTCATCGATGAGCCAACCCCACGACATGGAGACCGTGGTGCGGTAGCGTGCTCAAACGCCGACAAGTGTCGTGAAACCGGCAGAACCCCGGACGGAGTTCTCCCGGTGTCGGATGTCCTGATGGCTGCAGACGGGGAGCTACCGTGAGCGCACGACGATTCTTACGCCGATCACTGGTCACCGCATGCGTGGCGACGTCGGTCGCGGTCGCGACGACGATCACCGGCAGTGCGCTGGCGTCGGCGGCGGATCCGATCGCCGATCGCTACGGGAATCTCGTCGCGGGCGGCGTCACGGCCACCAACGTGTCGGCTCATCTGCGTGCGCTCCAGGCGATCGCGGCACGCAACGGGGGCAATCGTTCGCTCGGCACCACCGGCTACCTGCAGAGCCTCGACTATGTGGAAGGCAAACTGCGCGCGGCCGGTTACATGCCGACGCGTCAGGAATTCACCGCCACCCAGTTCGAGGAGCGCAGCCATTCGCTGAGCGCCGGCGGCGCGGCAATCGAATCGGAGGTGCTCGCCTACTCCGGTGCCACACCGTCGGTGACCGCACCGGTCACCGAGGTGCCGGCATCGGATGCCACGCCGGGATGCGAGGCGTCCGACTTCGGTGCGGCGACCCGCGGTTCCATCGTCGTCGTCGAACGTGGTGTGTGCGCGTTCGGCGACAAGGCCGGCAACGCCAAGAAAGCCGGCGCCAAGGCCCTCGTCATCGTCAACAATGAGGACGGCTCGATTCAGGGCACACTCGGCGAGGATGCCGGCGACCCGATCCCGGTCCTCGGTGTCGCGCGTGCGCAGGGTTCGCAGGTCCGCCAGGCCGGATCGCTGACCCTCGCCGTCGACGCCTCGACCACACGGGTGAAGTCGTGGAACCTGATGGCCGAAACCCATTTCGGCTCATCGGATTCGGTGGTGATGCTGGGTGCGCACCTCGACAGCGTCCCAGAGGGGCCGGGGATCAACGACAACGGTTCGGGATCGGCGAGTGTGCTGCAGACCGCGATCACCATGACCGCGGTGGCGCCGGTGCGGAACAAGGTACGTTTCGCCTTCTGGGGAGCCGAGGAGGAAGGTCTCATCGGATCGACCCACTACGTCACGTCGCTGCCGGCGAGTCAGCAGGCAAAGATCAAGCGCTACCTGAACTTCGACATGCTCGGTTCGCACAACGGTGGGTACTTCGTCTACGACGGGGACGGGTCGTCGAAGCTGCCGGACTCGTATGCGGGTCCGGCCGGTTCCGGGACGATCGAGGCGGTGTTCACCCGATTCCTCACCGGTCGGGGAGTGCAGCCCGAGGTGTCGGGATTCGACGGCCGCTCCGACTACGACGCCTTCGCGCAGGCGGGGATCGCCTCCGGGGGAATCGATTCCGGTGCCGACAAGGTGAAAACCCCTGCACAGGCGGCAAAATGGGGTGGCACCGCCGGTGAGATCTTCGACCAGAACTACCACACGGCGCAGGACACCTACGCCAACGTCAACCAGAAGGTCCTCGGAAACATGGCGCCGGCCGTGGCCTATGCGGCGGGGTACTTCGCGATCAGTTGATCGTCGAAGATCGCGCACCGGCCTTGCTCGAGACGGTGAGTGGGTTACCCTCGCTGGGTGAGACGAAATTGCGAATTGATCTCAACGGGTGGTGGAAGTGCCACGCTCGACCCGTCGTCGGAGAGCCCGGCCGACGAGGCGGCGGCCCTGCCCACCGCCTACCGCTGGCCGTTGGGTGACTCGGGGCACGCACGTCTGCGCAACCGTGTGCTGAAGCTGACCGGGGTCGACCTGCTCCCCGATGACCGGATCGCGCGGCGCTACGGCGAACTGCTCAGCGCCGGCGATCCGACCGCGGAGCGGTTCGTCGCCGAGACCTACCGCGGTGATCTCGGTCCGCAGGCGAGTCGTGAACTCCTCGATCGGGCCCTCGACCAGGGCATTGACGCCATCGACGACGCACCGCAGTCGATGCGGGACCTGTTCGCGGAGTTCGACACGCTTCCCGAGTGGGCCGATCCCGCTACGATCGAGGCGGGCGCCGCGGTGTGGCGACGCTGGGCGTACGCGCTGGGCGGGGTCGGCAACGCCGGCACCATGGACACCTACACCGAGGGCTCGCTGGCGGTACCCCTGTCGCTGGCCGGCGGGTATGCGGGTGAACGAGCGTTGCATCGCTATCTCGAGACGAGCCGGTGGTGGATCGAGGTGTCGAGGCCGGGGGCGATCCTGCGTCCCGGAAGCCTCGGGCGCGCGACGACGATGCGGGTGCGCGTCATGCACGTGTCGGTGCGTGCCGGCGTGCGGCGTCACCACGAGTGGGATGACGAGAAGTGGGGTCTGCCGATCAGCCAGAGCGAGATGCTGCTGACGCTTCTCGGCGGCAGCGTCGGACCGGCGATGGGGCTCTACGGCCTGGGGTACATCACCTCCAAGGCCGAACTCGAGGCGTCGCTGATGTTCAACCGCTACCTCGGTTACCTGCTCGGCGTCCGCGTCGACGACATCTACCCGCAGACCATCTCCGACGGCCTGCGCCTGCTGTACCTGTTCGACGCCACCCGTTCCTACGACTCCGGTTCTGCCGGAGCCGAACTCGTCGAGTCGTTCGTGCCCGGATTCGAGCCGCGGCCCGACATGAGCCGCCGCGACCGCCTGCGCGCCTGGTATCACCTGCAGGCCCAGTCGGGATACGCCCGGCTGTTCATGCTCCCGCAGAATCGTCGTCGCTTCGATCTGCCGGGCGGCTGGATCGGCGTCGCGATCCTGCTCGCGCAGGTGCCGCCGCGCCTCGTCGGCGAGGTGCTGCGGCGGCTGATCCCGGGCGTCGACGAGCGTCTGCAGACGTGGTCGGTGGCCAACTGGGAGCGCTGGCATTCCTGGCAGTCGGACCGTCCGGCGGAGTTCGCGGCACCGTCGGAATTGCGTCGCTGACCCGCCGAAGGCAATCGCCTTCCTTTGTCGCCGGTCGAGCCTTTTATCGCCGGTCGAGCCCGACGCGACCCATCCAACCGCGGGTCGAGCCCTTCATCGCCGGTCGAGCCCGACGCGACCCGGTGCCCGACGCGACCCATCCAACCGCGGGCCGAGCCCTTCATCGCCGGTCGAGCCGGTGCGAGCCCCCCAGGGCGAGCGCCGAGTCGAGACCTCCGCAGGGTGCGCTGGGACAGGACCCACAGCGCCATCAACGCACACCAGAGCGCTGTCAACGCAGGCCAGAGCGCCGTCAACGCACACCAAAGCGCTGTCAACGATGCGAGGGTGGCGCACACAACCCCATCGGGGTTACATTATCTGCGTATGAATGCAGATAGTGATTTACCGGACGCTGTACTCCCCGATGATCAGGTCGCCCTGGTCGTCGAGGTGTTCCGCATGCTCGCCGATTCCACCCGCGTTCAGGTTCTGTGGACGCTGTGCCGTGGCGAGCGGTCGGTGAATCAGCTGGCCGAGATCGTGGGCAAACCGGCGCCGTCGGTGAGTCAACATCTCGCGAAGCTCCGGATGGCACGCCTGGTGCGCACCCGGCGCGAAGGGACGCAGGTCATCTACTCCCTGGAGAACGATCACGTTCGCCAACTGGTGGCCGACGCGGTGTTCAACGCCGAACACGCCGGTCCGGGGATACCCCGCCATCATCTGCACGAAGACGTGAGCCGAATTCCGGAACACGAACACAGACAGGAGAAGTGACATGTCCGAACCCACTCCCGAAGTGCACACCCACGAGCACTCCCACGATGGTGGCGCGCACGTCCACGCGCACACCACCCACAGTCACGATCATGTGGAGCACGCCCACACCCACACGCACGACGACGTCGAGCACACCCACGCCCACGTGCATCAGGCGGGATTGACCACCGAGCACGCACACTCGCACCACTGAATCCGCGCCTCAGTTCGTCGAATACCTCAGTAACGCAACACCATTGCTGAACGACGTGCAGTCGTCGAGGTGGAGGGCTGGGACGTCGGTCCCGTCCGGGAACAGTCGCCGGCCCCGGCCCTGCACCGCCGGATAGACGAACAGTCGGTACTCGTCCACCAGGCCGGCACCGATCAGGGCATGGGTGAGTGCGATGCTGCCGGTGACGACGATGTCCTTGCCAGGGAGTTCCTTCAACGCCAGAACCTCTGCGACGGTGTCGATTCCGGAAAGGATCGAGGTGTTCTGCCACTGCGGATCGGTCAGCGTCGACGACACGACGTACTTCTCGACGGTATTGAGGTAGTCGGTGATTCCGGTGGCGTCGTCATCCTGTCGCGGCCAGTACCCGCGAAAATCCTCGAAGGTCTTACGCCCCAACAGAAGTGCGTCGGCCTGCGCGTCCTGGCGGTGACTCTCGGCCAGTAGGTCGGGGGTCTGATCGGTGGGATCGAACCACGTGGTGAGCATCTCGATCGATCCGTCGAGAGTGATGTTCTGTGTGACAACGAGTTTGCGCATTTCTCCTCCTGATGGTCGTGGTGGACCCGACAAGGGGGTAGACCACGTGCGCGGCGAGAAATCATCGCTCACCGACGAAATCGCCCGGCTACTCCCGGGGTGATGCCGCACCCAGCAGGGCGGATCTGTGGCCCTCGACGACGCGGCGGATGGCGTCGATGACCGCGGCGACAGCGGGGCGTCGGAAGGACTCCGCGCGGGCGACCAGCCAATAGGTGAGTTGTGCGTTCACGTCGGGCAGGACGCGGATCAGATCGTCATGACGGTCGGCCAGATAGCACGGCAACAGCCCGATACCCGCGTGCGCACGAGTGGCCTCCACGTGGACGAAGACATTCGTCGACGTGACCCCCTCGGCCATCTGCGGTACCAGCGTCCGCGCAAGGTCGAGGTCGTCGACGGCCAGCATCGAGTCGACGAAGTACACGAGCGGATGCGCGGTGAGCTCTTTCGGGCTCTCGGGCATGACGTGGTCGGCCGCGTACTGCCGCGACGCGTACAGCCCGAGGCGGTAATCGGCCAGCCGCAGTGCCTCGGCGCGGTGGACGTGCGGCTCGCCGACGACGATCTCGATGTCGAGACCGGTGCGCGTGTGCGACGCGACCCGCGTGGCCGTCACGATCTCGACGCTGACGCCCGGATGTCGGGAGCGCACGTCGACGGCGGCGGGCGCAGCGAGCAACGCGGAGAAGCCGTCGGTGGCCGACAGTCGCACGACGCCGCTGAGTGCGGGCTCACCCTGGCCGGTGTCGTCGAGATCATGCAGTGCGGCCTCGATGCGTTCGGCTGCGGCGAAGGCGCGTCGGCCCAGGTCGGTCAGTTCCCATCCGCCGGTTCCGCGTGCCAGCACCCGGCCGGCCAGCGCCTTCTCCAACTGCTCGATGCGGCGCGAGACGGTCGTGTGATTGAGGCCGGTGACGTCGGCGGCGGTGGTGAAACGCCCGGTCCGGCCGACCGCCAGCAGGATGCGGAGATCCTCGGAGCTGACCTTGTCCCAGCGCATATCTGCATTCTTGCAGATGTGGTGCGACGGATCGTCCATTGAACGCGCATCGATGAGCACCAATACCCGAATGAACGTGAGCGCCATCACAGTGGCGGTGTTCTGAGAGGAGTGGCAATGTCAAACGTCTCGAGTCCGGGGATCGGTGAGCCGGAGACGTACCGCCCATCGGGTCTGCGACGTGTGGTCGCCGCATCCATGGCGGGCACCATCGTCGAGTGGTACGAGTTCTTCCTGTACGGCACCGCCGCCACGCTGGTGTTCAGCAAGGTGTTCTTCCCGGCCGGCGGCAACGAACTCGACGCGATCATCGCCGCCTTCGTCACCTACGCCGTCGGCTTCGTCGCCCGACCACTCGGTGGTGTGGTGTTCGGTCACTACGGCGACAAGTTCGGCCGAAAGAAGCTGCTGCAGTTCAGCCTGATTCTCGTCGGTGCGTCGACCTTCCTGATGGGCTGCCTGCCGACCTACGCCGCGATCGGGTATCTCGCACCTGCCCTGCTGGTGGCGTTGCGGTTCATCCAGGGATTCGCGGTCGGCGGTGAGTGGGGCGGCGCGGTCTTGCTGGTCGCCTAACACAGTCCCAGTCGTCGACGGGGTTTCTGGGCGTCGTGGCCGCAGGCGGGCGTGCCGATGGGCAACCTCGTCGCGACCGTCGTGCTGCTGATCCTGACGTCGGTGCTCAGCGACGAGGCCTTCCTCGGCTGGGGGTGGCGCGTGGCCTTCTGGCTGTCGGCGGTGATCGTCCTGGTCGGCTACTACGTGCGGACCAAGGTCACCGACGCCCCGATCTTCGTCCGGGCGCAGGAGGAGGTCGAGGAGGTCAAGGCGTCGTCGTTCAGCGTCCTCGAGGTCATCAAGCTCTACCCGCGTGGCGTGCTCACCGCGATGGGCCTGCGCTTCGCCGAGAACATCATGTATTACCTGGTGGTCACCTTCTCCATCACCTACCTGAAGATCGTCGTGCACGCCGACACCGCCCACATCCTGTGGTGGATGCTCGTCGCCCATGCCGTGCACTTCGGTGTGATCCCGTTGGTGGGCAGGCTCTCCGACCGCGTCGGACGTCGGCCGGTGTACGCGATCGGCGCCGTCACGGCCGGTCTGTGGGGATTCTTCGCCTTCCCGATGATGAACAGTGGTCACAACACCGTCATCATGCTGGCGATCATCATCGGCCTGGTCTTCCACGCCTTCATGTACGCCGGACAGCCGGCGATCATGGCCGAGATGTTCCCGACGCGGACGCGGTATTCCGGTGTGTCCCTGGGCTATCAGGTCACCTCCATCGTCGCCGGGTCGCTCGCCCCGATCATCGCCGCGGCACTGCTCAGCCGATTCCACTCCTCGGTCCCCATCGCGATCTACCTGGCCGCGGCCGCCGTCGTCACCCTGATCGCGGTGTACTTCGCCCGCGAAACCCGGGGCATCACACTGGAATCCATCGACGCCGCCGACGCCCGCGACAACCTCGGAATCGGTTCGCGCCGTGAGCAGGTGAGCGCATGAGTGCGGAGTTCGCCGGACGTCATGCCCTGATCACCGGTGGCGCCAGGGGAATCGGAGCGGCGTGCGCGCGGGCGCTGGCCGACCGCGGCGCCGAGGTGCTCGTCGCCGACCTCGACGAGGTGGCCGCCAAACAACTCGCCGCCGACATCGGTGGGCAGGCCTGGGGTGTCGATCTCCTCGACACCGCCGACCTCGAGGATCTGCACCTCGACGTCGACATCCTGGTCAACAATGCCGGTATCCAATCGGTCGCGCCGATCGAAGAGTTCGAACCCGACACGTTTCGCCGGATGCACGCCCTGATGGTGGAGGCGCCGTTCCTGTTGATCCGGGCGGCGCTACCGGCCATGTACCGCAACGGTTTCGGACGCATCGTCAACATCTCGTCGGTGCACGGCCGTCGGGCGTCGGCCTACAAGTCGGCCTACGTCTCGGCCAAACATGCCCTCGAAGGGTTGTCGAAGGTCGCGGCGTTGGAGGGGGCGTCGCACGGCGTCACCAGCAACTGCGTGAGTCCGGGGTACGTCCACACCGAACTCGTCGACAAACAGATCGCCGATCAGGCTCGCGTGCACGGCATTTCCGAGGCCGACGTCGTCGAGAACGTCCTGCTCACCGAAACCGCGATCAAGCAGATGGCGACGCCGGAGAATGTGGCCTCGTTGGTGTGCTGGCTGTCGTCGGCGGATGCCGGCATGGTGACCGGCGCGTCCTACGCCATGGATGGCGGGTGGAGCGCGAGCTGAGGTCCGCCGGTCAGCGCACCTGCGTGCGAATCCACTCGGCGATCTTGGCCATACCGATCTCGTTCGGATGCCCCGATACCGCCAGCGACCGCGGCACCGTCCCCTCGAACCACGGCTGCGCGGCGCACGGGTCGTGACCCACCGAACGTCTCATCACATCGATGAACGCGGCGTCATACCGTTGCGCGATCCGTGCCTGGGCGGCATTGACTTTCGTCATGAACGAGTTCATCCAGCGGGCATCGGCATCCGACGCCGGGACGAACGGCCAACATCCGCGGGTGCCGATGACGCCACCGTGGCCGACGATCACGATCCGGGCGTGCGGCGCCGCCGCGGCCCGCACCGCCCGCACCGCCGAATCCATCACCGCCGTCATGTGATTCAGTGATCGGTCGGCGGCCGCCAGGTGCGCCCCGTTGGTCCGGCAGCGGGCATCGCCACCCGGCACCTGTGTGGTACACCGGCCGGCGATGGCGCCCCAGTTCAGATCATTGCCGCCGATGGAGATGGTGACGAGATCCGTGGACCGGGTAACCCACCGGATCTGCGGCGGGATCGGGCCGAAAGGTCCGTTCTCCGGGAGATGAGTGATGTTGGCCGCCCACGCGCCGGCGCATGAGCGGTCGACGAAACTGTGCGGTCCGATGCTGCGGGCCAGGACGCGCGGGTAGGACACCGAACTCTGCCAGCATCCGTTCGCCGGCTCGAAGGCGGGCAGCGACCCCGCCGCCCGCGAGTCGCCGAGGGCGACGTAGTTCAGCCCGGGCGGCAGGGCGGCAGCGGTCGGTGTACTGATGAGCGGTGCGCTCAGCGCGATGAGGATGACGATCGCCGACACGATGCCGGCACGCCGTGCGCCGATCGTCGTCCCGCGCCGACGCCGAGGATGTGTCCGCCTGACAATCGTTGTGATGAATGGATACGTTGCCCTATCTCGACACCCATTTCACATCGAGACGTGAGCTCACTGCTCACCGACTGTCGGCGGCCGCCGACGAAGGAATCGTCAGCATCCCGAGCACTCGTCGGTTGCTCGAGCACGAAGACCGTGGAAGCGACAAGATGCGGCGTGCCGGAGCAATGATCCATGCCGAGATACGGGGATGGTGGGTGCGCTCTTGTACATGCGGGCCACCATGTGTCGGACACGTCATTCCTGAGAGCAGGTGAAGTCACCTACGGAATTGGTCCGATGATCACCGGGGGATGATAGATGTGGATGACGGGGGTACGGAGAATCTCCAGCGAGAGGCAGACGGTGTACTACAGCAGTGGCAACTACGAAGCATTCGCACGTCCACGTAAGCCCAAGGGTGTCGACGACAAAACCGCCTGGTTCGTCGGGGCAGGCCTCGCGTCCCTGTCCGGGGCGGCATTCCTGATCCGCGACGGACAGATGTCCGGCGACAAGATCACCGTTTTCGAGCGATTGAAGCTGCCGGGTGGCGCACTCGACGGCATCAAGGAGCCCGAGAAGGGGTTCGTCGTCCGCGGTGGCCGCGAGATGGAGAACCACTTCGAGTGCCTCTGGGATCTGTTCCGGTCGATCCCGTCGATCGAGATCGAGGGCGCCAGCGTGCTCGACGAGTTCTACTGGCTCAACAAGGATGATCCCAATTATTCCTTGCAGCGCGCCACCATCAATCGCGGTCAGGATGCGCACACCGACAACAAGTTCACCCTCAGTGATCGGGCGCAGAAGGAGATGGTCAAGGTCTTCCTCGCCACGCGTGAGGAGATGGAGAACAAGCGCATCGACGAGGTCTTCGGCGACGAATTCTTCGCCAGCAACTTCTGGTTGTACTGGACCACCATGTTCGCCTTCGAACGCTGGCATTCGGCGCTGGAGATGAAGCTCTACATCCACCGATTCATTCATCACATCGGCGGATTGCCGGACTTCAGCGCCCTCAAGTTCACCAAGTACAACCAGTACGAATCGCTGGTACTGCCCCTCTACACGTGGCTGCTCGATCAGGGTGTCACCTTCCACTTCGATACCGAGATCACCGACGCCGACTTCGATCTGTCGTCAGATCGCAAGCAGGCCACCGCAATTCATTGGATCGCTGGCCCGCACAGCACGATCGGTGAGGCGGGCGAGGGCGTGACCGAACTCGGTGCCGACGACCTGTTGTTCATGACCATCGGGTCGCTGACCGAGAACTCGAACAACGGTGATCATCACACTCCGGCCACCCTCGACGAAGGGCCCGCCCCGGCGTGGGATCTGTGGCGCCGCATCGCCGCGAAGGATCCGTCCTTCGGACGACCCGACGTGTTCGGTGGCAACATCGCCAAGACCAAATGGGAATCCTGCACGGTCACCACTCTCGACAAGCGCATTCCCGAATACATCCAGAAGATCACCAAGCGGGATCCGTTCTCCGGCAAGGTCGTCACCGGCGGCATCGTCACGGTCAAGGACTCCAGCTGGCAGATGAGCTGGACGGTCAACCGCCAGCCGCATTTCAAACAGCAACCCGAGGACCAGATCGTCATCTGGGTGTACTCGCTGCTCGTCGACACCCCCGGTGATCACGTCAAGAAGACGATGTCGGAGTGCACCGGAGAAGAGATCGTCTCCGAGTGGCTGTACCACCTCGGGGTGCCCGATGACGAAATTGCCGACATGGCAGCCACTTCCGCGAAGGCGGTGCCGGTGATGATGCCGTATGTGACCTCCTTCTTCATGCCGCGTCAGGCCGGTGACCGACCAGACGTGGTACCGGCAGGGGCGGTCAACTTCGCCTTCATCGGGCAGTTCGCTGAGACGAGCCGCGACTGCATCTTCACCACGGAGTACTCCGTTCGCACACCGATGGAAGCGGTCTACACACTGCTCGACATCGAACGTGCGGTGCCCGAGGTGTTCAACTCCACCTACGACGTGCGCAGCCTGCTGGCCGCGACGAGCCGACTGCGCGACGGCGCGGTGGTCGACCTGCCCGGACCGAGCAAGATCCGCGACGCGATCCTGGGCAAGGTCCAATCCAACGAGGTCGGATCAATTCTCGCCGAGTACGAGCTGATCCCGGCCGTCGGCAAGGGCCGGACCATCCGCAACGACGCCATCGACCTCAACGGCACGATCGGCGATCGGGCCCCGGAGTCGGGGGACTGACCTGCGGCGGGTTCGCGGGTAACGGTCGGCCACCGCGGTACTGTCGCCCCGATACGGTGCGCCGCTGACCCTCGACGACAACGCCGACAGTCTGAAAGACGTTGCGCGACAGCTGGATAGCGATCGCGCGATCTCCCCGCGTCGTGGATGTCTCTGACATCGCGGCTGTGGAGGTCGGGCGGTCGCCGTCGGCGTCTGCGAGTTCGGCTGGAATCGATGTCGTGATCGCCAACGCGGGCATTCACAGTGACGGAACGGTCCGCCACGTCGATCCGGTCGCGTTCCGCCGGCTGATCGAGGTGAATGTGATCGGGGTGTTCACCACCGTTCAGGCGAGTACCGAGGCGATCATCGAGCGACGGGGGTACATCCTGATCGTGTCGTCGGCGGCCGCCGACCTGCCGATGGCCGGCGTCGTCGGTGAGGTGCTCGGACTCTTCCAGAGCCTGCGGCCCACCTACGAAGTGTCCCGGGAAGACAGAACGCTCGTGGTGAACATCGTGTCGATGACCTTCCTGATGCCGATCATCATGTTCGCCGTCATCCAGTTCCTGCTGACCGCGCTGATCCAAAGCCAGTCCGCGGCGGTCGCCATCCTCATCCCGGCACCTTCACATCGCTCGCCTCGTGAGCGAAGAGCATCGATCGGATGAGGGGACGCCCGAGTATCAGATTCGCCGCGATGATGAAGATGGTCAGCAGCACCGCCACCTGCGATCGTGGAGTGTGCCAAGCTGGTCTACTACTCGGGCGCCGGGTTCCTGGCACAATCCCCGCCCCGCCGGCGTGGACACGAACACCACCTGGAACGTCGGCGATCCCGTTCACCGCCGTCTCGCATTGAGGTCGCTCTGCGGGGTTACGCTGGGTTGTGCTCTACCTTTCCCTCGTCGTCATCGCCGTGGTCGCGGCGAGCGCGTGGGTGCTGTCCTATCGCCGCTCCACCCAACCTCGCCGGAATCCGGATCTCTTCGTCGCCCTGTCGCAACTCAACGACCGGTCGGGGTCGCGCGGCCCGTGGCGGGCCGCGGAGGTCATCGATGCGAAACACCACATCGAGGCTCGCGCCGCCTGGCCGTCGGCGGTGGTCGGGACGCTGTCGGTGGGGGCCGCGGTGCTGATTGTGCAAGACCCGTCGAACATGATCGCCGGAGCCGGATTACGATGGGTGACAGGCGAATTGCTGGTGATTGCGCTCATCTCGGCGGTGTGGACGGGCCTGTGTGTCCACCGTGCCGCGCGGCTCGTGGTCGGGCAGGCCGATCTGCATCGCGGGCTGCCGAGATGAGGGCTCTACTGCAGGTGCAGTACTCACTCGGCTCACGTGTCCTCCGATATCAGTAGCGAAAGTGCCTCCCACCGCGCGATGACCGCGCGTCGTCCTCGTCGGAGGATCGAACCCGACGATTCATCCGGTCGATTCGAATGACCGGTTCATCAGAGGATGGGATTCGCTGTGGCTTCGATGCCGGCACGTCTGGGTGCCTTCGCTTTCCGGCGACGGGCGACCGTGGCGATCGTGTGGTTGCTGGTTCTGGCCGGCACCCTGATCGCGATGCTCTCCGCGCCTCCCGCCCCACCCGACGACTTCTCCATGCCGGGCACCGAATCGCAGCGCACCTTCGAGCTGATGGACGAACGCTTTCCCGGTGTGAACGCGGAAACCGGCAGCGCGACAGTGGTCTTCGTCGCTCCGGAAGGTTCGCAGATCACCGATCCGCGATACCGCGCCACCATCGACGAGGCGGTCGCAGAGCTCGGATCGGTCGATCAGGTCGACAGGGTGGACGCCCCCTTCGATTCCGATGCGGTCAGCGCCGACAAGTCCGCCGCCTATGCATCGGTGACCTTCGACGTCGGCGCCGCGTCGGTCACCACCGCGACGCGGACGGCCGTCGACGACGTGGTGGCCGGGGCCCGGGTCGGTGGCCTGACCGTCGATGCCGGTGGTGACGCCCTGGAATCGGGTGGTCCGACCGGCGTCGCCGAGATGATCGCGATCGCGTTGGCGGCGGTCATCCTGCTGGTCACCCTCGGCTCGATCGTCGCGGCCGGCCTGCCGTTGCTGACCGCGCTGGTCGGCGTCGGGATCAGCATGCTGTCCATCCTGGCGCTCGCCGACACGCTGGGATTGTCGTCGACGTCGTCGACGCTGGCGCTGATGCTCGGCCTGGCCGTGGGCATCGACTACGCACTGTTCGTGGTCTCCCGCTACCGCGAGGAACGGGCTGCGGAACGCACCCCGATCGACGCGGTGTCGATGACGGCCGGCACCGCGGGGTCGGCGGTGCTGTTCGCCGGGCTGACCGTCGTCATCGCGCTGGCGGGTCTCACCGTGATCGGCATGCCCATGCTCACCAAGATGGGATTGGCGGCCGCCGGCGCGGTCGTCGTGGCCGTCCTCGCGGCACTCACCCTGGTGCCGGCGATCATCGGCTTGGCCCCGCAACGGGTGCTGTCGCGGAAGGCGCGCCGCGACGGGGTTGTCGTCGTCGAAGGCAAGGGTTCGACGAAACCCTCTGCGGCACAGCGCTGGTCGGGGTTCATCCTGCACCGTCCCATCCTGTCCGTGGTGGTCGGGGTGCTGGCGCTCGGCCTGCTGGCCATCCCGGTCGCCGATCTGCGACTCGGCATGCCCGGCGATGAGTCGAAGTCGACGTCGACGAGTCAACGACGCGCCTACGACGAGTTGGCAACGGCCTTCGGCCCGGGCTTCAACGGCCCGCTGATGATCGTCGTCGACGCTCAGAACGCCCCGGCTCCGCATGCCGCGGTCACCACGATCGCCGACCGGATCGCCGCGGTCGACGGCATCGCGTCGGTGTCCCCGTCGATGCCGAACGAGAAGGGCGACACCGCACTGTTCCAGGCGATTCCGACGACCGCACCCACCGACGCGCAGACCGAGACCCTGGTGCATCACCTGCGGGACATCCGCGGCGACCTCGTCCGTGGCACCGGGGCCACGTTCACCGTGACCGGCAACACCGCGATCAACATCGACCTGTCGTCGAAGATCCAGGGTGCGCTGGTGCCGTACCTGGCGACGGTGATCGGTCTGGCGGTGCTGCTCCTGCTCATCGTGTTCCGCTCGATTCTCATCCCGGTCACTGCGGCGCTGGGATTCCTGCTCTCGGTCCTGGCCGCACTGGGCGTCACCGTGCTCGTGTTCCAGAAAGGCGTCCTGGACAGCGTGTTCGGCGTGGAGGTCACCGGCCCCATCCAGAGTGCGGTCCCCATCTTCGTGATCGGCATCGTCTTCGGTCTCGCGATGGATTACGAGGTGTTCCTGGTCTCCCGGATGCGGGAGGCCTACGTCACCGGCGTCGGCGCCCGAGAGGCGATCGCCCGCGGGATGACGCAGAGCGCACGGGTGGTCGTCGCGGCGGCGCTGATCATGATGGCCGTCTTCGGCGGGTTCGTCGTCGAATCCGATGCGTTCATCAAGATGCTCGGGTTGAGTCTGGCCGCGGCGGTGCTGTTCGACGCCTTCGTGGTGCGCCTGTGCATCGTCCCCGCCGTGATGGCGTTGCTCGGGGACAGTGCGTGGTGGTTGCCGCGGTGGCTCGGCCGAATCCTGCCTGCGGTCGACATCGAGGGTGGTGCGTTGGACAAGTCCGACGCGGTGCCCGAGCCGGAATCGGGAACGCCGGCGGCGGACAGCCGGGCGTAGCGAGGCGACCACCGCCGGCGCCGGGTGCGGGATCGGCCATGATGGAGACCAGGGGGCACGAAATCGAGGAGGTGGACGCCATGCGGGAGTCGACGGTGTGGCGGTCACTGACATCCCGATGGCGCGCCACGCCACACGTCTGGCTCGTCGATGCCGCCATCGCGGTCGCGGTCTTCGTGGCAGCCGTCGTCGGGGTGAACCTCGCCGACCCGGACGGGGTGCACCCGGGAAGTCTCCTCACCGCCGAGGCGCTGGTGTTGATCGCGTCGGCGTCGTTGCCGTTCGTGCGCAAGTTCTCTCCGGTGGTCGTCGCGATCACCACCCTGTGCATCGTGGTCCTCGGAATCCTGGGTTACGTTCTGACTCCACTTCTGTTGGCGCCGTTGATGGTTGCGCTGTTCCGGTTCGCGGCCGAGCACGCCGCCCGGGTGTCCTGGTGGACTGCGGCGGTGGTCTCGGTGCTCGTGATCGCCGCGGCGGTCGGAGGTCAGATCGACACCACCGTGGTGATCCGCACGCTCGGTCCCGCGCTGTGGGTGGTTCTCCCGGTGGTGCTCGGTACCCAGAGCCGGCTGAACGCGATGTATCTCGCCGCGGTCCACACCCGCGCCGACACCGCGGAACTGACGCGGGAGAGTGAGGCGCGCGCCCGGGTCGCCGAGGAGCGGGTCCGGATCGCCCGCGATCTGCACGACGTCGTCGCCCATCACATGACCGTCGCCAACGCGCAGGCCGGAACCGCTCTTCACCTGCTCGATGCGAATCCGGATGTGGCACGGGACCTGTTGGGCAAGCTCCAGAAGTCTACGGCCACAGCGATTGTCGAGATGCGTGACATCGTCCGCGTGCTGCGCACCCCCGAGGACGAGCCCGACGATGATCTGCGCTCGGCGCCCGGATTGGCGCAACTTCCGGATCTGCTGACGGCGGCGGCCGACGCCGGTGTGCGCGTCGACCTCGCCGTCGAGGGTGAGCCGATCGAGTTGGCCCCGGGAACCGACCTGACGGCGTACCGCATCATTCAGGAGGCCCTGACCAACGCCGCCAAGCATGCGGATTCGGCGCAGGCATCGCTCCGATTACGTTATGCACGTGACCACTTGACGATCACCGTCGACAACGCGGTGGTGGGCACGCCGACCCGGGCGTCGGGTTTCGGCCTCGTCGGCATGCGGGAACGCGCACAGTCGGTGGGTGGGGAGCTGCGTGCCGGACGGTTGCCGGACAACGGATTTCACGTGGTGGCGTCCCTGCCGATCACCACTCCCGAGCAGATGGCCCCGGTACGGCGGCCGGGTCGGGAGACGACGCCGTGATCCGGGTGCTGTTGGCCGACGATCAAGCACTCCTGCGCGAGACCTTCCGGATTCTGATCGATTCGACGCCGGATCTCGAGGTGGTGGCCGAGGCCGGTGATGGTGCCGAGGCGGTGCGGTTGGCGCGGGAACTGCGCCCGGACGTCGTCGTGATGGACATCCGGATGCCGCGGGTGGATGGACTCGCCGCCACCGAAAACATCTGCGCCGAGCCGAATTTGGCGTCGACGAGGATCATCGTGTTGACGACCTTCGAGACCGACGACCATGTGGTGCGGGCACTGCGCGCGGGCGCCGCCGGATTTCTCGGAAAGGATGTCAGCGCAGCGACTCTCGTCGATGCGATCCGCACGGTCGCCGGTGGTGACAGTCTGTTGTCGCCGGGGGCGACCAGGGCGGTGATCAATCAGATCGTCACCGGACCCGTTGCTGCACCGCAGGTGTCGACGCCCGGTATCGACGACCTCACCGCGCGTGAGGTGGAGGTCGTGCGGATGGTGGCCGACGGTCAGACCAACGACGAGATCGCCGCAGAGTTGTACCTCAGTGTGCTGACCGTCCGCACGCACGTCCAGCGTGCGATGCACAAGGTCGGTGCGCGTGACCGTGCGCAACTCGTCGTCGTCGCCTACAAGAATGGGTTGGCCGCGCCGCGGGGTGGACGGTCGGCGCCGTGAATGATCATGGTAACGAAGAAGATTGGCGATAGCGCCGAGACGGGTCGGCCTCGTCTGCGGTCTTGCCCCGTAGCCGGCTCGTGGGCTGATTCCCGATCAGCACGGCGACGCCCCAGATGATCAGGCCGACGGCGAGAACGATCCCGTGGGCGATCCGGAGGACGCCGGGCACAAAGAACACCGGTAGGAACACGGTGAGCCCGAAACCGGAGATCGCCGCGCCCAGCCGGTTCATGGCCGGTCCGCCGCGATCCCGCGCCGCCTGCACGATCAGCGCGATTCCCACTGCGGCCAGCAGGATCCAGCCGATTCCGAAGGTGATCATCGGGACCGGGGCGTAGCGAAACCCGTCCGCGATCTGAAGGGCGTCGTAGTTTGCGTTGTCGCGGGCCCAGTGTCCGAGCGCGTTGAGTCCGTAGGCCTCGGCGCCGTAGTAGGGCAGCAGAAACGACGCCGCCAGCCATGCGGTCAGCTCCAGCGCCGAACCTGCGCTCGGGAGAAAGCGCAGGGCGACGGCGATCAGCACGGACCCGACCATGGCGCACAGGTGGGCCGCCATCCACGACAGTGCGGCGAACATCTCGGCACCGGCGCGGCCCTCCTCGGATCCGAAACCGCGGATCAGTGGGTACAACGTGAACATCACTCCCGCTGCGATCATCGCGATGCCCGAGATGGCCGGTGCCGAAGTGGCGGTGCGCGGCATGTGTGGAGTCAAGGGTTCACCCGTCGTTGTTGCGAGCACTGCTCTTTTAATTAGAGAGCAGTGCTCACAAAGTGTCAACCGCTGCGTCGCCACGCTGCGGCAGCGGGCGTCACACCGAGGGGGTTCCTTGTACGCCCGTGTTCTCGGCTGTAACGGCGGGATCGGCGGCCGGGACGGTCATTGTCGTCGACGTGGACAGGCCGCGACCGTCGGATGCGGTGACGACGAATGAGTCGGCGGTGATCGCGCCGGGCGTGTTGGTCGTGCACAGCCATTGGCCGGTGCTCGGGTCCAGGGTCACGATGCCATTCGTCGGCTGGGTGGTGATCTGGTAGCTGATGGTGTCGCCGGGATCCTCGTCGGTGGCGGTGACCTGGCCGGCCACTCCGATGGGGATCACCCGGGTGCCATCGGTGAAGCTGGTGGCGTAGAGCGTGGTGCCATTCGGGCTGACAGCGACGCCGCGTGGGTACGTGATCGCGTTGGTGCCGACGACGGCCCCGGTAGCGGTGTCGATGGTCGTGATCGAATTCTCCGTCGCGACGTAGAGACGTTTCCCGTCGGGGCTGACCGCGAGTCCGTTCGGATTCCCGATGCCTGAAATCGTGGCAGTCACTGCGTCGTTGTCGGGGTTCGACGTGTCGATGGAGACGACCGATACCGTCTGGTCGTTGGCAACGTAGAGGGTCGAGCCATCGGGCGAGATCACGACGGACTCCGGGTTGGCACCGACGTCGATGGTCTTCACGATGGTGTTGGAGGACGTGTCGATCACCGAGACGGTGCCCGGGTCGGTGTCGCTGGTGACGTAGGCGTACCCGCCATCCGGGGCGATGGCCACCCCAAACGGGTAGGTCAACGGAATCGTCGTGACCGTCGTGTTGGTTGAGGTGTCGATGACCCTTACCTGGTTGCCCGAGCCGGTGGTCACGTAGAGAAGCCCGCCATCCGGTGTCATCGCCAGATCCGAGGTGTCGCCTCCCGGCGGGATCTCGGTCACGGCGCCGGTACGCATGTCGATCACGGAGATACCGTCAAGGGTGTTCACGTACGCGCGCGATCCGTCCGGACTCATCACGAGCTGGATCGGCGCTTCGCCCACCTGGACAGTTGATTTCGTGCCGGTGGCAACGTCGAGGAAGGTCACGGTGTTGGCTCCGTAATTGACGATGGCAATCTGTTTGCCGTCGGCGCTGAGCGGGGTGACACCCCACGGCCATCGATCGGGGCTGTTGTTCGACTGATCAATGCCGAACGTCGTCGGCCCGCTGACCGGACTGCTCGTCGAGGTCGAGGACGCGATGGTCGGGGCGTGGTTGACCGCCTGCAGCGCAATGATCGGTACGGTCACGGTTGCGGTCTGGCCCGACGACGGTGTCGCCGAGAGCAGGTGCCAGTGCGCGCCGTTGACCGGTGTCTCATCAGACGCCGTGACCGCGAACGAATCCGTGGTCGAGGCGGTGCTCGCCGGGTCGGACAACCCGAGCACATAGTCGGGATCGGGTGCGTAGGAATAGGTTCCGTCCGGGTATACGACGACGGTCCCGTGTTCGGGTTGGGTGAGCACGGTGTAGGTCAGTACATCACCGTCGGGATCGGTGGCACCGAGCGATCCGGTCACCACGCCGATGGTGGGGTCGACGAGTTGCGACGTCGACGACATCGTCGGATAGGAGTTGAAAAACTTGCGATTGACCTGTTGCCAAGCGGCCCAGACGAATACCAGTGCAGGAGCCGGAGGCGGCGTGGTGGGATCGGCAGCGACAAGCGGATTGAATCCCAGCACGCTCAGGAGAGTCGCCACGAAGTGCGTCGGCGCATTCACCACGCGGACCCCTTGATCCGTGGTCACCGGTGCAGGTTCCTCGCCTACGACGTTCGACGAGGCCCGCGAGGCCACCGGCTCCAAGGGATCGCTCGCAGTGATCGTGTACGGGGTCGCGGATTCCGCTGGAGCGTCCGTGCCCGCCGCATTATCGGAGTTGCGCTGCAGTGTGTTTGATGGGGAGTCCGCCGATGACGGCGACGATGTCGGGGTCGTGGGAGAGTCGGACGGTGATACCGAAGGCGTCTCCTGCACATCGGCACCGATGGGTGTTTGATCCTGTATCTCAGTGGGTTCCACCGTCACCCCGGAATCCGCGGTGGGTTCCTCGCTGGTCGCGGTGGTTGCTGTGCTCGGCTCCTCGGTGGGAGTCTGCTCGAGAGTTGTCGGCTCGGTCGGGTCGGAGGCCACGTCGGTCTCGGCTGTCGATGACGGTTGTGTGTCGAGCTCTGTGGTGAGGTCGGTGTCAGCGGTCTGATCCGGGGTCGTTGACTGCTGATCATCGCTCTGGATGCTTGACGTCGAACTCGACGAATCCACCGGTTCTGCGGTGGCCGTCGACATGACGAGGGCCTGGCCACCCCACCAGAGCGCAGTCCCAATCCCTATGCCCGCCAGACTTGCTCGGAACCTACGCGTCGATCCACTGCATCCGCCTCTGGTCATCGTGCGTCCTCGCAGTTATGTCGGCAGGCCCTGCGGGCCTTGGGCGCGGTGCGCCGCGACAACGACGATTCCAGTACGACGAGGAGCCGCCAAGCCCCATCTTTGGGGGGCATCGGAACGGTGTCGGAGTGCCGGATGAAGCGCCACGGGACGGTCTCCCCACCCGCACAGGGACCCATCGACCAGACGCTCACCCTGCAGGACGCCGCAGACCGCCTCGGGCCCGACCCGGCTGTAGTGCGCGCCGTCACGAGCGTTCCACGGAACATTCCGTCGGAGGCGTTGGGTCTGCGTCTCGCCGGGAGGTCTTCAGTCGCCGGCTCCTCACCGGGCCCCGGGAAGCGGCATGCCGACGGTTGCACCCCCGGTTCGAGGTGTGGCTTCCGGTGTCGTGGTGACCATCAGCCAACGAATCCCCGATACGGCAGCAGGCCGACGATCGTGAACTTACTGAGTTGGGTTGCGGCCATGGGGAGTTCGGCCACGCAGGCCTCGGCGGCCGCACGGCTGTCGGCCTCGATGACGAATGCGGCGCCGGGAACGTCGTCGCGCAGCCAGATCTGCCGCACCACGCCCTTGGCGTAGAGCTCGCGGACCCGCTCGGTCTCGGCGGGCAGGACGCGCTCGAAATCGTTGTCGGAGAACAGCTCCAGCCGACGACGAGACAACACGAGGAACTGGCTCACGGCAGCTCCTCCATGGTGATCAGCGCGCCCAGGCGGGCGTCGCCGGGTCTCGAACTGTCCGTGGCCGCGTAGATGGGCGGCGACGATTCGGTGTGGTGCAGTCGCGCGTCTGGTGTGTCGAACGTGTGCATACATCGATCACACCGCGACACGTCATCGTCAACAACGATCAGAAACGGATAGGTATCATCACTATTCGTGATAAATCGATCCGGTCTCGTGTCGGTCTGACCGATGGAACTTCGCCAGGTCCGCTACTTCTTGGCGGTGGCCGACACCGGAACATTCACGGCCGCCGCAGATCGCCTCGGCATCGTGCAGTCGGCCGTGAGTCAGCAGGTCGCGCGACTGGAACGCGAGGTGGGTACGCCGTTGTTCGATCGCTCTCGACGCGCCCCGGTGCTCACCGCCGCGGGTACGCGGTTCCTGCCGGCGGCGCGTGCGTTGATCGTCGCGGAGGACGCAGCCCGGCGCGCCGCCCGCGACGGTCCCGAGGCGTCCCGACCGCTGCGGCTCGGCGTGCCGGGTGCGTTGTTCCCCGCGACGGATGGCCTCGCCGGCGTCGAGATTGTCAGCGTTGCGTCCGGTCAGCGGCAATCGTGGGTGGCTGCGGGCGAACTCGATGCCGCCATCGTCCACGGCGACGACGTGCGTGCCGATCTGCGCTCGCTTCCACTGCCACCGGATCGGGTCGTCGCGGTCGTGTCGCAGCAGCATCCCCTGGCGGAGAGGTCCCGAAACGCGGTCGACGACCTGGTGTCCTATCCGCTGATCTTCGCCGAGAATGCACTCGGCTCCTACCTCACCCGCGCGGTGTTACGCGCTTGTCGTAGTGCGGGATTCGACCCGGCAGTGGCAACGGTCGGCGCCGAGACCGGCGCGGTGTCGGCGGTGCGTGCACGGCCCGACTCGTGGAGCGTGTTCTACGCGGCGCAGGCAGCGTTGCTGCGTGCCGACGAGCTCGGCGTCAGGTTCGTGCCTGTTGTTCCGGCACTGACGGTTCCGACCGCTCTCGTGTTCCGTGCGGACGCCGAACACCTTGGCAGACAACTGGTGCGGGCGCTGCGCGAGAAGTGAGGTGCGTGCGGCGGACACCACCGCACGCACCTCGGAACGGTCAGTGGGTCGTCATCTTGCCCGAGACCTCATCGATGGCACCCATCGTGTCGAGGTCTTCGGCCGCGGCGAGGAACCGCAGGGTGAATGCGCGTACTGCCGCCTCGGGTTGCATCTCGACCGGGGTTGCGAGCCACACCAGGAGGCCATAAAGCGGCTGTGCCCGGTATTGGAGCCACGCCTCGTCGGCTGGAACGTCAATCCCGTAGCCGGCCAACTCCTTCAGGTACCCAGTGACCAAGTCCCGTTCATGGGCGCGCCGGTCGTCGGTGGACAGCGAGGTCGAGAGGAAATAACTCACGTCGAGTGCCCAGCACCCCTTGCGAAGCACCTGCCAGTCAACGAAGATCGGTTCGCCACTGAGGTGGAAACCCAGGTTCTTCAGGTGTGGGTCGCTGTGGAGCAGGGTGCGGGGGACCTCCGCGTCGTAACGGAGCAATGCCTCGACCGCGCGCTTGACCCGCTCGGAATCGCGCAGCGCCTCAGGGACGGGATGATCGAATACCGTACCCGCGGCGAGCTTTTCGCTGGCGTAGTCGGAGAACATCTTGATCGCATCGGCCTGCGGCCCCTCATTCGGTGTCCACACCCACTCGAGGTCATCGAGTTTCGGCGAGTTCCAGAAGTGCGCGTGATAGCGGGCCATCGCCTTCAAGACCGCTTCTGCGCGAACCCAATCGATGGGTTCCTCGGCCTTGCCCCAGTCTGCGGCGACCACATCCTCGAGCACCAGGACAAACGAGCCGTCCTCGTCGCTGAGCTCGGCATGCAGGCACCGCGGCGTCGGTATGTCGACCGCCGGGAGGACGTCGTTGAAGAACTTGACCTCTGCGTGGTAGATGCCTGCTGCGGTGAACAGTTCGCCGAACACGTTGTCGAAGTTGGTCTTGACGAACAGTTGTGTCGGCAGGTCGGGCGACGGGTCTGCGTACTCCGCGGTGAGTCGCAAACGGGTGGACGTCCCCTGATCGACCTCGTCGACCTGTAGCGATGTGACGGTCGTGCCCGGGTACTTCGAGGCGAAGACCTCGGTGAGCCACTCGGCGGTGAAGTCCGACTTCTTGGCTGGAATCCGGGGTGATGTTTCCACGGCGGCTGCCCCCATCTGCACGTTCAGTGCGTTAACAGATTAATAATTGCACTACTATGAGGTAGATCTCCCTTGGATGTCAATGTGTTGCGCATCATCGGTAAACCGCACCGCTCGGCGTGGCCCTGTGCGGTGGGATCTGGGTGCTGTGACGGTGCCGTAGCGGGCAGCAGTAGCGACGCTGCTGGCCACGTGGTCGGTTTCAGGGCCGAGCCTGCGCTGGGGAGGAATCGGCGATCAGGACGAACCCGGCCATGGCGCACGGGTGGGCCGCCATCCACGACGGGATGGCGAACGCCTCGGCGCCGTCACGTCCCTCCTCGGAATCGAAGCCGCGGACAAGTGGATACAACGCGAACAGCACTCCCGCTGCGAGCATGGCGATGCCGACCTGGCCGGTGTTGAACCGGCGGTGCGTGGAGTTGTGGGTCACCCGTCGTGTTGAGCACCACTCGCGAAAGGGCCGACCCTTCTCTCGCTCGACTGTGGCAGCGGGCGTCACGCCGACGGCGTCTTTACGGCGTTTCGGCGGCGGTCGCCTGACTCCAGGCGACCGCCGCGCCTGGAATCAGGTGAAGGCCACTCCGGGCTTGAGTCCGAGCTTCTTGAACACAAAAGCCGCAGGACAGAATCCGGTGAACGAGGACTGCAGGAGGTTGAGGCCGACGAACACCGTCAGCCACAGCCAGTATCCGGAAACGAAGGCGCCGAGCGCCACGGAAATCAGGATCATGGTTCCGGCCATGATCAGGACGGCGCGGTCGATGGTCATGCGGGGGTCCTTCCGGAGTTTGGTTTATACCCCATGGGGTATTTGACAAGACGGTACCAGATACCCCTATGGGTATAGGGCCGTGCGGTCCACAAAGGGGACGACGATGAAGGCAACGAGTCAACCCTCAACCGGGCGGTACGGGGAGTGGCAGGCGTCGTCGCGCTGATCCTCGGGACCGCCGTCGGGGCAGGCAGTGTGCTGGGCGGCAAACTCGTGCTCGCCGCCGACACCGCGACCACCGAGAGTCGCTACGCGGTGGTCAAGGAGTCCGGGCGGCCGTACGCACCCACCAGCCTGTACCGGTACTGGGTATAGATGCTGCACCGGGCAGGGGTCCGAAGAGTGCCACTCCGCACGGCCCGATGAACGTGTGCATCCCTCATGCTGGCCGAAGGTGTGCCGATAACCACGGCGTCGGCTTGGGTGCGCCATTTAAGCGCTGAACCGCTGTTCCGCACTACGCCACGAGTGACCCCACGGCACTTACGAGAGGCTTCCGTCGTCCTGTTGTGCAATTTGGTGTGACTTCGAGGACTGATGAGGTTGCCTCAAGAGCGGACCGTAACGCTGTGACCTGCATGATCACCGTGGAGCCGATGACGGGAATCGAACCCGCGTATTCAGCTTGGGAAGCTGATGTTCTGCCATTGAACTACATCGGCGTGCTGGTCTCTACGACCTGCGACGAAAGACTAGCAAACTCCGCAGGCCGTTCCGTCGTCAAGGCCCTACCCGGTCCGGCGCGTCGCCCGCGACGGCGAGTTGCGCATGGACCAACACGACCGGACACGCAACTGAGGTGACCCCCGTCCGATAGCCTCGGACCGTGCTGCTTTCCGACCGGGACATCCGCGCCGCCATCGACACCGGGCGCCTCGCGCTCGACCCGTACGACCCCGCTCTCGTGCAACCGTCGAGTGTCGATGTCCGCCTCGACAGCCTCTTCCGGGTGTTCAACAACACCCGCTACACCCACATCGACCCGGCGCAGCGGCAGGACGAGCTCACCAGCCTCGTCGAACCGGACAAGGGCGAGCCGTTCGTGCTGCATCCCGGCGAATTCGTGCTCGGATCGACGCTCGAGGTGTGCACATTGCCCGACGACCTCGCCGGACGACTCGAAGGCAAGAGCTCACTCGGACGTCTCGGACTGCTGACGCACTCCACCGCCGGGTTCATCGACCCCGGCTTCTCCGGGCACATCACGTTGGAGCTGTCCAACGTCGCCAATCTGCCGATCACGCTGTGGCCGGGCATGAAGATCGGCCAGCTGTGCCTGTTCCGCCTGTCCAGCCCCGCCGAGCACCCGTACGGCAGTGCCGCGGTCGGCTCCAAGTACCAGGGCCAGCGCGGACCGACGCCGTCGAAGGCGTACCTCAACTTTGTGCGGGATATTTCGGGGTAGTCACGCGGCGAGTCTGGGCCCGGAGCTGGTGGGCTTGTTGGGCTGCCGGCTTGCGTGGTCTCGACTCGCGGCTCGCCCTGGGGGCTCGCAGCAGGCTCGACCGGCGAGTGATGGTCGGGCTGCGGCGAGGGAGACCTCGACCGGCGAGAAATGATCGCTGTTCACCGACGCGTCGACGCGGCGCCACGTCGTGGTGGGTTCCGCGATCATCGCCCCGCGTACGTCTACTGGTATGAAGCTGACCGTCATCGGATGTGGATACCTCGGCGCGACCCATGCGGCCTGCATGGCCGAACTCGGGCATGACGTCCTCGGCGTGGACGTCGACGCCGAGAAGGTGGCCCGGCTGCGTACCGGTGAGGTGCCGTTCTTCGAGCCCGGACTGTCAGACATCCTGCGACGCAACCTGACTGCCGGGCGTCTCGAGTTCACTACGTCGATGCAGGCGGCCGCCGACCACGGCAGTGTGCACTTCGTCGGCGTCGGAACACCGCAGCGGGCACGGGGATACGGCGCCGACACCTCTTACGTCTTCTCCGCCATCGAAACCCTCGCCGGACTCCTGCGTGGTGAGCATCTGATCATCGGGAAGTCGACGGTGCCGGTGGGCACCAGCGCCGAACTCGCCGAACGCATCGGCCACCTCACCGGAGACCTCGCCGACGTCGAATTGGCCTGGAGCCCAGAGTTTCTCCGTGAGGGATTCGCCGTCGAGGACACCCTGCGGCCCGATCGGATCGTCGTCGGCACCGACCCCGAGGCCGTCACCAGTGCGGCGGTGGCGGTGATCGGTGAGATCTACCGGGAGATCCTCGAAACCGGGGTACCACTGGTCACCACCGACTGGGCGACAGCCGAATTGGTCAAGACCTCCGCCAATGCCTTTCTCGCGACCAAGATCTCGTTCATCAACGCGGTCAGCGAACTGTGCGAGATCGTCGGCGCCGACGTGTCCACCCTCGCCGACGCCATCGGCTACGACAACCGCATCGGCCGCCGATTCCTCAACGCCGGACTCGGATTCGGCGGGGGCTGCCTGCCCAAGGACATCCGGGCGTTCATGGCCCGCGCCGACGAACTCGGCGCACACCGCACCCTCGGCTTCCTGCACGAGGTCGACGCCATCAACATGCGCCGGCGCAGCGCCATGGTCGACCTCATCGAACAGACCTGCCCCGGCGACCTCATCGGCGCCAACATCGCCATCCTCGGCGCGGCGTTCAAACCGGAGAGCGACGACGTTCGTGACTCCCCGGCATTGAGTGTCGCCGGACAACTGGCCCTACGCGGTGCCGCGGTGACGGTCTTCGACCCCAAGGCCACCGACAACGCGCGCCGCATGTACCCGATGCTGCACTTCACCGATAGTGCTCGCGCCGCGGCCGCCGACGCCGACGTGGTCGCGCTGGCCACCGAATGGGCCGAATTCGTCCACATGGCACCCGAGGAACTCGACGACGTCGTCCGCCACAAGGTGATCGTCGACGGCCGACGATGCCTTGATGCAGGTCAGTGGCGTGCATCCGGGTGGGAGTACCACGCGCTCGGCGGTGCGGTCCGGGACCGCAACACCGCCCCCGCGCGGGTCGGTACCGCGACCGCCGCGCAGGTCGGCGGCCCCTCATCACGGGCAGCGATTCGCCGACACGTGCTAGGTTGAACAACCACACAGCGGATGCGGGGAGGCATCCGGGCGAGTGTAGGGAAATTCGATGTCCACGAGTGCAGATACGGCCACCGCGCGTAGCGTCGTCCACGCTGCGCTCACCGATCGTGTCCGCACGCGGCTGACCAGCCGAAACTCGCCGGTCGTCGCGCTCATCGACCTCGACACCACGGGTGCCTCGGCCATCGTCGTCGACATCACGGCCGACGACGAGATCATCGCGGCGCCCGCACCGCTCACCGACGTGACGCCCCGCGCCCTCGATCTGGCACTCGCCGCCCACCTGATCGGTGTGGCCCGGGTACCGGCACCCGATTCCGACGTCGGCACCGCCGAACTCCGCAAGCTCGCCGGGCGCGCCCGCACCCGACTGGCCGCCTCCGAGGGCGCGTTCATCATGGGTGAGGAGCACGTCCGCCTCTTCCGCGTCACCCGCCGCGACATGGAGGTGGCGACGGCCACCCAGGCCGCGGAACTGTCGGCATACATCGACGACGTCCTCGCCTCGGTCGGTGCGCCCGACGCCGCAAAGCTCCTGACCTCGACGCACGTCCAGTGGCCCGGCCTGGACACCCTGCTGTCGCAGGTCCGCGGCGCGCCGGTGATGGTGCTCGATGACATCTCCGACGAGCCGCAGCCGACCCACGGAGTCGCGTTCGCCACGACGGAAGACTTTCTGACGCCATCCGACGACCAGACCTCCGAGGTCCGGGTCGTCGAACCCCCGGCCGATGCTCCGACCGCGGTCGCAACCGCATCGTCGTCGGTGGCTCCAGAAGCTGCCGACCTCGGGCCCCACGATGATCGGCCCTCCGATGGCCTCGCCACCGTGGAGCCGATCGGCGTCGACGATGCCGTCACCGATCAACTCGAGGCGATCACGGACCGACTCGACCCGGTGGAGGCACTCCCCGGATACCTCGCCGACGCCGATTTCGACGCCGACACCGATCTCGACGCCGACACCGATGCCGCCACCGTGGTGCCGACCCCGGAGGCCGGTGACAGCCGCTGGTTCTCCCGACAACGCTGGCTGCTCGGCGGTGCGGTCGCCGGAGTCCTGGCGGTGTTCGGAGTCGCCACCGCCGTCGCCTTCACCGGCGGTTCGCCGGAGCCGGCGACGCCGAGTGTCGCACCGAGCGCCCCGGCCGTGGCCGCACCGCCCGCGAGCAGCGCGCCGCAGGAGTTCGCCGATCCCTCCGACCTCGTCGAAGCCCGCCGGCCTGCGGTGCTCTACACCACTCCGCCGCCCCCACCGCCGCCGGAGACGAGTACGCAGCAGCAGAATCAGAATCCGTCGTCGCCGAGACGGCAGGCCCGACCCCAGCCGCGGATCGTCATCCCGATCCCCGGGCGGCCGCCGATCGTCATCCCCTGACCGGGCCGATCAGGACACCGAATCCGGATCGTGCCCGGATTCCCTTGCGACGGTGAGGTAGTCGGCCAATTGCCGTTTCATCTCGCGGTCGAGCGCGCGGTCGAGCGCATTGTGCGCCGACACCTGGCCGGCTCGACGCAGGCCCATCAACAGGCGTGTGGTTCTTTCGGATTCGTCGTCGTCCGTCGGGATCCAGCCGTCGTCATGGCCTTCGGTGACCCGACGGCGGCCGGCGGAGATGAGGGTGTTGGCGACGCTGTCCATCGCCTCATCGAGGGCGGCATGCACGTCGAGAATGTCATCCAGTGACATCCCCTGGGCGACAAGCTCTCCGTAGGCGGTGACGGTTTCCGGATCGAGGATGGCGTAGGTGTT
This sequence comes from Gordonia oleivorans, assembly GCF_040044975.1. Lineage (NCBI taxonomy): Bacteria > Bacillati > Actinomycetota > Actinomycetes > Mycobacteriales > Gordoniaceae > Gordonia > Gordonia oleivorans. The sequence goes on from NZ_JBDZDI010000016.1 coordinate 57,529, forward strand.
CGGCGGATTCCCGCCGGTGTCGGCACCTTCATCATTGACATCTGCGGATTCGGCACGGATCAACCGGAAGTCGGAAAGACGTTGCCACTGCTTGGGATCCGCGGTGCGCAGGATCTGCTCGAGTTCGTCGGCGGTGACAGTGGTGGGCGTGATGCGTGACCACCGTTCGGTCACCACTTCGCGCAGGCCGAGGACCTCGGCAAGGTCGTCGCCACGTTGCATGCCGGACAGGAAGTCACCGATGTGGCGGATGGTGAAGCCCCGCCCGAGCAGGTCGTTGATCACCTTGAGGCGGGCGAGGTGCTCGTCGGTGTAGATGGCAATGCGGCCGCGCCGGAGCGGTCGCGGCAACAGTCCCCGGTCCTGATATCCGCGCACGTTCCGGGTGGTCGTCCCGGCCGCGCGGGCCAGATCGTCAATCCGGTATTCGGTCACGGAGAGACATTCTCGCAGATCGGGAGTCCCCGATGGTTCACAGTCGGTGACTCCGGGCGCCGTCACGGTCGCAGCCCGTTGGCGATCAGCGCGAGGACGCCGTCGTAATTACGTACCGGATCACTGAACTCCGGCCCCGCCCCGGCCAGTTCGAGACTGATCGCCCCATGTACGCAGGACCACACCTGCATCGCGAGTTCGAGGGCGTCGCCCGGGCGCACCACGCCGGCGGCCTGACCGTAGCGGACGATATCGGCCAGGGCGGCGAAGGCGGTTTCCGCGGTCGCCACATCGGGTCGGCACTGCGAGGAGAACATCAGGCCGTAGACGACGGGATAGGCGAGGGCGAACTCGCGGTAGGCGCGCCCGCTGTGGGCCAGACGCGCTGCGGCATCACTGTGGGTCGCGCCCCGGATCGCGTGGCCGAACTCGGAGAAGGCGTCGCTGACCAGGGCATCGAGCAGTCCCTCCTTGCCGTCGAAGTGGTTGTAGACACCCATCGGCGCCACCCCGGCCTCCTTGGCGACCGCCCGGATGGTGAGCCCGGCGGCCCCGTCGCGTTCGAGGATGCGACGCCCGGCGCGAATGAGGTTGGTGCGGACCTCGGTGGCGGGCGTGCGACGTGATGGTGAAGCGCTCGGCATATTGACAACGTACTAGAACAGTGTTCTTCTTGTGTGGAACGTTGTACTACAACGTTGGGTCAACGTTCTATAACCTGCTTCCAACTCGAGAGGGGCGCATCATGCGCACTCGTTGGTGGGCGCTCGGCGCCCTGTGCTTTGCCGAACTGCTCGTGATGATCGACAACACGATCGTCAACGTCGCCCTGCCGACGATGGCGCGTGACCTCGACGCCGGGATCTCCGGCTTGCAATGGATCGTCGACGCCTACACCCTGGTGTTCGCCGGACTGCTGCTGACCGGCGGCTACCTCGGTGACCGCTTCGGTCACCGACGCATGCTGCTCACCGGCATCGCAGGATTCGTGGCGGTCTCGGCTCTCGCGGCGTCGTCGCAGACCCTGGGACAACTCGTCGCAGCCCGTGGTGGTCTGGGACTCTTTGCGGCGCTGGTCTTTCCGGCGACGTTGGCCCTGATCACGACGATCTTCACCGAACCCCGGCAGCGCGCGGCCGCGGTCGGTATCTGGGCGGCGACGTCGGGTATCGCCGTCGCGATCGGGCCCGTTCTGGGTGGGTGGCTGCTCGAGCACTTCGCGTGGTCGTCGGTGTTCTGGGTGAACCTGCCCGTCGGGGCGTTGGCCGCCGCCGCCATCGTCGCCGTCGTTCCCGGCACACGTCCGGAGACCGTGTCGCGCTTCGACATCGTCGGACTGGTGCTGTCGATCCTCGGCCTCGGACTGCTCGTCTACTCGGTCATCGAGGGCCCGAACGTCGGTTGGTCCGCCGCCCGCACCATCGTCGGACTCGGTGGCGCCGTGGCGATCCTGGCGCTGTTCGTCTGGCGGCAACTCGTCCTCGCCCATCCGATCCTCGACGTCCGGCTGTTCGCCAATCGCCACTTCGCCGCCGCGGCCGCACTGATCAGCGTGGCCTTCTTCGCGCTCTTCGGATTCATCTTCCTGATCACCCAGTACTTCCAGGCGGTCAAGGGATACGGACCACTCGACGCCGGCATCCGGACCCTTCCGTTCGCGGTGGTGATGGCGGTGTTCTCGCCGGTGGCGATGGCACTGTCGCACCGGTTCTCGCCCCGGCCGGTGGCCGTCGCCGGTGCGTTGCTGATGTCGGTGGGCTTCGCGCTCGTCGAAACCTCCTCGCGGACATCGGGATACTGGGAACTCATCGTCTGGTCGATGTCGCTGATGGCGATCGGGCTCGCGTTCATCTCCGGGCCCTGCACCCAGCTGATCATGGATGCCCTGCGGCCCGAGCAGGCCGGTGCCGGTAGCGCCGTGAACGACACCACCCGTGAGGTCGGCGGCACGCTCGGCGTGGCGGTGCTCGGCTCGGTGCTCACCTCCGTCTACGCCGCCGGTGTGACCGACAGGCTTGCGGCACTCGGTGTTCCGCGCGGTGCGGCCGACACCGCAGGCGAATCGGTGATGGCCGGTGTCGCGGTGGCGCAGCACGCACCGGCGGTCGCCGCCGATTCGATTCGCGTTGCGGTGCAACAGGTCTTCGTCGACGGACTGCACTCGGCGGTGTGGGTCGCCGTGGCGGTCACCGCATCGGCGGCCGTGGTGGCCGCGGTGGCGCTGCGCGGAGCCCCGCGGGGAGCGGAAAGATCGGTGACGGACGACGCCGCGGACGACGGATCGTCGTCGACGTCAGAGATCGAGCGTGAGGCTCTCGCCACTCGCCCGTGACACGCACGTCAGGATCTGCCCGTCGGCACGTTCCGGCTCGGTCAGGATGTTGTCGCGGTGGTCGATGCCACCCGACAACGTCCTGATCTTGCATGTGCCGCAGAAGCCTTGGCGGCACGAATACGGCACCGACGGGATCTCGGCGCGCAGCGCGGCGAGCAGTGTCTCGTCGGCGCCGACGGTGATCTCCTGCCCGGTGGAGGCGATGGTCGCGGTGAACTCGCGGCCGTTCTCCACCGGAGGTGGGGTGAAGCGCTCGTAATGCAACTCGATGTCCGGGCGATCGACCAGGTGGCGGCGCAGATTCTCCAGCATCGGCACCGGCCCGCAGCAGTACACCGCCAGACCCGAAGGCGCACTGCCGGTATCGGGGTCGACCTCGCCGACGAGTTCCTCCATGGTGGGTAGGCCGCCCTCGTCGTCGGTGCGGATGGTGACCTTCTCACCGAAGCGGGCCACCTCTTCCCGGAACGGAATCGAGTCGAGTGTGCGACCGGTGTAGATCATCGACCAGTCCAGGCCGAACTTCTCCGCGGCACTCAGCATCGGCAGGATCGGGGTGATGCCGATACCGGCGGCGATGAAACGCAGTTGTCGCGCGGTGGACCCGTGGCCGGGCAGCGAGATCGGAAAAGCGTTGCGCGGACCCTTGATCGAGACGAGATCACCGACCGCCAGGGTGTCGTGCACCTCGACCGATCCGCCGCCTCCGTCCGGGATGCGTCGGACCGCGATGCGGTAGGTGTGTCGGTCGGCGGGGTCGCCGCACAACGAGTACTCACGCATCCGGCCCGACGGCAGCAGCAGATCGAGGTGTGCTCCGGCGTGCCAGCGGTGCAGGATGCCACCGTCGGGGTCGGCGAAGGTGAGTGCGACCACGTTCTCGTCCTCGGCGACCACCTCGCGATGCACGATCCGTACCACGGTGATCCCGGTATCGGCGGTGGTGTCGTGCAGCGGCGACAGGGGCCGCCACAGCGGCCACCAGATCTTCGACAGCGCGGTACCGAAGGTGAGCAGCGGGTCGTGGCGCCACCGACCGTACAGATGAGGCGGGGGTGCGGTCATCGCCGTGGTGTGCGGATGTGCGCGCTGATTCATGAAGACCTCATCCCGCCCGACGGGCCGCCGGCGACGCCGCGAGGTAGGCGACCGCCTGTGCGGTGGAACCGATCTCGTTGGGATGGAAACCCGGGCGGAAGTAGCTGGTGGTGGCCAGGATGACCTTCCACATTTTGGGTAGGACGCCGGCGCGGACACCGCGGAAGTAGTGGTACTCGCGCTGGAAGAAGTTGTAGTGCAGGGTCGGATCGCTGGTCATGATGAATCGGAAGCCGCGGTTGACCAGCAGCAGCAGCACCGGCAACGCCACCAGCATCGCGCGGCCACGTCGCAGATATCCGTCGCCGAAGTAGACGGCCACCTCATGGGCGACCGCCCGGTGCTCGACCTCCTCGGCACCGTGCCACATGAACAGGTCCGACATCGTCGGATCGGCGCCGTGCTCCACCCAGGTGTTGTTGAGCGCGAAATCGCCGAGGATCGCCGTGTAGTGCTCGAGCGCCGCGATCAGCCACAGGCGCTCGATGAGATGCTTCTGCCGGGCCTGCGGACTGCCCTTGCTCAGTGGCCCCAACAACTTTCGGAAGATCCACTCCATCTGACGACAGAACGGACGGGGATCGATGCCGTGATGATCGAGGAACTCCCACAGGACGTGATCGTGGGCCTCGGCATGCATCGCCTCCTGCCCGATGAAGCCACGCATGGTGGCGATCAGCTCCTCGTCATGCACCAGCGGAAGGGCTTCGTTGTAGGTCTGCACGAACCAGCGTTCCCCCTCGGGCAGAAGGAGATTGAGCACGCTAACGAAGTTCGACGCGACGGGGTGGCCCGGAATCCAGTGCAGCGGGACCTGTGACCAGTCGAAGGCGACGTAGCGGGCGTGGAGTTCGACCGGTCCCGGGTCGGAGCCGTCGGCGTCGAGCGGTTCGCGGGAATCGCTGATCGAGTGGGCGTGGGCGTGGGCGGTCATCGGTGGGCCTCCTTGCCGGCGACGACGGGACGACGGGCGGCGAAATGTGAGATCCAGGGAGCGAAACGATAAATGCGGTAACCGATCTGGGCTTCCGGAGCGACCGGTACCACCGCCTTGTCGTCGAGGATCGCCGCGACGATGCGCGCCGCCACCTTGTCGGGGGTGAAGCCTCGTCGCCGATACAGCTCGGTGAGTCGCCGCTGTTCGGCGGCCTGGGCATCGTCGTCGAGTCCGGCGATGGCCGAGGTCGCCACGATCGGGGTGTCGATGAGTCCGGGGCAGATGGCGCTCACCCCGATGTGGTGATCGGCGAGTTCGCCCCGCAGGGATTCCGAGTAGAGCAGCACGCCGGCCTTGCTGGCCGAATAGACTCCGAGGCCCCGCTGTGGGGTGAACGCGGCGGCGGAGGCCAGGTTCACGATGTGACCGCCGGTGCCGCGACGGACCATCTGACGGCCGAACTCGCGGCATCCGGTGATCACGCCGCGCAGGTTGATGTCGAGGAGTCGATCGATCTGTTCGTCGGTGGCGTCCAAGGATGCCCCGGACAGGCCGATGCCCGCATTGTTCACGACGATGTCCGGAATGCCCTGCGCTGCTGCGACATTCGTCGCGAACTCGGCGAACGCCGCGGTGTCGGACACGTCGAGGGTGTACACCGCGGTGGCCGCGCCGCTCTCCTTGCACATCCGGGCGGTCTCCTCCGCCCCGGCCGGATTGATGTCGGCGAGAACGACGTCACAGCCGAGTTCGGCCAGGGCACGCGCGGTTTCGCGACCGATGCCGCTGCCGGCGCCGGTGACGACGGCCAGACGACCCGACAGCGCCTGATCCGGTCCGAATCGCCGGGCGCGGGTGAGGGTGTCGGGAGTCCGGGGTGAGCCGTTGAGGTAGGAGATGAACTCGCGCACGTTGTCGGCCACATACTCCGGATGCGTCGACGGAAGCCAATGCCCGGTGGTCGACGGCCGCCGCCACAGCTTGGCCACGTACTTGTGCGTGGTCGCGAATGTCGGTGGGCGGATGGCGAAGTCACGTGTGTTGAGGAGTTCGAGCACCGGAACGGACACCGTACGCGGGGCCGGGAAGAATAGTCGCCGACCGATGTTCGCGCGGTAGTAGCGCACACCGGAGTTCATGTCGCGGCGCAGGGTGGGCCCGGTGTGCACCGCGTCGCGCGGGGTGCCGTCCATGAGGTGCAGGAACTCCCGCCAGGCCCGCGGGTTTCCGAGGACCCCGAGGAACAGCCGCGGAGCCACCGGCAGGTGGAACAGGCCGATGTAGGTGGAGCTGATGGCCTGTGCGATCGAGTTGCGGATGTTGCGTGGCGTCGGGTGGGTGATGTTGTGGCGCAACAGCGCACCCACCTGATCGAGACTCGGGCCCGAGATCGAGGTGAACGACGCGATGGCCATCGAGGCGTCGCTGCGCGACACCGCCTCCCACGTTTGGATGGAACCCCAGTCGTGCGCGACCACATGGATCTTGTCGTTCGGTGCGACGGCCTCAGCGACGGCGAACAGATCGTCGGCGAGATTCTCGATGCGGTAGGCGGAGACGCCGTCCGGGCGGTCGCTGTCGCCGATGCCGCGAGTGTCGTAGGCGAAGACCCGCGCATCACGGGCGAGGTCGGCGGCGACGTCGTCCCACACCCGGTGGGTGTCGGGCCACCCGTGCACCAGCACGATCGTCGGCATCGCCGATTCGTCGCGTGCGCCGTCCACGACCGCCTCGAAGACGGCGAGGTTGACCTCACCGCTGCGAACCGTGCTGCGTTTCCATTCCACCGTCGAACTCCCGTCGGCCTCTCAACCAATGGAGGTAGACGTTACCAACGGTTACATCAAAAGCCAACGAATCCGGGGTTTGCGCTGATCAACCCCGGAAAACCGGTGGTCAGGCGGGTGTCACTGCCGATACGACGCCAAGAAGTTGCCGATCCGTTCGATCGCCTCACCGAGCTCTCGGGCCCAGGGCAGCGTGACGATCCGGAAGTGGTTGTGGTCGTCGAGGTTGAATCCGGTGCCCTGGACCACCAGGATCTTCTCCTGCAGGAGGAGGTCCTGAACGAACAGTTCGTCGTTGTGGATCTCGTGGACCTCGGGATCGAGGCGGGGGAAGGCGTAGAGCGCGCCGGATGGCTTCACGCAGCTCACGCCGGGGATCTCGTTGAGTTTCTCCCACGTCACGTTGCGCTGCTCGTAGAGCCGACCACCGGGGTGCACCAGGGCCTCGATGCTCTGATACCCACCGAGCGCCACCTGGATGGCGTGTTGGCCGGGCACGTTGGCGCACAGGCGGGTGGACGCGAGGATGCCCATGCCCTCGATGAATCCCTTGGCGTGGTCCTTGGGTCCGGTGATGACCACCCAGCCGGCCCGATAGCCGCACACGCGATACGCCTTGGACAGTCCGTTGAAGGTCAGGCACAGCAGATCGGGGGCGAGCGAGGCGATGTTGGTGTGCACCGCGTCGTCGTAGAGGATCTTGTCGTAGATCTCGTCGGCCAGGATGAGCAGGGAATTGCGGCGGGCGACGTCGGCGAGTTGCTCGAGAACCTCGCGCGAGTAGACCGCACCGGTCGGGTTGTTCGGGTTGATGATCACGATGGCCTTGGTGCGCGGCGTGATCTTGGCCTCGATGTCGGCGATGTCCGGATTCCAGCCGTTGTCCTCGTCGCAGCGATAGTGCACCGCCGAGCCGCCGGAGAGTGCGGTCATCGCCGTCCACAACGGGTAATCCGGCGCCGGGATCAGCACCTCGTCGCCGTCGTTGAGCAGCGCCTGCATCGTCATGGTGATCAGCTCGGACACACCATTGCCGAGGATGACGTCGTCGACGTCGAAGTACGGGAAGTCGGGGATGAGTTCGTAGCGCGTGACCACGGCACGACGCGCGGACAGGACGCCGGCGGATTCGGAGTAGCCCTGCGAGTACGGCAGGGCGTGGATCATGTCGCGCATGATGACGTCGGGCGCCTCGAACCCGAACAGCGCCGGGTTGCCGATGTTGAGCTTCATGATGCGGTGGCCCTCGGATTCCAGACGCGCGGCATGCGCGTGTACCGGGCCCCTGATCTCGTAGCACACGTTCTGCAGCTTCTGCGACTGCTCCAGCGGCTTGAGGTTCTGATTCAGGTGGGATACATAAGGCCTACTCACGAGTTCAATTGTCGCAGCCGCAGGCAAATCGGTTTTTTCGGGCGTCGACGTCGACGTTCACAGCGCTCTCCCTGACGTTGGCAGCGCCTTCTCTCGCACTGACAGCGCTCGGTCTCGCACTGACAGCGCTTTGTCTCGCACTGACAGCGCTTGAGCAAGCGCTGTCAACGAGGAGTCGAGCGCTGTCAACGGTGACGAGAGCGCTGTCAACGAAATCGGGCCCGTCCGATTCGTGCGAATCAGACGGGCCCGATGGCCGATCCCGTGCGCTCAGGCCTTGTGGCCGGGCCGTTTCTTGCCGGCGGCGATCCCGAAGCCCTTGGCCTTCGACGCACCGGTCTCGCCGAGGGTGCGCTCGTCGGGGGCCGAACCATTGCTCGACGGTGCCGGAGCATCGTCGACGGGCTCAGTCACGGCTGCCGGTTCCTCGACGGGCTCTCTCGGTTCCTCGGCCGGCTCACTCGGCGTCTCGGCCGGCGCCGTGGACTCCTCGGTAGGCGTGGCCGCGGCAGGCTTGGCCGCTGCCTTGCCGATGCCGCCGGGGCGTTTCTTGCCCGCGGACATGCCGAAGCCCTTCGCCTTCGCGGGCTTGTCCTCGGTGAGTGCACCTTCCGCGGGCGCTGTCGCCGACTCGGCGGACTCACTCACGGTCTCGGCCACAGACTCGGTCGGTGCCTCGGCGGGCGCCGCGGACTCCTGGACGGAATCCTCGGCCGGCGCGGCAGCGGCAGGCTTGGGTGCTGCCTTGCCGATGCCGCCGGGGCGTTTCTTGCCCGCGGACATGCCGAAGCCCTTGGCCTTGGCCGGCTTGTCCTCGGTCACCGTCGCCGCACCCGCGGTCTCGGTCGACGCGGCGGCCGGTTCGCTGACCACCTCGGCCGGCTCACTCGACGCCTCGGCGGGCGTCGCCGGCGCGGCTGCAGCCGCAGCACCGGGCTTTGCGCCCGGTCGCTTCTTGCCCGCAGACATACCGAAGCCCTTGGCCTTGGCCGGCTTCTCCTCGGTCAGTGCGGCACTGCCGGCCGACTCGGTCGACGCCTCGGCAGGTGCTGCGGCTTCCTCCGCCGGCGCCGGCGCCGACGCGGCGGGCTTCTTGGCGCCTGGGCGCTTGGCCCCGCCCATGCCGAATCCCTTTGCGGCGGGCTTCTTCTCGGCCGCGGGCGCCTCAGCGGTGGCCTCCGCGGCCCCGGCCGACGCCGCCTCCGCCGGTGCGGCCTTCGCGGCGGCACCCGGCTTCTTGCCGCCCTTCATGCCGAATCCCTTTGCGGCGGGCTTCTTTTCGGCAGGCGCCGACTCGGCGGGTGCCTCGGCCGGAGCGGCCTTGGCAGCGGCGCCGGGCTTCTTGCCGCCCTTCATGCCCAGACCGACCTTCGGCTTCGGCTTCGAACCGGCATCGGTCGTCGCCGAAGCAGCGGCCGCCGCGGGAACCTTCTCCTTCTCGGGTTCGGGTTCCGGCTCGGGGGCGGGCTTGCCGATCGGGCCGAGGAAGCGGCCGCCGCGGGTCACCTCGGGGGCGCCGCGCTTGACCGACTCCAGCAGCAGCTGTGCGACGTCGACGACCTCGACCTTGCCCTCGTTCTCGGTTCCGGACGTCCGGGCGGTCACGCCGTCGGTGAGCATCACGCGGCAGAACGGGCAACCGGTGGCGACCTTCTGCGGTACGTCGCCGCCAATATCACTGCCGAGCGTGTCCAGCGCCTCGTCCACCCGGTCGATGTTGATGCGCTTACCGATCTGCTCTTCCATCCACATCCGGGCACCACCGGCGCCACAGCACATGGATCGTTCGCCGTGACGCGGCATCTCCCGCAGGTTCGACCCGGATGCGGCCATCAGCTCACGCGGCGCGTCGTAGACCTGGTTGTGGCGACCCAGATAGCACGGGTCGTGATAGGTGACGCCCTCGCCGAGCGGGGCGACCGGCACCAGACGCTTCTCCCGCACCATTCGGTTGAGAAGCTGGGTGTGGTGCACCACTTCGTATTTCGCACCCAACTGCGGGTACTCGTTGCCCAGGGCGTTGAAGCAGTGGGCACAGGTGACGACGATCTTCTTGCGCTGCTGCGGCGCCGTCGAGAAGACCTCGTTCATCATCTCGATGTTCTGCTGGGCGAGCATCTGGAAGAGGAACTCGTTGCCCGCGCGGCGAGCCGAGTCTCCGGTACAGGTCTCGCCCTCGCCGAGGACCAGGAAGTTCACCGCGGCGATGTCGAGCAGTTCGGCGACGGCCTTGGTGGTCTTCTTCGCGCGGTCCTCGTACGCGCCGGCGCAGCCGACCCAGAAGAGGTACTCGAAGCCCTCGAAGGACTCGACGTCCTTACCGAACACCGGGATCTCGATGTCCATCTCGTCGATCCAGTTGGTCCGCGCCGAGGAGTTTTGACCCCACGGGTTGCCCTTGTTCTCGAGGTTCTTGAACATGCCGGCCAGCTCGGTCGGGAAGTCCGACTCGATGAGCACCTGGTAGCGGCGCATGTCGATGATGTGGTCGACGTGCTCGATGTCGACGGGGCACTGCTCGACGCAGGCGCCGCAGGTGGTGCAGCTCCACAGCGTCTCGGTGTCGATGACCGCACCGAGCTGCTCCGGGTCGAACGCGCCGTCATCGGAGGTGATGCCGTCGCCGCCCCCCATGAGCCCCTTGGACTCGCCGACCAGCTTGCGGGCGGCCTCGGCACGCGCGGCCTCCGGGATCTTTGCCAGCTTGGCCTCGTCGACGTTTCCGTCGGCGTCGACCAGGCCGACCTCGTCGCCGCCCATGTCGGTACGCCCACCGGCGATCAGATAGGGCGCCTTGGCCTGCGCGTGGTCGCGGAGCGACATGATGAGCAGCTTGGGCGACAACGGCTTACCGGTGTTCCACGCCGGGCACTGCGACTGGCAGCGACCACATTCGGTGCACGTGGTGAAGTCCAGCCAGGCCTTCCACGAGAAGTCCTCGGCCTTGCCCGCACCGAACGCGTCGACGTCGGGATCGGCGGTCTCCATGTCGAGGACCTTGCCGCGGCTCATCATCGGCTTGGCCGCACCGAGGGCGACGCCGCCGTCGGGCTGACGCTTGAGATAGATGTTGAAGAAGGCGGCAAAGCGGTGCCAGGCCACGCCCCAGTCGATGTGCGAGCCGACCACCGCGAGCCACACCATGCCGCTCATCAGCTTGATGACCGCGGCCCCGGTGACCCAGTACTCCGACGACCCCTCGAACAGCTGCGCGAAGTAGTGGGTGAAGAACGACGTCCAGATCGGCGGGTCTTCCAGGCCCGCCGAGATCTTGAAGGTCTTGACGAAGACCATGCCCAGGCCCTCGAGCAGCACGACCCATTCGACGAAGTAGGCGGCGCCGAACCGCGAACCCGAGAAACGGGAGATCCGCTCGGGCACACGGGGATGGTTGAGCTGGCGAATGATCATCAGCGTGACGATGCCGATGACCGTGCCGAGCCCGAGGACCTCGTCGGCGAAAATGTAGATGTTCCAGGAACCGATGATCGGCCAGTGGAAGTGCGGGTCGAAGATCTGACCGTAGGCCTCGAACCAGAAGATCGCGCCGATCAGGAAGCCGAACATCACCAGCCAGTGCGCCCAGCCGACAGTTCGGAACTTGACCATGCGGGTGTGGGCGACGAACTCCTTGAGCATCGTCCACAGGCGGGGGAGCACCGGAAAATACCGGCCGCTGTCGATGCGCTGGCCCTGGGCGATGGCACGCACCATGCGCCAGACTCCGCGCAGGAACAGCGCCCAACAGAACAGGCTGATGACCGCGGCAATCGTGCCGATGGTGATCGTCGTGGCATTCACGGCGTCCGGCCCCTCTCTGGTTGTCTTCAGACCCTCCGGCGCTGGCTGACGGGCGCGGGGTCAGACGTCTACTACAGGTAACCGTAATTGCTGGGGGTGAGGCAGCGCTGCCAAGGCTGACCTAAGTAACGCTCGGTCGGTTACCGGTGGTGTCAGACAGATGATACTTGTCAGTAACTTACTGTCCAGTCAGATAGTGGGTGGTGTGACGCGCGCGACCTTCTCCAGCTCGTCGAGCGCGGTATCGAGATGCGTGAGCAGCCGCTGCAGGCTGGGCAGCTCCTTGCGGGCGCCGATGAGCCCGAAATTGATGTGCTCGGCGGTCGAGGTCACGGTGATGTTCAGCGCCAACCCCTCCATCGCAACCGACACCGGATAGACCCCGTCGAGCCGGGCGCCGTTCCAGTACAGATTCCTGGTGGGTCCGGGGACGTTGCTGATGATGATGTTGAAGTTCGACGGTATGTGGCCGGCGAGGCCGGGGACGATCGTCAGCGCCAGAGGCGCCACCGCGGCCGCCCCGTACGCCAGGGCCTGCAACGGGGAGAGTCCACGGATGACCTTCTTCGACTCGCGTATCGACCCGACCAACGTGGCCAGGCGGCGTTCGGGGTCCGGCTGATCGGTCGCCAGATTGGCCAGGATCGCGGTGACGGCATTGCCCTCGTGGTCGTCGCCTCCGATCCGGGTGGACACCGGCACGGCTGCGATCAGCGGCGCGGCCGGGAGTTCGTCGCGATCGATGAGGTAGGACCGCAATGCCCCCGCGCACATGGCGGCCACCACGTCGTTGATGGTGATCTCCAGCTCGTCGGCGATGGCCCGCAGGCGAGCGGTCTCCCACTGCTGCGCCGCGAACCGTCGGGCGCTGCCGATCGAGACATCGAGCATCGTGCGGGGCGCGGGACTCACCGGGGAGGTGAAGTTGTCGTTGGACACGGTGTTCCAGGCGATCTTCGCCGCGGCCGGCGCGATTCCGGCGATCTGTCCCGCGACGTCGAGGGCTGCACCGGCGGCGCCGAGGACGCCGGAGACGCTCAGCGGCGATGCGCCGGCGGGCTTGCGTTGACGCGACGAGACGGACGGATCCCACGGTGACGTGCCATTGCGGTCGGCCGGATCGGGCGACAGGGTTCGCTCCAGCATGCGCAGTGCGGAGACGCCGTCGAGGAGGGAGTGGTGGATCTTGGTGTAGAGCGCGACCCGGCCGTCCTCGAGACCCTCGACGATATGCAATTCCCACATGGGCCGGTTGCGGTCGAGCAGTGCGCTGTGGTGCAGCGACACATAACGGAGCAACTCACGGATACGACCCGGTCGGGGGAGCACGGTCCGGCGCACGTGATAGTCGAAATCGATCTCGTCGTCGTAGGACCAGGCCAACAACCCCATCAGCGCGACGGGCGTCGCGGGACGTTTACGGAACAGGGAGCGCACCTCGGTGCACGCGGCGAAGCGCTCGATCATCTCCTCGGCGAGTTCGCTGCCCGACTGGCCCTCCCGGGGCACGAACAGCTGCAGCCCACCCACATGCATCGGTTGTTCACGTGTCTCGGCGATGAGGAACATCGATTCCGTGACCGGCATGTATGGCATGGCAGCCTCTCCGATTGCTGATGTGGGTCCCATCACAGTACAGCCGGGTAGATGCCGGCGCGTACCGGTCCGTGGTGGCCTCTACCGTGGTGCCCTGTGGGACTGCGAGCGGTGGCCGGACGAGCGGTGGTGATCGCGCTGATCGCCGTCGAACTCGTCATCACCGTGGCGGCGACCTGGGTCTATGTCTCCGCGTACGGGAGGGTGGTCGCCGAGCGCGACGTCGCCGCCGGCGCCACCATCGTCGTCCTCGGGTCACTGGTCGACGACGGGGAACCCGGCGACTACGTGCGGGGCCGTCTCGACACCGCGCTGGAGCTGTACCGATCGGGACGGGCGGATCGAATCATCAACTCCGGCAACGGAAGTGCTCACGCCGGTGATGAACCGGCGGTGATGCGGGCCTACCTCCAACAGCGTGGGGTCCCGCCGCGGGTCATCGTCGACGACCCCGCGGGTTTCGACACCGCGGCGAGCTGCCGGCGGCTGCGGGACGAGTTCGACGTCGACGATCCGGTGATCGTCACCCAGGACTTTCATGTCTCGCGGGCCGTGGCGTTGTGCCGCAGCCTCGGAGTCGATGCGACCGGGGTGGCGGCGCACTGCGACTGCTCGTGGCCGACCGTGCTGCGCAACCACATTCGCGAGGCCGTGCTCGCCCGGCCGCGGGCATTGCTGACCGCGGTGACCGGCTGACGTGGTGTTGGCCGGTCGCTACCGGCGCCGCAATGGCAGTCGCGGACGACCGGTCAGATAGAGCGAACCGGGCAGGTGACGCAGCACCTCGACCAGCAGCAGCGAACCCGCCAGGGTCGCGAGGTAGACGACCGCGGTACCCCAGGGCTGGCCCAGCGCCGCCAGGATGGCCGGGCGTCCGTCGACCTTCGGATAGAGGAGGAAGAACAGCACCAGCACGTGGCACAGGAACACACTGAATGAGCGGTTCGATGCGAACGAGACCGCCCGGGCGAACCGCGGGGTGAACTCACGCCAATGCTCGGCCCAGTGGGCGGCAGCGGCATACAGGCACGTCATCGCCACGATCAGGAACGGGATCAGCGTCGGGAAGAACGCCGAGTCGTTGTCGTGGACCGGATGCCCCTGCACCTTCACGCCGTACAGGTAGACACCGACCGCGAATCCGCCGGTCAGTAGGAGGGCGCCGACGAGCCACCAGGCCTTCCCCGACAGCCACGCCGCGATCTCCTCGCGGTGAACCGCGGCGATCGCGCCGTAGAAGATGAAGAACTGATACGGGATGAACGTCGCGTAGTGATGCCACCAGTACGGTGCGACCGACGCGGGCGGTTCCCAATAGGTGATGATCAGCGTGATCGCGACCTGCACGGCGAGGCTGCCGGCGAGAAGCAGGCGATGCCGGCCGACGGTGGCCCGCACCAGCCACAACACGAGCGGGAACAGCAGGTAGACCTGCAGCATCACGAACAGGAAGTACATCTGGAACCCGGACAGCCCCCACACGACGAGCTTGCCGAACTCGTTGAGGCTGGTCGGCACGTCCGACAGCCGGCCGTTGGCCCACATCGCCTGGACCACCCAGTAGATGAACGACCAGATCAGGTACGGGAAGATCACCAGCTTGATCCGGCGACGCCAGAAATCGAGTGTGGAGAACTCGGCCTTGTCGAAGTTCTGGTACATCAGCACGAAGCCGGTGAGCGCGAAGAAGGTGTTACGGGTGAAGTGCAGCAGCAGCGAGGTCGTGTTGACCGGCAGGCTGGTGAATTCGTTGGTGGTCTGGGTGAGGCAGTGGACGAAGATCACCAGCGAGAACGTGGTCGCGCGGATCAGGTCGACGTGATGCAGGTAGGCCCGCCGGGTGCGGCCGGCGACGCCGGAGCCGACCGTCGATTGTGGAGCTGATGGCTGCACCCCGGTATCGGTCGCGCGCGTGACTGCGGTCGTCATACCCCTACTCTCGGACAACGGTGCGGGCGGCTGGCCCGTCGATCGCCGGTGTGCGGCGCTCCCCGCACCGGACCCGGCGTCAGCGGAAGATCGGTCGCGTCGTCGCGATCGGCAGGGCGGTGATCCATCCGCAGCCGTGATCTATCCGTGATCTGACGTCAGACTAGCAGCGCAACCTTGGCGTTCCCTGGGACGTATCTGCCAGACCGTCCCAGTCGTGAAAAACGTCACAATCGACACGATCCGGACATTCGTCGGGCCGATGCCCGCCGCGGCGGCCCCATGTCGACGGTGCTGTATGTCGACGGTGCTGTATGTCGACGGTGCTGTGTGTCGACGGTGCTGTATGTCGACGATGCAACTTCGGTGAACGTAATCCTGTCGCCTCGATCGGCAACCCGGCACCCTGACTCGCACCGCCCACTCGTGCGAGTTCGTACTCCGGGCACCACACACGACCAGCGCGACGCCCGTCGCAGGAGAGGACAACAACCATGGCCGAACAACCCACGAAGTCGGTGGCAATCGTCGGAGCCGGACTGGCCGGCACGAGTGCCGCACTCGGCTTTCTCGACGCCGGATTCGACGTCACCCTCTATTCGGACCGGGATCGCGCGTCACTGCGCGACAAGGTCCCGCCGACCGGCGTCGGCGTGCTGTTCGGCAAGTCCCGCGAGTGGGACGCCGAGATCATCGACGATCTCTACCAGGTGGGCAACACGACCGGCATCAGCGTGCGCCTGCACTCCGGCAGTGGTGACGAGCGCGCCGACGTCCTCGAGTTCAATCCCGACTACGGCTATGTCGCGCAGGCGGTGGATCTGCGTCTGCGCGCCGACGACCGGCTCGGCCGCTTCCTGGACCGCGGCGGCCGGTTCGACGTCGGGCATGTCGACACCGCTCGTCTCGACGAGATCGCCGGATCACACGACCTGACCCTGGTGGCCACCGGCAAGGGTGGTCTGTCGGCGCTGTTCGGGGTGGACGAGTCCCGGACGCACTATCACCAGCCGCAACGTCGGCTGCTGCAGGTGACCCTTGAGGGCGTCGACCACGGTCCGGACACCTTCGGCTACCGCAGCCGGGAAGGTGGGGCGTACTCGCTGTTCAACCTCGACAGTGAGAACGGTGAGATCTTCGTCGGTCCGTTCCTGCACAAGGACGCGGGTGCGACCTGGTCGATCATCGTGTTCGCCAAGACCGACGGTGCGTGGGCGCCGAAGATCGACAATGTGGTCGACGCGCAGTCGGCACGTCAGACCGTCGTCGACATCTTCACCGAGTTCTTCCCCAAGGACGCCCCGGTGGTGTCGTCGCTGCGGGTCATCGACTCCGACCCGTACTCCTGGCTGACCGGCGCGGTCACCCCGACCGTGCGTCATGCCGTGGGCCACACGGCGAGTGGGCATGCGGTCGGCGCGATCGGCGACACCGCCATCGCCGTCGACCCGGTGGCCGGCCAGGGTGCGCAGAACACCCTGATCCAGGTCGCCGAACTGGTCAAGGCGGCACGTGCCCGACTGGCCGCCGATCCGAATGCGACATTCGATGCCCAGTGGCTGCACGACGAGTTCGAAAAGCATTGGGAGCGTCGCGGTCACGCCTCGGTCGAGGTGACGCGCCTGTACCTGGGCGACCCGGACTACGCCACCCACCTGGAACTGTCGTTCCCGGCGGCCGCGGTGAACACCGACATCGCCTCGGCGCTGTTCGGGTTGCTGTCGGAGCCGAATCCGCTTCTGTCCCTGCGTACCCGCGACGACGTGGTGGGATTCATCTCGGCCGTCGCCGGTGTACCCGCCGACGATGTGCTGGCACGTTTCGTTCCAGCCGGACAGTTCTCGGCGGCACCGTCCCGGGAGTCCGTGTCGGTCTGACCCGAATCCGTGCGATGAGCGGCATCGGCCGGCGGGGTGTGTCCTCGCCGGCCGATGTGTCGTCAGCGCCCTCCGGTGGGCGGCGCCGTTCGGGCCGGCCGGCCCTGGTGCGTGGTCCCCACTTCGGTTGTCGCGTCGACGATCTCGTCGAGAAGTTGCGGGAAGGTGGCCGAGGTGGTGCGCACGATCGATGAATGTGTCTGTCCGGCAAGCACAACCACCTCCGCGTGGCCACCGTCCGCGTGCACCGCGGACGCATACGCGTAGGTCAGCAGCGCGGGAACGGTGGTGTCGCGCGAACCGACGACGGCGATGATCGGAACCGACGGATCGATGTTCTGAATCGGATCGACCGCAGCGAAATGCGTGGGCACCTGGGCGGCGGTACCGCCGAGAACGGCGATCGGGTTGCGGTCACCCAGCCGCACCGCGCGCCGTAGGTCCAAGGGTCCGGAGATGGAGACGGCCAGGGCCGGACGGTATCTCGGTGGCCCGGACGGATCGCCGGGGAGCGGGCGGCGCCGGGTTGCCGACCACACGGCGAGTTGTGCGCCGGCCGAGTGCCCGATCACCACCGAGCGTCGCGGATCGATACGTGGAAACCGCTGCGCCAGAGCGGGAATCGTGTCCATGGCGGCAGCGATGTCGCTGAAGGTGGTGGGCCAGCCGCCGCCACGGCCGACCCGGCGGTACTCGATGTTCAGCACCGCCAGATCGCGGTCGGCGAGTGCGACCGCGAACGCGGTGAAACTGGCCGCACCGACACGGCTCTTCCACGCGCCACCGTGGATGAGGATGACCAGCGGGAGGCGTCCGGGGCGCGTCGCGGTGGGCAGGTAGAGGTCCATGTAGTTCTGCTGCGGGTCGGCGACGCCGTCGCTCACCGGATAGTCGATGCGATCGACCGACATGTACGGCGTCGATGCCATCACCGGTGGTGCCGGGAGTCCGGCCATGCTGGTCTGTCCCGACGAGGCGGACACTCCCATGGTGAGCGCCACGACGCCGAGCACACCCGCCGTCAGCACCCGAGCCCGCGCGGTCCGACGACGCCGAACGGACGCACGCACCGGAGCCACCCGTCCATTGTGCGGGCTATTGGCGGAGCACGCTTCGTGACCGGGCGCCGGCATGTGAGGATGTGATCCGAGCCGAACACAGGAGGTCCGACGATGGCGCGCAACGGATGGGGGCTTGCCGACGCACCCTCGCAACGCGGGCGTGTGGTGGTGGTGACCGGCGCCAACTCCGGCATCGGACTGGAAACCGCTCGGCAGTTCGCGCTGCTCGGTGCGCACGTCGTCTTGGCCTGCCGTAATCCGCGGTCCGCCGCCGCGGCGCGTGACGACATCGCGGCGACCGTGCCCGGAGCTCACCTCGACACCGTCGGACTGGACCTGAGTGACCTGTCGTCGGTGCGTGAGTGCGCCGACACCCTCATCGCCGACCACCCGGTGATCGACGTCCTGGTCAACAACGCGGGCCTGATGCGGCAACGTCGGGAACTCACCGTCGACGGCTTCGAGATGGACTTCGGAACGAACTTTCTCGGTCACTTCGCGCTCACCGGCCACCTCCTCGGTGCGTTGCGCAGCGCGCCCGCGGCGCGCATCGTCACCGTCGGCTCCAAGGTGTACAAGGCTGGCCTCATCGACTTCGACGACCTCACCATGGAGCACGGGTTCTCGGCGGCACGGGCATACGCCCGCGCCAAGTTCGCGCAACTGGTGTTCGCGGTGGAGTTGCAGCGGCGACTGTCGCGCAGTGCGGGGTCGCCGATCTCGGTGGCCGCCCATCCCGGCGCCACCCAGTCGGGTGTGATGCGGGATCAGGTCGCAGTTCTGCAGTGGCTGTTCACGACCCCGTCGTTGCGGTGGGTCCGCCGCACCTTCATCATGGAAACCCCTGGTGGTGCCCTGATCTCTCTGCGCGCGGCCACCGATCCCGCGGTTCTGGGCGGTCAGTACTACGGCCCACGCGGACCGTTCGAGTTCAGTGGTCCGCCCGTCCAGGTGACGCTGACCGACAAGGCCACCGATCCCGTTCTCGGACAGCAGCTCTGGGAGACCGCGGGGAAACTGACCGGGGTGGATTTCGGGTTGTAGGCGGTCAGGCCAGACGGGCCGTCTCGCCGATAGGCGTCGAGATTCGAGCTTTGGACTCATATCGCCTGCTGGGACAGCGGACGACGGCTACATTGATCCGGTGTCAGAGTTCACCTTGGTAAAGGGCGGAAACGTTCTGGTTGAATCGGCGCTCGGTCATCCAGAACCTCTTCTCGACGTCGGTATCCAGGTCGTCCCAGGCAGCGCAGCGATATCAGTCGATACAAGCGCACTCATCGTGGGATCTGGAGGCCAGGTCCAGTCCGGTGATGACCTCGTCTTCTACAACCAACCCGTGGCCATGAACGGTGCTCTGCGACTGTCGGTTGCCGATGACAACGGGCCTGCGGATCGCAACGGTGCGAACAACACCGGAGGGATCCTGCATGTCGATGTATCACGTCTGCCGGAGAGCGTCGACCGCATCGTCATCGCAGCAAGCGTGGATATCGACTCCGAGGAAGATTTCGGAGGCGTGCACGCGCTACGGATGGTGGTGTCGGCCGCGGCCCCAATCGAGGGCGTCACGAGATTCGTGACGAGTGAACTCGACGGGTTCACCGACGAACGAGCGCTGGTGGTCGGAGAGTTGTACCGCCGAGCCGGCGACTGGAAGCTTCGTGCAGTCGGTCAAGGCTACGCGGACGGCTTGGCTGCACTGGTCACGGATTTCGGTGTCGAGGTCGACGATCCGT
Source organism: Gordonia oleivorans (assembly GCF_040044975.1). Taxonomy (NCBI): domain Bacteria; kingdom Bacillati; phylum Actinomycetota; class Actinomycetes; order Mycobacteriales; family Gordoniaceae; genus Gordonia; species Gordonia oleivorans. The sequence continues at coordinate 77,498 of NZ_JBDZDI010000016.1, forward strand.
CGGAAGACGATGAAGGCCATCAGATCGACGAGGCCGCAATGGATTCCGTCGCTGCTCCGGCAGCGAGCAACACCAACGCATCCGAGCTATCGGAGGACTCACGTGTCGCCATCAAACGTCGCAAGCGGGTGGCAAAGCTGGCTGATGACTGGCGTTCCCGAACGTCGCCGTACCTTGCCCGAGACGAGTCTGCTTCCGCCTGGACGCAGGCGCGAATGTTTCCGGCGTCCGGCATCTCGTCGGCGTCGGAACAAGAGATGCGGGCCACCTCGGTGGTATTGGCCGTCTTCGAAGTCGTCCCCGAACTGGGAAAGCGTGTGGCAGCGTTGTTCGGCGCTCCTCGAGGACGGATCGAGACGTTCACCGAGGTCAGGTTCACGCATGCGAATGAGGACCTGCGACCGGACGGGTTGATACGGATCACCCGAGGACCCAAACAATGGGTGGCCTTGGTGGAGGTCAAGACGGCGAAAGGAGTTCTCAGGTCTGAACAAGTGGAGTCGTATGTGAAACTGGCGCGGGCCAAGGGATTCGACGCTGTGGTCACGATCAGTTGCGATCTGCTTCCCACACGTGACGATGCGGCGGTCGCGGTCGACGCACGACAGCTGCGCACGGTCGCGTTGCATCATCTGGCCTGGGAGGAGGTGCTCGCCGAGGCGTCCATCGTCAGCGCGCATGCCGGTGTCGACGATCGAACCCGAGACCGTGTGCTATCGGAGTTCTTGCGATATGGATGCGACCCAAAGGCCGGATTGAACACATTCGACGACATGGGAAAGCACTGGGTGAAGGTGCGCGAGGGCGTCAAGAACAGCACCATTTCGGCCAACGACGCTGCAACCCAGGAGATTTGTCTCAAGTTCGATCAGTTGGGGCGGCACATCGCATTGCAGCTCGGTGCGCTTACCGGACAACAGGTGACATCCCGAGGACCAGCGGTTCGAGCTGACGCAGTAAGTCGATCCAAGCAGTTGGCCGATTCCGGAGAGCTGTTCGGTAACTTGCGGATTCCCGGGGCAGCCGCACCGGTCATCTACCACGCCAATCTTGCGCGAGAACGAATCAGTTGTTCAATGCGGCTCCCCGTCCCGCGCTCCGGTCGCACGTCAACAAAGGTCGGCTGGTTGATCAAGCAACTCGATGGTGCCCCACCGTCGACCCGTGTGACTGCGCATCAGCTGGGAAGTCGTACGGAGTCGAATTCAGCACTCCTTGAGGTGCTGCGGACTGACGTCACCAGCATCCTTCCGCCTCAGGGCAAGGACATTCGCGAGTTCACGGTGACCGTGGAGGCGGCCATGGGATCCAAGAGGTCAACCGACAAAGGCTTCGTCGCTGCCATGACCACGTTGGTCAACGACTTCTACGAAAGCGTTGTCGAGCCCTTCAGAATGCCGCGAAACATTGACTGATCGGCGTAGAACCGACCCGGCTCGCAGTTGAGGCCCTACCATCACAGACAATGACTCGCACAGCTGCTTTCGGCCGGATCGTGATCGCGTACGTCCTGGCGATCGGGGTGGGCCTGATCTGGCTGATCTGGGGACCCGGCACCGGCATGCTGTGGCTGGATTCGCTGATCGCCGATGTGCTCGCCACCCTGGTGATCTTCGGTTTCAGTCGGCTCCACCACAATTCGAGCTTCTACGACGCGTACTGGAGCGTCATCCCACCTCTGCTGGTCATCTGGTGGTGGGTCCGGGGTGACACCGGAATCGGGGCGTGGCATTGCTGGGCGATCGTCGGTGTCGTCACGATCTGGGCGGTGCGACTGACGATCAACTGGATTCGGACGTTCCCGGGTCTGCATCACGAGGACTGGCGGTACCCGATGCTGCGCGGGCGCGCCGGTCGTGCCGAGTTCGTCGTCGACCTCACGGCCATCCATCTGGTCCCGACCCTGCAGGTATTCGTCGCTCTGATGCCGGTGTACGTCGCCGTCCGGGAGCCCGACGTGCGGCTGCCGTGGCTGGTCGTCGTCGCCACGGTGGTCGGACTCGGCGCGGTGGCCCTGGAAACACTGGCCGATCGGCAACTGCGTGTGTTCACCGCGGACGCGGAGCCCGGCGCGGTGATGGATCGAGGCGTGTGGTCGTGGTCGCGGCACCCGAACTACTTCGGTGAGTTCGGTTTCTGGTTCTCGTTGGACCTCTTCGGAATCGCCGCTGTTCCCGGCGACGCATGGTGGATGTTCGCCGGTGCGGTGGTGATGCTGGCCATGTTCCTCGGTGCGAGCATCCCGATGATGGAGCAGCGCAGCCTCGAGCGGCGCCCTGCCTACGCCGAGGTGATGGCGCGGGTGTCGATGTTCGTTCCGCGCCCGCCGCGGCCGGCACGCGTCGCAGGCCGATGACACGACCTCGGGTCGTCATCGCGGGGATGGGAGACACCGGCACGCTCACCGCCATTGCGCTGTCGCGTCACGTCGACGTCGTCGGCATCTCGCCGACCGACGCACTGATCAGTGGTCAGGAACTCGGTCTGCGACTGGCCCGGCCGGATGTCTGGGCCGGCGAGTACGCGCTGCCGTATCGGAACTACCGCAAGCTCGATGAGGTTCGAATCATCCAGGGCCGCATACTCGGTGCCGACCTGGACCGACGGACGGTCACCGTCGACACCGCCGCCGGCGGCACGCTGACCGAGCCGTACGACGCCCTCGTGATCGCCACCGGCGTACGCAACGGATTCTGGCGCACCACCGACCTCCGGTCCACTGCCACGGTGCGCGATGACCTGGCCGCGCACCACCGTCGGATCGCGGAGGCGACGTCGGTGATCGTCGTCGGCGGGGGAGCCTCGGCGGTGAGCGCCGCGAGCAACATCGCGACGCGCTTCCCGACCATCCGCGTCGACCTGTACTTCCCCGCAAAAACACCGCTGCGGCAGCATCATCGACGCGTCTGGACCACGTTACGACGACGCCTCGAGACCGCCGGGGTGGGGCTGCACCCCGGTCACCGGGCCGAACTCACCGGCGTCGACACCGACGACATCGGCACCGGACGGGTCCGCTGGAGCACCGGACAACCCGACGCCGAGGCCGACGTCATCATCTGGGCGGTCGGCGCATCCACGCCGAACACCGGGTGGGTGCCGGCGGAGATCCTCGACGACCGCGGATTCGTCACCGTCACACCACGATTACAGATCCCGGATCATCCGGAGGTGTTCGCCGTCGGCGACGTGGCGGCCACCGATCCGCTGCGGTCGTCGGCACGCAACCGCGCCGACCGCCTCGTCGCCCGCAATGTGCGTGCTCATCTGGCCGGACGCCGGCTGCGTTCCTACCGGCCGCCGCGTCGTCGCTGGGGATCGGTGATCGGACCCCAGACCGATGGGCTGCAGGTGTTCGCCCCGAACGGCCGTGCGTTCCGATTCCCGGCATGGTCGGTGCGGACCGTCCTGTGGCCGATCATCGTGCGCCGGGGCATTTATCGGGGTGTGCGAGATCGACCAGGCGTGTGGGAGGCGAGCCCACCCGACGAGGACTGACACCTGTACGCTCGGATTCGGTACCGCCGAGAGAGGGAGGATCTCACCATGGTCGACAACGTTCTGTGGGATGCCATTGCGTCCAACGACTCTGTGCTCGACGCCCTGCTGTTCATCTTCAGTGGCGTGAAGTAGTAGTCCGATACCGACGACGCCCCGATCTGGCGAGATCGGGGCGTCGTCGTGTCCGGAGCACGGACATCTTCTCCAACCGGAGGTGTCAGAGAGCGAAACGTCCGGCAAACGCACGCAACGGCAGGTCCGTGCTGGTGATGATGCCGGGTCGGGCGGCGACCACCGACCGGAGGGAGTTCAGCGCCGGCATGCCCGTCACGGTCATGCCGATCGACGCGAAGTTCTCGGGTTTGGACAGATCGACGCCCGGCCGCGGGAAGATCATGTGCTTGCTGTAGATGCTGGGATCGCCGGTGACCTGGGTGATGTAGCAGGACTTGATGTCCCACGCCGGATCTGTGTGCGGGGTCATCTGCCATTCCAGGTGTGACTCGATCCGTGCAACGCCGTCGACCATCCCCCGGTAGGAGATGTAGTTGGCGCCGAGCGAACCCTTGGGCAGTTGGTACCAGCCCAGATCGATGTCCTTGGTACAGGCCCCGAGTTCGTAGTTGAAGGTCACCTCGTCGAGTTCGAGATCGAATGCGTCCGCCATCAGGTACACCGAGTCGGCGAACACCGCCGTGTACTTGTGCAGCGACTCCGGAATCGACGGATCATCCACGGAGCGTCCGTATCCGACCTCCTTCCACGTCTCCACCGAGTGATGGCAGGACACGTCCACCGACTCGATGACTGTCACGTTCTGGATCTCGGCGACGTCGGCGGTGTGCACGATGCCGAGGATCTGATTCAGTCCCGGGTTCATCCCGGTGCCGTAGAACGTGGAACAGCCTCGCTCGCAGGCCGATTGGATGACCTCGCTGACCTTCCGTCCGGACGGGTGCGACCAGTTGGTGTCGCGGTGATAGCCGGTGATCCAGTCCGCGGTCGTGACGACGTTGATGCCGGCCTCCAGCACGCGCTCGTAGAGTGCCTCATCGGGGAAGACGCCGTGGAAGGTCAACACGTCGGGTTCGGCGGCGATGATCTCCTCGACGGTCCCCGTCGCGGTCACACCGATCGGGTCCAGACCGACGATCTCACCGGCGTCCCGGCCGATCTTGTCGGCGGTGTAACAGTGCAACCCGACGAGTTCGAGATCGGGGTGCCGCTGAATCCGACCGATCGTCTCGGTGCCGAGATTGCCTGTGGCAACCTGGAATACCCGAATCTTGGTGTCGCTGCTCATGGACGTGTGACCTCTCTTCGGTGAGTAAGGCGTCAGGCCGACGCGGACACGGCCGAGGGATGCAGCGGGACGATCGCCCCACTGTGTGGGCAAGCGGGATCGAGATCGATGGGCACGCCGTCGTCGGGATAGAACTGGCGCGCCCACTCCCGCAGTGCGGTGAAACCGCGGAACTCCCTGCGGGACAGCGCCGGTGGATCGGAGTACCGCTGGTGTGACCAGATCTCGACGTCTGCGGCGAACTGCTCGATCACCAGATCCGCCATCGCCCGGCCGTAGTCGGTCATGTCGCCGGCGTCCTCCTCGCCGGGTTTGCGTCCGATCCACACGGTGAATCGGACGTCGCAGGTCGCATCGTCGACGGGGGTGACCGCGGGCATGGTGCGGTTGGAGATCATCCCCCACGACTTGGTGACCGAGCAGCCGAGGCCGGCGTTGATGGAATACACTCCGCTACCGGCGGTTTCGAGGGTCTTGCCCGCTTCGAAGGCGATGGTGAAATCGACGTAGGAGACCGGTCCGTCGAAGTCGTGCCGGGTGAACTCCGGCATGAACGGGGTGCCGTGCACGAAGGTGAAGTGCGCGAAGTCGACGCCGTTCTCGAGAACGTACTGCGGGTGTAGTTCCACTCCTCGCCAGCAGCGGATGGCGGCCGGCACCGGCCGGTAGTAGAGGCGGGCCGCCTCGGCGTCGTCGCCGAAACCGACGAACACGTCAGGGACATCGAAATGCGGTGCGCGGCCGGGCTTGTCGTGCCAGATCCACACCGACTCGTTGCGTTCGACCACCGGATAACTCCGGATGCGCCGGCCTTTGTTGGGTCGCTTCTCGTAGGGGATGCAGACGTTGCGGCCCTCGCTGTTCCACTGCCATCCGTGAAAGGGGCACTGCAAGTTCTCGCCGTGTACGGTACCGCCGTAGCCGAGGTGGGCGCCGAGATGTTCGCAGTAGGCGTCGAAGACCGACAACCGGCCGGAGGCCGATCGCCACGCCACCATGTCGCGGCCGAAGTAGGTCATCCGGTGGACCTGGCCGACCGCGATCTCGTTCGACCACGCCACCTGGAACCATCCGGTGGGCTCCATGGACAGGGGTGTCTTGGTCACTGGTGGTGTGTCCCTTCGATGACCGCGGCGGGGGCTGATGTCGCACGCTCTGGTCAGAAAGGTAGAACCCTCTGCGAAAAAACACAAGAGGGTTCTATGAAAAGGGGGTGCTGGGTACGATGCCCGGTATGGCAGAAGCCGAGGTGAGCGCCCGACGCCCCAACAAGCGGGGGCAGGCGACGCGCGACGCGATGCTCGACGCTGCGGTCACCTCGTTGGCCTCGGGGGATCCGGGTTCGGTGTCGGGCAATCGGATCGCCAAGGACATCGGGGCCACCTGGGGGGCGATCAAATATCAGTTCGGCGACATCGACGGCCTGTGGGCGGCGGTGCTGCGTCGCACCGCCGAACGCCGCGGCGACCTCCCGGTCCGCGACGTCCCGCCCGGCACCCCGATCGCCGATCGTGTGCACGCCGTCGTCGACCTCATGTACGAGGGGCTGACCGCGTCGGATTCCCGTGCGATCGAGACACTGCGAGCGGCGCTGCCGCGGGATGCGGCCGAACTCGAACGGCTCTACCCGCAGACGGCAGCGGAGTTCGCGTCGTGGTCACCGTCGTGGAATGAGGCGTGCCAGCGACTTTTCGGTGATCTCGGTGTCGATCCCGCCCGGGTGCACGAGGTGGCCGAGTTCCTGCCGGGCGCGGTGCGCGGGCTGGTCTCGGAAAAGCAGCTCGGCAGTTACAGTGACCTCGACGTCGCCCGCAGAGGACTGGCCAACGCGATCGCGGCCTACCTGGACCCGTCTGCCACGAACGCGCCGGGCACGGACCGGCCCTGAGCGTCGCAGGTCATCGGCCGGTCACTCGGCGGCGGCGACCTGCGCGCGCACCTCGTCCATGTCGAGTCCCTCGACGGCGCTGATCAACTGCTCGAGTTGCGGGGCCATCAGGGCGCCGGCCTGGTTGAAGACCATGACGCCGTCGCGGAAGGCCATCAGCGTCGGGATCGAGCGAATGCCGAACCCGCCGGCCAGCTCCTGCTGCGCCTCGGTGTCGACCTTGCCGAACACGATGCTCGGGTGGGCTTCGGCCGCCTTCTCGAAGACGGGCGCGAACATGCGGCACGGGCCGCACCAGCCGGCCCAGAAGTCGAGGAGGACGATGCCCTCGGCGTCGACGGTCTCGGAGAAGTTCTCCATGGTGATCTCACGTGTACTCATGGGACGTTCAATGATGCGTGGTGCCGACATATTCCCTGATCCAATACCCTGTGGGGTATACGACATCAGTCATCGGGAAGACCGAGTGCGTGCCGTGTGGCCGTGACCTCGGCGACGACCCGGACGTCGTCCCACCCCAACTCCGCTCCGGCGAGGCGCGCCATCTCGGCGAGGTCGTCGTCGGTGGGCGGTGCCGCGGTGCCGATGCCGGTGCGGCGGATCAGCAGATCGGTCAACGACCGCGCCGATTCGTGCCTGGCGGAATGCACGAGTGCGGCCAGCGGGATGCCGTCATGGGTCACCGCGCGGGCCAACTCGGGCCGCTCGTCGGCGAGTCCGATCACCGCGGGCGCGTCGCTGCCGTAGATCTCCTCGACGATGGCGACGGACGTCGCGTCCAGGGCGGTGCTCGTCAACGCCGAACGCCGGGTGCCCTCGCATCCGACGAGGAGGCGGGTGGCGGTGGTGCTCGGCGAGACCGACAATCCCGCACCACGGGCCAAGGAATCGACCGCCTTCTGCGCGAAGGCGCGGGAATTGGTGTACTTCCCGCCGGTGGCGGAGACGATCCCGGCCATCCCCTGCTTGGCGTGATCGACGAGTTCGGATGCGCGACTGGCGTTGTAGGTGTCCTCGCCGGCCTGCTCGGTCAGCGGGCGCAGCCCACCGTAGGCGGCGATCACGTCGTCGACGTCGAGGTGCACCGGCACCATCGACGCCTCGTTGATGGCCGAGATGAACTTCTCCACGGCCGCCCGGGTGAGCCGCCACTCGTCGACCGCGCCGTGGTACGGCGTCTCGGTGGGACCGACCAACGACAGTCCGCGCCACGGCGCGAAACTGAAATGTCCGTGGCCGGACACCGTCAGCACCATCGTCGGCGACAACTCGCGGGTGACCAGGTAGATCCCCTCGGATCGCACCGTCGGTTCCGGCCCGGCGAGTTGTTCGGTGATCGGGCTCGCGGCCAGCACGTCACGAGCCCACGGACCCGTCGCATTGACCGTGACGCGCGCCCGGATCTCACCCACCCGACCCGAAAGATGATCGCGCACATGGGCTCCGACGACACGCCCGGCGCCACCGATGATCGTCTCCACGCCGACACCGTTGGCCACGAGTGCGCCGTGGGCGGCGGCGCTGCGCAGAAAGGCCAGGGTGAGTCGCTCCGGGAACGCCATCATCGCGTCGTGGAAGAGCGCACCGGAATCCAGGTTCGGCAGTCCCCGCGCGACCAGGGCGTCGTGGCGCAGAATGCGGTGTCGGGGAATATGTTTGGTGGGGTCCTCGATGCGGTTGCGGTCCGCCGACAACAGGTCGTAGGCGGTCAGCCCGACGCGTTCGATGAGCCCCGGATCCGGGAGCACCATTCCGATCGGGCCGACCAGGTTGGGGGCGATCGACATCAGCGTGCGCCGCTCGGCCAGCGACTCCCGCACCAGGCGCACGTCGAACTGCTTGAGATAGCGCAGCCCACCGTGGATCAGTTTCCCGGTGGCCGCCGACGTCGCGCCGCCGAAGTCGTCGCGTTCGACCACCGCCACCTGAAGGCCGCGGCTCGCGGCCTCGTACGCCACGGCCGCTCCGGTGATTCCTCCGCCGATCACCAGCACGTCGACTGTGGTTGTGGCGCCACCGAATTCGGTGCGGGGCAGGGTCGCGGTCGCCACCGTCAGCGCTCCTCGATGTCGGCGCGGATTCGCCGCAGGAGATCGTCGCGTTCGCTCTCGACGTCGAGCCAGCCGAGCCGCAGGACACGCACCGCGATCATCCACGGGTCGATGTCGGCGGAATCGATCCCGGACAGTTTCTGGTACTCGGCGAGATAGAAGTGCAGCATCACCCGGCGAACGCTTTGGTAGACAACGCGTTGCAGGGCGGAGATGCCCGGGAACAGTTCGGCCTCGGTGAACAGCAGTCGGGTCGCGGCGACATCGGCGGCGGGCACGCCCGTGGCGGTGGACTGCCAGTCGATGGTGGCCAGACCACCGTCGTGCTCGAAGACGTTGAGCGGGTGAAAATCCAGGTGCAGCACCGAATCCCCTCCGGGTAGTGCCCTGATCCGGCGGCGCACCGCGGTCCGTTCCTGCTCGGTCAGCGCCGAGAGTGGTTCGGAATCCAGCAGATCGACGGCCACCTCCCGGATGTCGGTGAAGGCGGTACTGCGGTGGGAATGAATCCGCGCGTGCTCGCGGGCCAGCGACCGCGCGACGGCCGGGATGCGATACGGGCGCCGCTCGGCGACGGTGGTGAGCGGATCGCCGGCGACCCGGTCGAAGATGATGCCGACCCGCCCGTCGTCGAGGAGGAGTTTGCCGTGGCAGGCGATCGGCGTGATCCCGAGGGTGTGCACCTCGATCGAATCGTGCACCTCCTTGTCGATGGCCGCGACCGCGGTGTCGTTCCGGGAATCGCGGAAGACCTTGAGTACCTTGGCTTCTCCCCAGGGATAGATGTCGCTGGTACGACCGGTGGCCATCGGACGGCCCAGTTGATGACTCATGGTGTGTCCTTCTGCCCATAGCGGATGCGCAGGGCGTGCTCGATCACCGCGAGTTGCTGCGCGTCGTTCAGCGTGCGGGGGGTTCCGAGGGCGTGGGCGTGCCAATACAACTCGCAGAGCCATTCCAGCAGCGCGGCGTTGTCGACGGCCTTGTCGAGATCGCTGCCCAGAGCGACGGCGCCGTGATTGGCCATCAGTGCGCCCAGCCGGCCGTCGAGTGCGGAGTGCACCGCCGTGGCGAGTGCCTCGGTGCCGAAGGTCTCGAACGGGGCCACGCGCAGGGAGCCGCCGAGTCCGAGCTGCTGATAGTGGATGACCGGCAACTCGTCGCACACCACCGCGACCGCGGTCGCGAACCGCGAATGGGTGTGCACGACCGCGTTGATCCCGGTGAACTGCGGCTGCCGGTAGACGCCGAGATGCAGCTCGATCTCCGAGGAGGGTCGGTGATTGCCGGCCACGATGTCGCCGGTGAGGTTCACCACGGTGATGTCGTCGACGCCTGCCTCACCGAGGACGGTGCCGGATGCGGTGATGGCGACGAGATCGGCGTCACGGGCGCTGACGTTGCCGGCCGAGCCGATGAAAAGGCCGAGGTCACCGAGGTGCCGCGACGCTGCGGCCACGCGCGCGCACAGGGTGCGGGTGGTTTCGGATATCACTCGTCCACCCTCGGGGGTTGCGAAATCAAAGTCAAGTCTGATTTCACGCGGCGCGCACCTCGCTGGATAGGATCACCAAGATGTCTCAACCGTCCGATCACTCCGTCGGCACCGACCTCGATTCGGTGCCGCTGCGTCGAGTCCCCACCCAGACGCGGTCGCGGGAAAAGGTCAGCCGCGCCCTGGTCGCCGCCGACGTGATCGCACGCCGCGACGGCGTGGAAGCGCTCACCCTGACCCGCGTCGCCGAGGAGGCCGGACTGTCGGTCGGGGCGTTGCACCAATACCTCCCGGATCGCGAGGCCATCGCCGCTGCGCTCGTCGCCCGCTACCACGAACGTATCGAGGCGCAGATGGACGCGATCATCGATCGCGTCGAGGTGGGCGCAGTCGACGATCCGGTGCGCGAGGTGATCGGCCGGATCGCGCAGATCTACACCGAGGAACGCAGTGTTCGCCTGGTCCGCGCGATGGGTGCGGTGGCCGCCGACGGCGGGCGCGCCCACAAGGCGCGGATGGTGGACAAGCTGCGCGAACTGATGGTCCGCTGCGGCATGCCCGGGACCGACATGGCCGTCGTGCGGATCGTCTTCGCCTCCGCCGATGCGGTGATGCACGAGGCGTTCGCCGGCGACGAACCCGACGCCACGCTGCTCGCCGAACTCGAGACGATGCTGCGCGCCTACCTCGATCAGCGGTGACGGGCCCCCGACCTCAGCGTTGATGACCGGACTCCCCGACGATCTCCAGCGCCGACAACCCGACCATCAGCGCGCGTAGTCCCAACAGGAGACCCTCGAGATCCTCCCCGCCGGGATCGGCGATCCGATGGAGGGAGAATCCGTCGATCATCGCGAGCATGGCGTGGGCGGCGAGGGGATTGTGTACCCCACCGGCCCTGAGCGCCCGGCCGGCGACGTCGCGTGTCGCGTTGATGATGGCGACGACGCGTTCGCGCAATTCGGGTTTGCGGGAGGCGTAGAGGTAGATCTCGAACTGGGCGATGGTGTGCGGATCGTCCTCGTTGCGGATGAAGTCGACGAAACTGTCGATCAGCCGCCGCGTCGACGAGCCCTCGCCGACCGCTCCCTCGAGCGCGCCGAGCCGGGCGACCTCGCGATCCATCGCCTCCGACACCGCCTCACCCATCAACTCGTCGATGGATTCGAAGAAGTAGCTCGTCGACGAGGCGGGCAGGCCCGCGGCGGCGGCCACCGCGCGGTGTGTCACCGCCGCGAGTCCCTGCTCGGCCATGATCTCGATGGTCGCGTCGAGGAGTTTCTGGCGGCGCTGGCGGCTGCGTTCGCGGACGCCCCGTTCGCTGGTCGGGTTGGCGCTCATCGGTGCGGAATCGTCGTTGTGAGCACTCGGTGGGATCTCTCCGTGGGTGTGGGGTGGGTGAGGTGGGCTCTGAAGATCATTTCACCGGTACTCCGGCCGCCGGCCGCCACCGGGTGGACTCGAGCCGGCGGACCGCCGGGATGACCGCGACGAGTCCGGCGGCGGGGATCAGGAAGGCCAGCCCGATTCCCGATCCGGACGCGACGGCACCGATCGTCACCGCCCCGAGGATCACGCCCACATAGTTGAACAGGTTGACCCGCGCGATCACCTCGTCGCGGCGGGCCGGCAGGATGCGCCCGGCCACCGCGAAGGTGACCGGGATCAGGATGCCGCCGGCGACACCCGCGATGGCCAGGCCGACGATGGCGCCGGCGAACGCGGGGACGGCGGCGATCACCGCGCATCCCGCGATGCCGATGGCCAGCGATACCCACGCCAGCCGGGTCACGCCGAAGCGAATCTCGAGACGGTCGGTGACGAGCCGGGAACCCAGCGTGGTGACCTGATACATCGCGTAGCCCAGCGGCGCGAGGTTGGCCAGGTTGTCGAATGCGTTGGTGAGATAGACGGTGCTCCAGGTCGCCACGGCGGAGTCGAGCATGAAGATCGCCATCAGGGTCACTCCCACCAGCCAGATGGATCGGCGCGGCATCGGGATTCGCCGCGGCTCATCGCCGGTGGTGTTCTCGGTGTTTTCGGCGGGCGAGGCCGCGCCGTGATGGTCGGGGTGGAGTTCGGGTGCGGCCTGTTCGCGGGACGGGTCGAGCCCCATCACCCCGAACGCCGCCACCGCGATCTGCGCGACGGCGGCGGTCAACAGCGCCCCGACCGCACCCGCGGCCGTCGACAGGAATCCACTCATCGCGACGGCGCCCAGCGCCGCGGCAGCGGTGTACGCGGCGAAGAGCCGGCCCAGGTACGGACTGCCGGTTCGGGCCTCGAGCATGGTGCCCTGGATGTTCTGGGCGGCGTCCATCGTCCCGAGCCCGATGCCGTAGATGACGACCGACGCCATGAAGATCGCGAACGCCGGCGCGAACGCCATGGAAGCGATGGCCGCCGCCTGAACCGTCAGGGCAGCGCACACCGCCACGCGGCTGCCCCACCGCACCGAGATCAGGTCCGCGGCGATCGACCCGACTCCCGCCATCACGCAGGTTCCCAGCAGGACCAGGGCGACACCTTGGTCATTGATGTCCCACGTGTCCTGGAACGACGGCAACGCGGTCATGACCGCGGCGTAGCCGAGGCCCTGTGCGGCGTATCCGCACGCGGCGGCGGCCTTGCGAACCCGCAGTGCGGGTTGCTGTCCGATGGCGTCGGACCCGGTGGGAGTGATCTGCATTCGAGGATCCTTCGTGGTCGTCGACTGATTGTCGCGCGTGTGTGCCGGCCTGTGCACCCGTGTCGGAATGTGTGTGTTGCTGTGCGGTTCTGCCGGGGTGTGAACTCGGCTACAAACTCTGGACTGATGTCCTGTTATCTCCATTAGGGGGCCTGGGAACAAACACGGCAAGTACATCTGAACAGTGTTTACACGTCGGAAACCCGGCGACGCCGACGGCGACCTACGCTCATTCCTGAGCAAATGTCCAGACTTGATGGCACACTGTCTCCGACGATGCGGACCACCTCCGTGGCCGACGACGATGAAGGGATCTCCATGTCCACTCCACCGACCGTCCTGGTCACCGGAGCGAGCTCCGGAATCGGCAAGGGCTTCGCCACCCGATACGCCCGGCAGGGCCACGACGTCGTGCTGGTGGCGCGGCGAGCCGACCGACTCGACGCGCTGGCCGCCGAACTGGAGAACGCGCATTCGGTCACCGCCACCGTGGTATCGGCAGATCTGACCGACCCCACGGCGGCGGAGACGATCGGCGAGCACCTCGACCGCGAGGGCATCGAGGTCGGAATCCTGGTGAACTGCGCAGGTTTCGGTACTGCAGGCCCGTTCATCGAGGAAGATCCGGCCCGGCTGGCCGATGAGATCGCCGTCGACGTCGTCGCACCGACACTGCTGACCCGCCGATTCCTGCCGTCGCTTGTCGCCGCGGGTACGCGAGGTGCGTTGATCATGGTGTCGAGCACCGCATCTCATCAGCCGGTGCCGAACATCGCGGTGTATGCCGCATGCAAGGCCTATGTCACCTCGCTGACCGCAGCGATCTGGAAAGAGCTGTCCGGCACCGGAGTACGCGTACTGGCTCTGTGCCCCGGGCCCACCGACACCGAATTCTTCGAGGCCGCCGGATCCGATCGGTTCAAGGTCGGACGGGTCGGCACGATCGACGAGGTCCTCGACGCCGCGTTCGCGGCCCTCGACCGTGGCGGTGATCCCGTCGTGACCGTCGGACGGGGTAATCGCCTGCAGGCCTTCGCGGCCAAACTCGCCCCCCGTCGACTGACCTTGGCGGTCGGGGCCACCTCAACCACCCGCGCGGAATGACGCCGCCGGCAGAGAAAGGCAGACATCTCATGTTGCTCGACTTCGACGATCGAGTACGCGCGTCGATCAACCTCGAGGCGGTGTTCGGCGCGCTGCCGACACTCGCCGACCTGGTGGTCGAGGCGCGGACGATTCTGGCGCAACTGGACTCCGACGTCACGTTGACGTTGCGGGCACCGGGAGGGCTAGGAGCACGGTATACGTTCGGCCCCAAGGGTATTCGTTACGGTGGTGGTGCATCCGGTCCCAGCCTGTTCTTCACCTCCGCCGGGCACCTGAACGCGGTGGTCGACGGGGCGTCGCAGCCGATCCCGGTGACCGGGCCTCGCGGTTTCCGCTTCCTCACCAAGGTGTTCACACCCCTCACGGAGCTGCTGTCGGAGTACCTGCAGCCCGACGACAGCCGGTTGAGCGATCCGCACTTCCGGGAGACCAGCACCCTGCTGATGTTGGAGGTGGTGGCCGGCGCGTTGTCGGTCGTCGCGAATCACGATGAGAGCGGGCGATTCTCGGCCGCACACATGCCCGACGGCAGAATCGACATGCAGATCGGCGAGGATCGGACCTACCGATTCGCCGTCGCTGACTCGGTGATGCGGCGCGCCACGGTCACCTCGTCGGCGCCGACCGCGGTGCTGCGCTTCGCCGACCTCGCCGTCGCCGGCGACGTCCTGAGCGGTCGCGAGAGCTCGCTGTCGTGTGTCAGCGACGGCCGGATCTCGATGTCCGGCCTCATTCCCCTCATCGACAACCTCAACCGCATCCTCGACCGCGTCGGGGCCTACCTCGGAGATCACGACCAATGACCGAGTCGACCATCACCGGCGGCGGAGACCTCGCCGACCTCGAATCCTCGTCGGATACCTACAGTTACCGCAAGAGCAACGACGCCTTCGATCGCGCCGTCAAGGTGATTCCCGGCGGCATCTACGGTCACCTGTCGCCGACGGAGGGCATGCACATCCCGCGGTCGGCGTTCCCGAAGTTCTCCGAACGCGCCGAGGGCACCCGATTCTGGGACCTCGACGGCAACGAGTTCATCGACTACATGTGCGGGTACGGCCCCAACGTATTGGGCTACGGTGACCAGGATGTGGCTGCGGCCGCCAATGCGCAAGCAGCCAAGGAGGATACGGTTTCGGTACCGTCGGTCAAGCTGGTGGAGTTCGCCGAGCTGATGGTCGACACCGTCGCCAGCGCCGACTGGGCCTTCTTCGCGAAGAACGGTGGCGACGTCACCACGCTCGCCATCATGACGGCGCGAGCCGCGACCGCGCGACGAAGCATCGTGTTCTTCTCCGGCTACTACCACGGCGTGCATCCGTGGACGCAGAAACTCGACTACCCGGGCGTACTGGCGCAGGACGTCGGCGGCAACATCGAGGTGGCGTGGAACGACATCGACGCTCTGCGTGCGGTGTTCACCGAGCACCGTGGCGAGATCGCGGCGTTGATCGCGCAACCGTACAAGCACGGCAACTTCGCCGACAACGAACTGCCCAAGCCCGGCTACTGGGCCGAGGTCCGCAAGCTCTGCGACGACCACGGAGTGGTCCTCATCGTCGACGACGTCCGGGCCGGCTTCCGCCTCGATCTGGCCGGTAGTGACCACTTCTACGGATTCGAAGCCGACCTCATCTGCTTCTGCAAGGCAATCGCCAACGGATACAACGTCTCTGCACTGTGCGGCAAGGACAGTCTGCGCCCGGCGGTCAGCTCGATCACCTACACCGGCAGCTACTGGATGAGTGCGATCCCGTTCGCAGCCGGAATGGCCACCATCGAGAAACTGAAGGCCCTCGACGCGCCGAAACTCTTCCGCGAATTGGGCACCACCCTGACCGACGGTCTGGTCGACGTCGCCGCATCGCACGGTCTGACACTCGTCGCCTCGGGGGAACCGGCACTGTTCTACCTGCGCATCGCCGACGACCCGTCACTCATGTTGCACCAGAGATGGATTGCCGAATGCGTCAAGCGAGGCGTCTTCCTGACCTCGCATCACAATCACTTCATCAACGCGTCTCTGACGCACGACGACATCACCCGAACCCTGGAGGTCGCCGACGCGGCGTTCACGGCGATCGTGTGACCTGATGGCGCCGGTCGCGGTCGGGGCGGCCGGCGCCATCTCACATGTCCCAATCCGCCGGTCGAGCCACCGATTCCGCCGGTCGAGCCGGACTCATCCGCTGGTGAGGTCGCGTATTCCGCCGGTCGAGCCGGCCTGATCTGCCGGTGGGATCGCCTGTTTCGCCGGTCGAGCCGGCCTCTTCTGCCGGTGGGATCGCCTATTCCGCCGGTCGAGCCGGGCGGAGCGATAGCGGAGCCCGTGTCGAGACCTGGTGGGTTGGGGCTGGGAGTTGTTGGGCGGGTTGCGTTGTCGGCTTACGAGGTCTCGATACGCGACGAGCTCGCTTCGCTCGCGCGGCGCACTCGACCAGCGGGGGTTCGGTTGGGCCATTCGTTTCGCCGGTCGAGCCGGGCGGAGCGATAGCCGCCGCGTTGAGCTCCGTCGAAACGGAGCCCGTGTCGAGACCTGGTGGGTTGGAACTGGGCGTTGCTGGGCGGGTTGCGTTGTCGGCTTACGAGGTCTCGATACGCGACGAGCTCGCTTCGCTCGCGCGGCGCACTCGACCGGCGGCGGTTCGGTCGGGCCGTTCATTCCGCAGGTCGAGCCGGCCTCTTCTGCCGGTGGGATCGCCAATTTCGCCGGTCGAGCCGGGCGGAGCGATAGCCGCCGCGTTGAGCTCCGTCGAAACGGAGCCCGTGTCGAGACCTGGTGGGTTGGGGCTGGGAGTTGTTGGGCGGGTTGCATTGTCGGCTTACGAGGTCTCGATACGCGACGAGCTCGCTTCGCTCGCGCGGCGCACTCGACCGGCGGGGGTTGCGGTGCGCTCGACTGGGCGGGGTACGCGACGAGCTCGCTTCGCTCGCGCGGCGCACTCGACCAGCGGGGGTTCGGTTGGGCCATTCGTTTCGCCGGTCGAGCCGGGCGGAGCGATAGCCGCCGCGTTGAGCTCCGTCGAAACGGAGCCCGTGTCGAGACCTGGTGGGTTGGGGCTGGGAGTTGTTGGGCGGGTTGCGTTGTCGGCTTACGAGGTCTCGATACGCGACGAGCTCGCTTCGCTCGCGCGGCGCACTCGACCAGCGGGAGTGGCGGTGCACTCGATCAGCGGGAGTGGCGGTGCACTCGACCAGCGGGAGTAGGGGCGCACTCGACCAGGGGGGTTGCTACTCCACCATCGGCATGGCGACCGACGTGTCCTTCAACGCGATTCCCGACGCACCCAGCTTGCGGGCTCCGTCGACGAGTGCCGCGACGATGCGCGCGGCCCCCGCGTAATCGAGGCCGTCGGGCGGGTGGATGTTGGAGATGCAATTGCGTTCGGAGTCACGGCGTCCCGGCTGTGGACCGTAGGTCAGGTAGATGCCCAGACTATCGGCCACCGACAGTCCGGGTCGTTCGCCGATGATGACGATCATGACCTCCACGCCCAGGGCCTCACCGATGTGGTCGCCCAGGGCGACACGTGCCTGGGTGGCGATTACCGGCGGTGCGACACTGCGTTCCGGCGACACCGCCTCGACGATCGCCGCTGCCAGGGCCACGCCGTGGTCGTCGATCGCGGTCGCCGACAGCCCGTCGGCCAGCACGATTCCGATATCTGCACCCGAATTCTGCACGGCGGCAGGGTCGTCGGGTACCCGACCCAGATCCGGGCGACGCAGATACTCGGCCCGATCGGTCGCGCGGCTGGTCACCGTCACCGGCTCGCCGAGGCCCAGGCCGCGCAGGCCGTCGGTGATGGCGTCGGTGGACATGGGGGTGTGGACGGCATCGCGGGCCGCTGCATGATCGGACTGGAACCTCAGCACGTCCGAGGTGGACAGGGCGGAACCGCTGCGCTGCAAACCGATACGGGCCTGAGTGAGGCGACGCATCGGATCCCACGGATCGTCGCCGAACTCCCCGGACCGGTCGACGGGGGCGTTGCCGGTGCTCATGACGCCGCCAATCCACGCAGGGGAGAGGATGCCGGATCGAGCGGTACGACGCGACCATGGTTGTCGGCCATGCCGATTCGCTGCATCCACGCCTCGAACTCCGGCGCGGCACGCAGTCCCATCACCTCACGCAGGTACAGCACGTCGTGGAAGGACAGGCTCTGGTAGCCGAGCATGATGTCGTCGGCACCGGGGACGGTGATGACGAAGGAGACCCCGGCCAACCCGAGGAGGCTGAGCAGTGTGTCCATGTCGTTCTGGTCGGCTTCGGCGTGATTGGTGTAGCAGACGTCGACACCCATCGGCAGCCCGAGGAGCTTGCCGCAGAAGTGATCCTCGAGTCCCGCGCGGATGATCTGCTTGCCGTCGAACAGGTACTCGGGGCCGATGAACCCGACGACGGTGTTCACCAGCAACGGGTCGAGCGCACGCGCCACCGCGTAGGCACGGGTCTCCAGGGTCTGCTGATCCACCGGACGACCACCCGTTCCCAGATGTGCGCCCGCCGACAACGCCGACCCCTGTCCCGTCTCGAGATACATGACGTTGTCGCCGACGGTGCCCCGCTTCAGCGATCGCCCGGCCTCGTTGGCCTCGGTCAGGATCGCCAGGTCGACGCCGAAACCCCGGTTGGCGCCTTCGGTTCCGGCGATCGACTGGAACACCAGGTCGACGGGTGCGCCGTCCTCGATGAGTCCGATGGTGGTGGTGACGTGGGAGAGGACACACGACTGCATCGGGATCTCGAAGCGGGTGCGCACCTCGTCGAGCAACTCCAGCAACGTCGAGGTGGCCTGCGGTGAGTCGGTGGCCGGGTTGATCCCGACGACGGCGTCACCGCTGCCGAGGAGAAGTCCGTCGAGCATGCCCGCGGCGATTCCGCGCGGATCGTCGGTGGGATGATTCGGCTGCAGGCGAGTGGCCAGGCGCCCCGGCAATCCGATCGTGGTGCGAAACGCTGAGGTGACCTCGATCCGTTTGCTGACCGCGATCAGATCCTGATTGCGCATCAGCTTACTGACGGCCGCAACCATTTCCGGGGTCACGCCGGGGGACACCGCGCGCAGTCGTTCGGCGCCGCCGGGCGCGGTGACCTGCTCGAGCAGCCAGTCCCGGAATCCGCCGACGGTCAGATCCGACACCGCTGCGAACGCCGCACGGTCGTGGGTGTCGATGATCAGCCGGGTGATCTCGTCGGACTCGTAGGGGACCACCATCTCCTCGAGGAAGGTGGTCAACGGAAGGTCGGCGAGCACCCATGCGGCGGCGGCACGTTCGGCATCGGATTCGGCTGCGCAGCCGGCCAACTCGTCGCCGGAGCGGGCCGGTGTGGCCTTGGCCATCACCTCGACGAGGTCGGCGAACTGATGGGTGTGCCCGCGCACGGTGTGGCTGTAGGTCACGAGAGTCCCTCTTCGGCGTCGGCAATGGCCTCGAACTCTTCGTCGGCGCTGGCGAAGACCAGCCGCTTGCGGCTGTACAAGCCAAAGTAGCCCATGAACAGTGCGAACACGATGAGACAGCCGGTGGCGGCGGTGATGTCGACGAGGAAGGTGGCGACCACCGCGGCGAGGGCGATGACAAGGGCGAACGACGTGGTGACGATGCCGCCGGGGGTGCGGTACGGCCGCGGCATGTCGGGTTCGCGGACACGCAGCACGATGTGGCTGATCATCATCAGCACGTAGCTCAGCG
Organism: Gordonia oleivorans; assembly: GCF_040044975.1. NCBI lineage: Bacteria > Bacillati > Actinomycetota > Actinomycetes > Mycobacteriales > Gordoniaceae > Gordonia > Gordonia oleivorans. The sequence goes on from NZ_JBDZDI010000016.1 coordinate 97,232, forward strand.
CGGCACCGAAGACGGCCATGTTGAGTAGCATCGCACCCTCACCGGTCAGTGACAGAACGAAACCGATGACACCGGGAACGATCAGGGCAAGGGTGGGCGACTTGCGAGAGTTGGTCACCGACAACGACTTCGGCAGGTAGCCCGCCCGGGACAGGGCGAACAGCTGACGGGAGTAGGCGTAGATGATGGAGAAGAAGCTCGCGATGAGGCCGGCCAGGCCGATGTAGTTGACCACGGTGTGCGCGACGCCGCCGCCCAGCGCCTCGACCAGCGGATTACCCGAATCCTGCATGGCGTCGGCGCCGCCGGCACCGGAGACCAGGAACAGCACCAGCGCGCACGTGAACATCAGCGCGCACATCGCGGCGATGATGCCGCGCGGCACGTTGCGGGCCGGATCCTTGGCCTCCTCGGCGGCCAACGGGACACCCTCGACGGCGAGGAAGAACCAGATCGCGAACGGGATCGCCGACCAGATGCCGAGGTAGCCGTGCGGCAGGAACGCGCTCGCACCGGCGGCGTCGGTGGGGGCGATGTCGGTGAGGTTGGCCCAGGAGAAGTCGCCGATCGCGACGACCGCGAAGATCAGCAGACCCAGCAACGCGATCGCGGTGATCACGAACATCACCTTGAGGGCCTCGCCGACGCCGGCGAGGTGGATACCGATGAACAGCACATAGGCCGCGAGGTAGACCCACCATCCGTCGGTGTTGCCGAACAGGTGCAGCGACTCGACATAGGAACCGATGAACGTCGCGATGGCGGCCGGGGCGATGGCGTACTCGATGAGAACGGCGGTGCCGGTCGCCATGCCGCCCCACGGCCCCAGCGCGCGGCGGGCGAAGGTGTATCCGCCGCCCGCGGCGGGCAGTGCCGAACTCATCTCGGCCATACCGAGCACCATGGCCAGATACATCGCGGCGATGATGACCGCGGCGATGGCCAGACCGCCGAAACCGCCCTCACCGAGGCCGAAGTTCCACCCGGAGTAGTCGCCGCTGATGACGTAGCTGACGCCGAGCCCGGCGAGCAGCACCCATCCGGCGGTACCGGTCTTCAGGCGACGTTTGTCCAGGTAATCGGTGGTCGCCGCGGCGGTGTCGCGGGCGGACTCGGTCATGCTCATTGCAGCGATCTCTCTCAGTTGGTCGAGCGCGAGAGCGTCGTCGCCTCTCGCAGGGGGATGAACGAGGACCGACGCTACGGGCTGTGTGTCACATCACAGTGGCGTCGAGGTAAGGCCGGTTGAGAATGCCGGGCCGAAAGATTCTCAGGCCGGTTAACACGGATGAAACACAAAAGCGATGCGCGGACATCTGCGCTCGGTCACCGTGGAGACGCCATGTCCTCCACGCCGCAGTCCTCCACTCCGCAGTCCTCCACGCCGCAGCCGCACCGTGAGTCGCCCACTCGCGAGACGCCACTGGTCTCCGACGAGTCCCCGGTCCGGGGACTGACCCGCAGGCAACTCCCATTCGTACCCGTCTTCGCCCAGTCGGTCGCGGCCATCGCCCCGGCCGGTACGTCGGCGGTCACCCCGTTGTTCGTCATCGCCGCCATCAGCGGGACCGGCGGAGTGGTGTCGTTTCTCGTCGCGATGGTGGTCATCGTCGCGGTCGCCTGCTGCATCCGACCGATGGCGCAGCGACTCGCCGTCGTCGGTGGCCTGTACTCCTACGTCGCCCAGGGCTTCGGCCCGCGGGTGGCGTTGCCGACGGCGTGGTCGGCGATCGTCGGCTACGGCTCGGTGAGTATGGCCGGACTGCTGGCGGTCGGTCTGTATCTCAACCACATCGCGGTGAGTGTCGGGGCGTCGACCAGCGTGTCGTTGATCGCGATGTGTCTCATCGTGATCGGCGCGGCCGTGGTGATGGCCCTGCTCATGGTGCGGGGCGTCAAGGTGTCGGCCGCGGCCATTCTCGCCGTCGAGGTGGTTGCCGTGGTGATCATGGTGGCGCTGATGATCTGGCTGGGCGCCTCCCATCGTGACGCGTCGTGGTCGCAGGTGTTCACCCCGCACCTTGACGTCGGGTCGATGGGGTTGAACATCGTTGTGGCCGTGAGTGCTTTCGTGGGATTCGAATCGGCGACGACGCTGTCGGCGGAGGCGCGCAGGCCGTTTCGGACGGTACCCCGCACGGTCCTGTGGACCCCGATCGCCGCGGGCGTGATCTACCTGTTGGCGGTGGTGTCGCAGTCGGTGGCGATGTTCGTTGCGCCACAACAGGTCCGCGACTCGCCGACTCCGCTGGCCGCGCTGTTCCTGGCCGATGGAACCCGGGTGGCGTCGGTGGTCCTCGACATCGGCATCGCGACGTCGTTCTTCGCGTGCGCGCTGGCGTCGGTGAATGCGCTTGTGCGGGTGCTGTTCACGCTGGGACGTGAGCGGGTGGTGCCGCAAGCGTTCGGTCGGGCGCATCCGCGGTTTCACACGCCGGCGGTCGCGACGATCGTGGCGATGGTGGTGATCGTCGCGGGGCCGTTGGTGTTCCTGTGGTGCGGCGGTGATCCGCAGACCGGCATCCGCGACTTCCTGACCCTCTCGGCGCTGGGATACCTGGGCAGTTACCTCACCGCCTGCCTGGCAGCGCCCGCACTGTTGCGCCGGATCGGCGAACCGAGTCGGGTCATCGCGGTGCTCGGTGCGGTGACCGCCCTGGTCATCGCCGTGCTGCTGATCACAGGGCTGACCACCGACGTCGAACACGGACGCATCCTGTGCGGGATCTACGTCGGATCGATGCTGCTGGCCATCGGTCTGGTCGCGGTGGTCGCGGCCCGCGCACCGCACCGATTCGGTGGCGTGGGCGTGTTCGACGCGACCAGCCGCGACGACGTCCTCACGATGGCGACGCTGCGATGACGTGTCGCGGCGACGCGTGCCGACGCGGTGCGGTGGGTGCGCGATGGCGTTAGGACGCTCGGACTCGGTGTCGCGTGCATTGCAGATCATCGAGACGGTGGCCGATCTCGGGATCGGCACCACCGGCCAGGAGATCGCCGAGCATCTGGGGTTGCCGCCGGCCAGCACGTACCGGCTGCTCAACAACCTTGTCGCCGATGAATTCCTGGTCCGCACAGCCGATTTGCGTGGCTTCGCGTTGGGTACCCGGCTGTCGTCGTTGGTGAGTGCGGTGATCCCACCGCCGGTCCCGGCGCGGGCCCGTCAGCTGATCGACGATTTTCGTGGGTCGGTGCGTTTCGCGGTTCACCTGATCTACTTCCGGCCCACCGGCACGTCGGGGACGACACTGCGGGTCCTCGATCCCGACCCGGATCATCCGCTGACCGGAGTCGGCGAGTTGATGCGGTATCCGCACGCGTCGGCGGCCGGCAAACTCATGTTGGCGTCGATGTCGCAGTGGCGGGAGGTCGTCGGCACCACCCTCACGCCCCTCACCCCCGCCACTATCGTCGACCTCGCACACTTGAACGAGGAGATCGCCACGGTCCGACGTACCGACGTGGCGGTCGACGACGGTGAGCTCGTGCCCGAGCATGCGCATGTCGCGGTCCCGATCCTCGACATCGACGGTGACGTGCGCGGTGCGGTGATGATCGGCGGAGTGTCGAGCCGGCTCGAGGCCATCCGGTCGCTGGCCGGCGGTGCCGCCGGACTCGCGAGCGCACTCGGGCCGCTGCTGTACTGACCCGACGGCCGGCCCCGACCCGGCAACGGCACCGACCGACAACGGCACCGACCCGACAGCTGTGGCGGGCGCGGGCATGGTTGCATGGGTGTGCAGGGTTCATCGGGGGCCGGCCACGAGGCACCACCAGCAGGAGCGAGTCCATGGATTTCGACGAGGTCATCCGCACCACCTTTGCCGCGCGCACGTACACCGACGATCCGCTCCCCGACGAGACCCTGTGGCGCATCCTCGACACGGCGCGGTTTGCCCCGAGTGGCGGAAACCGCCAGGGCGCGCACGTGATCGTGGTGCGCGACGACGCGACCAAGCGTGCGCTGGCCGAACTGAGCAAGCCCGGCGCCCGCCGCTACCTCGCGCAGAAGTCTATCGGCGAGAAGCCGTGGAACCCAGTGCATCCCACCGCGATCACCGACGACGACCTGCGCAATGTGGACGACGCCGTCGACGGTTTCGTCGCCCCGCTCGTCCACGCGCAGGTGTTGCTCGTGGTGACCGTCGATCTCGGCGTGGTGGCCGCGATGGATCAGGACCTGGACCGGATCGGCGTCGTCAGCGGTGCATCGATCTATCCGCTGGTGTGGAACATCCTGACCACCGCCCGATCCGAGGGATTCGGCGGCACCATCACCTCGATGGCCGTCGCCGAAGAACCCGCCGTGCGTGAACTCCTCGGCATCCCCGACCAGTTCGCCCTCGCCGCCGTGATCCCGCTGGGCAAACCCGTCAAACAACTCACCAGGCTGCGGCGAGAAGCGGTCGAGGAGTTCGTGACGCGAGAACGATTCGACGGTCCGGCGTTCGCCCCATGACCCGTCGAGTGGGCGCTGTTTCGCGTCGAGTGTGCGCGGTACTCAGTCGAGTGGGCGGACGTCTACATGCACGAGGCAGCCCACGGCGAGAATCCCCCCGTGCGGCCCACGATCGGGAGGTAGGTAGCGTCGGTGTGCGTGGATGCGCAACAGGCGACCGACACCCTCGAGATCCAACACCTTCTCACCGAGTACTGTCGCGCGGTCGACACCCGTGACTGGGATCGGTACCGCCGCGTGTTCACCGACGACGCCGTCATCGACTACCGCTCCTCACCGTTCGGGATCGTCGGCACTGTCGACGAGGTCATCGTCTGGTTGGAGCCGGGTCTGTCGTCGTTGACGATGACCATGCATTACGTGATGAACCTCGACATCGCGGTCGACGGCGACTCCGCGACCGTGATCGCACAGTTCTACAACCCGATGCAGATCCCCGGATTCGACGAGTTGAGTACCTGCGGCGGGTACTACCACCACACCATGACCCGCACCGCCGACGGCTGGCGCAGCATCGGCATGCGGGAGGAGATCGTCTGGTTCGTCAACTCACCCGTCGGCTGAGGTGCCGGCCAACGCATCCGCGGCACGCACAAAAGCCAAGTGTGACAACGCCTGCGGGATGTTCCCGGTCTGACGTCGGGCATCGGTGTCGTACTCCTCGGAGAACAGTCCGACGTCGTTGGCGGTCGCGCAGGCGCGTTTCATGAGATCGTGCGCGTCCTCGATGCGTCCACTGCGGGCATACTGTTCGACCAGCCAGAAGGTACACGCCATGAAAGGGTGTTCGCCACCGTCGATTCCGTCGACGCCGGCGTCGGTGCGATACCGCGTGACCAGGCCACCGACCATAAGTGTCTGCTCAATGCGCTTGACGGTGGCCAATATTCGCCGGTCGTCCGGTTCGCAGAATCCCACCTGTGGAAGTTGCAGGAGGGCGGCGTCGACCTCGGTGGTTCCCTCGTACTGCACGAAGGCGCCGGTGTCGGGGTCGACCAGGGTGGTGTCGATCTCGTGAGCAACCTTGTCGCGCAACCGCTCCCACCGATCCAGTGGCCCCTCGAGGCCGTGGGCCCGGATCGCGCGCACGCCACGGTCGAGGGCCGCCCACACCATCGCCCGGGAGTGGGTGAAACGTCGTGCCTCGCCACGCATCTCCCAGATGCCCTGATCGAGACGATCGATGTTCGCCTCGACCTGGTACAGCAATTCTCGCTGCAGCGACCACGACATCGACGTCTCCTCGAGCCCGGAGTCGCGAGCCGATTCCAGGGCCACCAGGACCTCGCCGATGGTGTCGGCCTGATACTGAGACACCGCCGCGTTGCCGATGCGGACCGGCGACGACCCCTCGTAGCCGGGGAGGTGGGTGAGCTCGCGCTCGGGCAGATCTCGTTCTCCGGCAATGCCGTACATGATCTGCAGCTGTGTCGGGTCGCCGGCGATCGCACGCATCAACCACTTCCGCCAATGCTCGGCCACGTGCAGGAAGCCGTGGCACACCAGGACATCGAGGGTGAGGGCTGCATCGCGCAGCCACACGTAGCGGTAATCCCAGTTGCGGCCGCCGCCGATCTGTTCGGGCAGGGACGTCGTGGCCGCGGCGACGATGCCACCGGTGTCGAGGTTGCTGAGGGCACGCAGCACGACGAGCGAGCGCACCACCTGGTCCCGGTAGGGGCCGTCGTGGTCGATCCGTCCCGCCCAGTGCGACCACCACTCGCGGGTCTCACGCAGCGCGGCGTCGACGTCGAGTGGGTCCGGATCCGGGCGGTAGGAACGTTGCCAGGTCATCACCAGGTCGTCGGTACTGCCCGGGCGGGTGGTGAGGGTCCCGCGGTGCACGTGGTCCTCGGCGTGCAGCGCGACGCCGCGCACGACGACGGCATCCGGGCCGGCGATGCCGCGTAGTGCGGGCTCGTCGTCGTCGCCGGCCTGCAACACCCACGGGACGGTGCGCGCGTAGTCGAACCGCATCCGCAGTTCGGTGCCGAATTCCACACTCCCCTCGACACCGACGACGCGACGAATCACGTCGACCCGTTCACCGTCGATCGGCATGAACTCGTGGACCTCGGCGATCCCGCCGGTCGTCTCCCACCGCGTCACCAGGATCATGGAGTCACCGTCGTAGCGTCGGGTGGCGCGCGCGTCGCGATCGGTGGGTGCCAGCCGCCAGGAGCCGTGTTCCTCGGTGCCGAGTAGTGCACCGAAGATCGACGGCGAATCGTAGCGGGGAACCGACAGCCAATCGATGTCACCGCCGATCGAGATGAGCGCGGCGGTCCGGCAGTCCCCGACAAGTGCGTAGTCTTCGATGTAGGCGGCCATGATTCGATTCTGCCCTCCGACGAAGGAGTAGATATGACGGCAACGACCCTGATCATCTTCGGCGCCACCGGTGACCTCACAAAACGCCTACTGCTGCCCGCGCTCGGGCAGCTTCTCGATCGTGAGCCGGACCGCGAGGTCCACCTGATCGGTGTGGGCCGCTCCGAACGGCCCGACGACCAATGGCGCGCGGAGGTGCGTGAGGCGTTCGGTGACGATGCCGGACCCACCTCACGTAAACTCGCCGACGAAACCGTCTATCGGCAAGGCGATTTGACCAAATCGGACGATCTGTCCGGATTGCTCGACGAGGCCAAGGGCCGCCCGGTGCTCTACTTCGCGGTACCGCCCGCGGTGACGCAACGGTCGTGTGAGGCGTTGCGGGACGTCGACATTCCCGACGGCACCATCCTGGCACCCGAAAAGCCCTTCGGCACCGACGAAGCCAGTGCCCGCAAGCTCAATGCCCTGCTCACCGAACTCGTTCCGGAAGAGCAGGTGTTCCGCGTCGATCACTTCCTCGGTCAGTCGGTCCTCCTCGATCTCCTGAGTATTCGGTTCGCCAACAGGCTGTTCGAGCCGGTGTGGTCGGCGGACAGTATCGAGTCGGTGGTCATTCGGTACGACGAGAGCATCGGATTGGAGGGGCGCGCCGACTTCTACGAGAAGGAAGGTGCGTTGCGGGACATGGTGCAAAGCCACCTGCTGCAGTTGCTCGCGGTGGTCGCCATGGATCCGCCCGCCTCGCTGGCAGAACGCGACCTGCGTGACGCGACCGGTGCGGCGTTGCGCGCCACGCACATCTGGGACGACGACCCGGTGGCGTCCTCGCGTCGTGCCCGCTACACCGCGGGCGAGTCCGGTGGTGAGTCGATGCCGTCGTACGTCGACGAGGACGGTGTCGATCCCGCACGCAACACCGAGACCCTGGCCGAGGTGACACTCGGGGTGAGATCGGCTCGCTGGCAGGGAGTTCCCTTCACCCTGCGATCCGGCAAGGCGCTCGAAGCGGACAAGGAGATCGCGTTGACGTTCCGCCCACTGCGCCACATCCCCGCACAGTTCGGCACCGATGTGGCGCCCAACGTGGTGCGGCTGCGTCTCGGACCGGACGCCATGTCGGTCCAACTGAATGTCCACGACGGTGCCGATCCGTTCACCCTCAAGACCATCGACTTCGACACCGACCTCGGCAGCGGATCGGTCCGCGCCTACGCCGAGGTGTTGTCCGGCATCCTCGACGGTGACGCCACACTCGCCGTCCGTGGTGACGCGGCCGAACAGTGTTGGCGCATCATACAACCCGTCATCGACGCCTGGGAAGCCGACAGGGTCGCGATGGATGAGTATCCGGCGGGCAGCACCGGACCGGCGGGATGGCCGTCGTTGTGACCGCCCGATCGCAGATCGCCTCGGTGCGTGTGGATATCGATGCGCCCGTCGACGTGGCGTTCGGCTATCTCACCGATCCTGACCACAGACCCGAGTGGCAATCGAGCCTGTCACGCATCGACGACGTGGTCGCGATGGGTTCGCGTCCTGGTGATGTGGGGAGCAGTTGGCGTGACATCACCCGGGTTCCGCTGGTCCGCCCGGCGATGGAGGTGGTCACCAACGAACCCTGCCGTCGCTGGGCGGAAATCGGCCGTTGGGGACCCGTCGACGCCGAACTCGTCCTCGAATTCGCTTCTCCCGCTGAGGATCGCACCAGTGTCACGGCCACGGCGGTGATGACCGTACCGACCGTCGCGGCACCAACACTTTACGTTCTGCGTCTGATCACCCCCGCGGCATTGCGCAGCGATCTGAAAAGGGCTGCTGCTCTGCTGAAGTCACCAACCACCACCCCATAGCGAGGAACCTCATGTCCGACCGACCGCACCTCACACCCGACGCCACCCATCCGATCACCGTCGAACCGACCCCGGGGCGGGTGCGGGTGTGGCTGGGCGACACCCTGATCGCCGACACCACCCGTGCCCAGACCCTGCGTGAATCAACCTATCCGGCAGTGCAATATGTACCACGCGCCGACGTGGTCGCCGAAGTGCTGACCGGCAGTGACCTCTCGACCTACTGCCCTTACAAGGGAGACGCCGGCTATCACGGCCTGCGTGATGCGACGGGAACCGTGCTGCAGGACAAGGCCTGGTTCTACGCCACGCCGTATGCGGCCGTCGCCGAGATCGCCGATCATCTGGCGTTCTACCCCGACGCGGTGCGGATCGAGATATCGGCGGGTTGAGGCCCGGTGGGTGGATGCTGGTCCTCGCGTGGGGTTGTCGGCTTTCGGTGGTCTCGACTCGGCGCTCGCCCTGGGGGCTCGCACCGGCTCGACCGACGGTTGTGACGACTACCCGCTGGTCGAGGCCCGTGTCTGCCGGGCCGCGCTTGGAGAGGTCGAGGCCACCTTCGTAGGTGATAGCCGATGCCGGACCGCCAACCTTGTGCCACACAACTAGGTTGCGCAACATATAAATGACGTCTACAGTCGATGACGTGAACAGCCCACGCCTCGATGACCAGTTGTGTTTCGCGTTGTATGCGGCCTCGCGGGCCGTGATCGCTGCCCAACGCCCTGGCCTGCGAGAACTGGGACTCACGTATCCGCAGTACCTGGTGATGATGGCGCTGTGGGAGCAACGATCGGTTCCCATCGGCGGATTGTGTGAACGACTGCACCTGGATTCGGGGACGGTGTCGCCCTTGGTGCGCCGCCTCGAGTCGGCGGGTCTCGTGCGTCGTCGTCGCTCGCCGGAGGACGAACGGTCCGTCATCGTCGAACTGACCGACGAGGGCGCGGCGATGTCGGATCGCTCGGATTGCGTCACCGCTGCGCTCGCCGATTCCGTCGAGGCGTTGACCGCGGACGGTCACGAACCCTCGGTGACGGCCGACGACCTCGGTCCCCTCAAGGCAGTCCTGCACAACCTCGTCGACGAACTCGATCGACTCAATTCCGTTCAGACACAACGAGAACAATCACAACGGCAACAAGGAGAATCCGCATGAGTCACCTCTACACCGCCGAAGCACTGGCCACCGGCGACGGCCGCAACGGACACGGACGCACCTCGGACGGACGCGTCGACGTCGACCTGGCCACGCCCAAGGAACTCGGTGGCACCGGTGAGGGCACCAACCCCGAGCAGCTGTTCGCCGTGGGATACGCGGCCTGCTTCCACAGTGCACTCCGGGTGGTTGCGCGTGCCGAGAAGGCCGACGTGACCGATTCTGCTGTCGGCGCACGGGTCTCGTTGGACTCCGACGCGGAAGGGCGTTTCGGCATCGCGGTCGACCTGGAGATCACGCTACCCGCCGTCGACAAGGCCACCGCGCAGGAACTGGCGGAGAAGGCGCATCAGGTGTGCCCGTACTCCAACGCGACTCGCGGCAATGTCGATGTCACCCTGACGATTTCCGAGGACTGAGGGCCAACCATGTCACTTGCATCGCTTGCGCCGACCACGACGCCCCAATCCCGAGGGCGAGCCGCAGCCCGCATCGCGCTCGGAGCGGTCCTCGCACTGGCCGGCATCGGGCACATGACATTTCAGCGTGACGAGTTCCAGGCCCAGGTCCCCGACTGGGTGCCGGTGGGCAAGGACTTCACGGTCCTCGCCTCCGGGGTCGTGGAGATCAGCCTCGGCGCGGCACTGATCGCACTGCCACGGCATCGCCGCATCGTCGCGGGAATCGCCGCACTGTTCTTCATCGCGGTGTTCCCCGGCAACATCCATCAGTACGTCGCCCACATCGACGCCTTCGGACTCGACTCCGATACCAAACGACTGGTGCGGTTGTTCGGTCAGCCCGTGCTCGTCCTGTGGGCCCTCGCGGCAGGCAGCGACGGAAAAACGAAGAGCTGAACGCGATCACGACTGCATTCCCCACATGACCACCCCGATCTCGAGCGCGCGAGGACGTTGGCTGATCGCCGCGTCGGTGCTCGGATCGGGTGTGGCATTTCTCGACGGCACCGTCGTCAACGTTGCCCTGCCGGCGATCTCGCGCGACCTCGACACCGGACTGCAGGGCCAGCAGTGGGTACTCGACGGCTACCTGCTGACCCTCGGCGCCCTTCTGCTGATCGGCGGGGTCGCCGGGGATCGGTACGGCCGCCGCCGCGTGTTCGTCGGTGGACTGGTGCTGTTCGCCCTGGCATCGATCGGATGCGGATGCGCCCCGACCATCGGCTGGCTGGTGGCGGCCAGGCTCGTCCAGGGAATTGCCGCGGCCGCAGTGGTGCCGGGCAGCCTGGCACTGATCAATGCCGGCATCGACGAAGACGATCGTGGCCGGGCGGTCGGCCTCTGGGCCGGGATGTCCGGAGCAACAAGTGCATTGGGACCGTTCGTCGGAGGCTGGCTGGTCGACGCGGTGTCGTGGCGGTGGGTCTTCCTGCTCAGTGTTCCGCTCGCTGCCGGAGCGATACTGATTGCGCTGAAACACATCCCGGAGTCCCGCGATGGATCGGCAACCGGCCGGCTGGATCTCGCGGGCGCACTGGCGATGACCATCGGACTGGCCGGGGTGATCTATGCCCTGATCGAGGGTCCGGCACGCGGCTGGGGGACCGGTACGATCGTCGCCGCCGCGATCGGAACCCTCAATCTCTGCGGGTTCCTCATCGTCGAAAACCGGTTGCGCACACCATTGTTGCCGCTTGAGCTGTTCCGGTCCCGCCAGTTCTCCGGGGCGAACCTCACCACCCTGCTGGTGTACGCGGCCCTCGGTGGGGCGCTGTTCCTGCTGGCGTTGCAATTACAACAGAGCATGGGGTACTCGGCCCTCGAGGCCGGAGCCGCGATGTTCCCGGGCACGGTCATCATGCTGTTCGGGTCGCCCGCCGCGGGCGCCATCGCCCAGCGCGCCGGCCCACGGATACCGATGACGATCGGCCCCGTGATCGCCGCCGTCGGCTTGGGTCTGATGGCCAGAGTCGTTCCCGGACAGCACTATCTGACGTCGGCCTTTCCCGCCGTGGTGCTCTTCGGGATCGGTATGACGGTCACCGTGGCCCCGTTGACCGCCGTGGCGCTGGGCGCGGTCGACGATGCACACGCCGGTACCGCGGCGGGCGTCAACAACGCCGTGGCCCGCATCGCGGGCCTGCTGGCGGTCGCGGTCCTTCCAGCCGTCGCCGGGATCACGGCCGGACCGGGTGAACCGCTGGGTGACGGATTCGGCGTCGCGATGCTGATCGCGTCCGCCATGTGCGCGGTGGGTGGACTCGTCTCGGCGCTCACAATCTCTTCCGGAGCAGGGTTTCGTCCCCAGGTGATCCCGGCGGTCAACAGCGCCTGCCAGGACCCGGCCACCCGACGTCCCGTCTGATCTCTTCGCCGGTCCCAACGGTCGAGTCGTCGGCTACCTGCAGGGATGCTAATCTCATCGCCGGTCGTCGGGGCTGATCTCGGGTAGGTGGACATGCTCCGTGACGTCTTCGTGTGGCGTCGTGCCGTTTTCGTGCTCATCGTCGGTCTGTCGGCGCTGACATCGGTCATGACGCTCGCCCCGGCGGGCGCTGCCCCTGCTGCCGCCTCGGCGTACTATGTGGCGCTGGGTGATTCGCGTGCGACCGTTGCCTCCTGGACCGCACCGTTCGTCGACGGATGTGGTCGCGGCCCGGACTCTTACCCGCTGCTCGCTGCGACGACACTGGGCGTCTCGGTGACCACGCGGGCCTGCGGCGGCGCGACCACTGCCAACGTGACCACCACACCGCAACTCACCCTCCACGGCTTCATGCGCCCGCAGATCGAGGCGCTGCCGGCACAGACACGGGTGGTGACCCTGTCGATCGGCGGCAATGACATCGGCTGGTGGGGGCTGATCTCCCCGTGCTTCGCACCGATCTTCGGCATGGACGCACGATGCCGAACGAACACGTCGATGGCCTCGACCATCGACACCGCACTGGACGGACTGGCACCGAAGATGGACACGACGTTGCGCGCGGTGCACGCCAAGGCCCCATCGGCCCGGGTGCTCGTCGTCGGACACGGCGGCTACTACGGGGCGAAAGGCTGTCCTGGACAAGCGAACATCAGCGACGCCGATGTTCCCGTCGTGACCCGGTTCTTCGACCGGTTCAACGATGTGCTCCGATCCGCGGCCGCCAGATCGGGCGCGGAGTTCGTCGACATCGCCACACCCGCCCGGGGACACGACGCGTGCGCCCCCGACGCCCTGCGATGGTTCCAGGGCAACAGTGACGCGCTCACGGTTCAGGCCCGTCACCCCACCCCGCTGGGTCGGCGGGCCATGGCCGACATCGTGGCGTCCGCCATCGGAAGGTGACGGGGCCCAAGCGCGACGGTCCGCCCTCAATCCCGCTTTCCGAGTTGGTCTGCGAGGCCCAAAAGGTGTATGCGAGTGAGAGCTTCGGCAGTTTCCGGATCACGGTCCAAGACGGCTGCCACCAATCTCTCGTGATCTGATGTGTCGTGATCGTCGAGGTCCATCAACGTGAGCATGTCGGTCATGGCGGTGATCAGGCGCGGTCGCAGACTGTCGAACAGCGCGATCAACAACGGGCTGTGCGACGCCTGAACCATTCGCCGGTGCAGTCGGATGTCGGCCGTCGCAAGTGCTTCGGGCCCGGAGCCGGCGACATCGTTGCGGGCGTTGAGGGCCTCCCGAATCGCGGTCGCATCTTCGCTGTCGTGGGCGAGGGCTGCCAGTGCGGCAGCCCGCGACTCGATGGCGATGCGGACCTGCAAGACGTCGCCGATCTCGGCGATCTGCGCGAGCTGATCCCATGGCTCGGCCGGTTCTGCGGCGGCGAGAAACACGCCGACACCTTGTTTGGTGACCAACACGCCGCGAGCAGCCAACCGGCGGATCGCCTCGCGTATCGTCGAGCGGCCCACCGAGAGTTCGCTCGCGAGTGCCACTTCACCGGGAAGTTGCTCACCGATCGCCCAACGTCCGTCGCGGATGTCGTCGAGCAATGCCCGGGCCGCCCGCTCCGACAGCGGCACCCGTGTGAGTGCTTCCATTTCTCCCGTTTCCCGCATCCCTAGCCATGTGACGACGATCGCTGACGATGATAGTCAGACCGGGCTGCCGTGGGCTGCGCCGCAGCGCTCACCTCACGCCACATGCGGTACATCTCTCGGACGGCGATTGCGAGGGCGAAGAGGGCGAACACCACGCTGAGGACCTTGATGTCGAGTGCCAACGCCAGCAGGACCCCGACGACGGCGCCTGGCAGCGCGCCGATGTTGAGTAGGGTGCCGAGGCGCAGATCGGCCGTGCCCTGGCGGGCATGGGCGATGGTCCCGACGATGGCGTTCGGAAAGAACATCAGCAGCGAAGTGCCTTCCGCGGTCGGCAGGTCAGTACCGAAGAGCAGCATCAGTGCGGGCACGGCGAGAAGACCACCACCCAGTCCCATACCGGCGGCCCAGGCCCCGATGACGAACCCGAGAATCAGCGAAACCGGAAGCGTGAATCCCCAGGAGGCAATCCAACCGGCGGGCACCACGGCCGATCCCTGGAGGGGGTCGGCTCCGGCGGCATCGAGAATCAGTTTGAGGCCCGTGGCCAGCAGAATCGCGACGAACAACCACCGCAGCACCAGGTGCGGGATCTTCAGGATCAATGGCACGCCGAGGAGTGCGCCGAGTGTTCCGCCGATGACCATTCCGGTGCCGGCGTGCAGATCGATAGAGCCACCGACCAGGGCGAAGGTCGCCGCGCCCACTCCGGTGACGGCGATGTTGGCGGCGCCGGCCGTGCCGTGCAGGCTCGGCCGCGACAGCGAGGTCACCTTCTCGAGAGCGGGGACGTAGAAGACGCCGCTACCGCCGCCGAGCAGTCCCCCGATGACGCCGCCGGTCGCGCCGATGCCGAGCGCTATGCCCAGCCCGGGCCGGTCTGCGCGGTGGTGATCGGACGGATGGCGGGACGTCATATTGGGTCTCCTTGTGCGAACCAGCGGTGTGAACGCAGAGTAGCACTTGTCTGACAAGTGAGGAAGATGCAGTACCGTCGGGCAAAGTGATCCGCACAGCGTCCTCAGTGGTCCGTCGGGCGATCGTCTCCGGTGTTGAGCGTGGTGGTGGCGTGCAGGGCCTGTCGGGTCAGATGATCGCGCTCGGCGTTCGTGGTCGCCTGGCGCGCAGCCTCAGCGAATTCCTTTGCGGCCGTCGCGTAGTCGCCGGCGTTGAGATGTAGATGGGCGGACGCGGCGACAAACCGGGGCACCGTCGGATCGACCTCACTCAGCGCGGCGAGCCCGGCGGCCGGACCGTCGGCCTCCCCGACCGCGACGGCTCGATTGAGTTGCACGACAGGAGAATCGGTCAACACCACGAGCTCGTCATACCACTGGACGATCTGCACCCAGTCGGTCTCCTCCACACGCTGGGCATCCGCGTGTAAGGCGGCGATCGCCGCTTGGGCCTGATACTCGCCGAGCCGATCGCGAGCCAGCGCGGCCTGCAGGATCGCCACCCCCTCGACGATGAGCGAGGAATCCCAGGCCGACCGGTCCTGCTCGGAGAGCGGAATGAGTTGTCCGCCAACGCCGATCCGCGCCGGACGACGAGCATGATGTAGCAGCATCAGCGCGAGCAACCCGTCGGTCTCCGGATCGTCGAGCCGTGCTGCGAGCGTGCGGGTCACCCGGATCGCCTCGGCGGCGAGATCGATCTCGCCCGAGTATCCCTCGTTGAACAACAGGTACAGCACGTGAAGCACCGTCGCCACATCACCCGGCTCGTCCAGACGGACACCCGCGATGCGTTGCTTGGCCCGGCTGATCCGTTGCGCCATGGTCGATTCCGGCACCATGTACGCCTCGGCGATCTGTCGGGTCGTCAAGCCCGCGACCGCGCGCAGCGTCAACGCGATCGCCGACGACGGCGTCAACCGCGGATGGGCACACAGAAAGTACAACCACAGCGTGTCGTCGGTGTCTGCCGAGTCGCCGGGCGCCGGCTCGGCGGCGACGAGTTGCTCACGCGCAGCACGGGATCCGTCGGCACGTACCTGATCGAGAAAGATCCGCCACGCGGTCGTGACGAGCCAGGCCTTCGGGTTCTGTGGGGGCCGCGTCGGCCAGGTTTCCCAGGCGCGGACCAGCGCGGACTGCACCGCGTCCTCGGCGGAGGCGAAGTCGGCCCCGCGTCCGACGAGGATGCCGATGACCGCGGGGATCTGGGCGCCGATCGCCAACGCATCCAGATCCCCGAGATCCCCGAGATCCCCGCGGTCGCCGGTGGTCATTCGGTGATGGTCGGTGGCGCGGACATCACCGGCCGCAACTCGAGCCATTCGCCGAGCGGACGCCCACCGGCGCCCGGAGCCGCCGACAACTCGCCGGCCAGTTCCAGGGCGCGGTCATAGGAATCGACGTCGATGATCATCCAGCCAGCGATCAGATCCTTGGTCTCGGCGAACGGGCCGTCGGTGACCGGCGGTCGGCCCTCACCGTCGGAACGCACCCACACGCCGTCCATCGACACCGCGTCGGCGGAGACGAACTCGCCGGACGACTCGAGTTTCTCGGCGAAATCCTGCATGTACTGGATGTGCGCCTCCCACTCGGCGGGAGTCCACTGATCGGTCGGAACGTCGTTGACCGGGGTCTTTCCGCCGCGGTAGTGCTTGAGCATCAGATACTTGGCCATCGGCCTGCCTTTCGTCCGACGCGGACATGTGTTCCGCATTCACTGAGGAGACGGAGCCACCACACGGAATTCGACATGTCTCAGGAGAATCTTTTCGCCCGATCCGCCGGCAGCGATGAGTTTCGTCGCCGGGCCGGGTCTGTACTCACCATAGAGAGGAGCCGCTGATGACGAGGCGATTGTTGTTCATCCACGGGGCCGGGGGTGGCGACGACGACCGATCCCTGGCCGACGGGCTGGCGAGCCTGCTCGACGCCGACCTGACCTACCCGCTGCTCCCCGACGAGGACATGTCACCGGCCGCGTGGGCATCCCCGATCCGCACCCACCTGCACCGACTCGGCCCCGACGACGTCCTCGTCGCCCACTCGTTCGGGGCATCGGTGCTGCTCCAGGTCCTGGCCGAGACCGCCACCTCCGTGCCGGTGCGGCGCGCCACGTTGCTGGCGATGCCGAACTTCGAGCCCGTCGGATGGGATGTCCCCGAGTACGCCTTCGACGGCCCCGAACCCGACGTCGAACTCGCGCTGCATCACTGCGCCGACGACGAGGTGGTGGAGTTCGGGCATCTGACGCTGAACGCCGCGCGGCTTCCGTCGGCGACCGTGCACCGCCACACCACGGGTGGGCATCAGTTCGACGGTCTCGCGCAGCGGCTCGCGACGATCATCGGCTGACCCCCACACGCACAAGCGCTGACCCGCACAACGACGGGCCGGTTCGGAGGAATCCTCCGAACCGGCCCGTCCACGTCAGCCGAGGTCACCGCATCCGCATCACCAGGTCTGCGGCGATCGCGGCTGAGGCGTCTGCGCCTGGGGCCCGTGCATCTGCGGCCCATGCGTTTGCGGCCCGACACCGCGGTTGTCCGGCGAACCCAGCGACTGTGCGTACGCCGCACCCAGCGACAGCAACAGCAGCCCGACGACGATGAACGCGATGACCCGGAACACGCCGTCGAGGGCGGCGAGGTCGAACAGGAACAACTTGGCGATCGCGGCGGCGATGACGGCCAGGCTCACCGTGATCGTCATCCCGCGAGCGTTGCCGTGCAGGCGCCGCGCCCACAGCAGACCGGCCGCCGCGGCCAGCACCCACACGATGGTCGCCGCGGCATGTCCACCGCGGATACCGCCGGTGCTCCCACCGCTGATCAGACCCCCGAGGAAGACACAGATCTCGGTGACCAGGAACAGCGCGATCAGGCCACCGAGAATGGCGACGATCTGCTGGTCGGTGGCCGCACGGCCCTGCGACCACGACCAGACGAGCACACCCACGGCGACGAGCGACAGGACCGCCGCGGCCAGCAGCATCGCCTGATCCGCGATCCCGATCGACGACACGAACAGCATCTGCAGGGCACCCGACGGCAGGGTGGCCAGGACTGCGGCGCCGGTGAACAGCGAGCCGATGAGGCGCAACGTCAGGGCGATCGGGGCGTCCAGCGATTCGCCGAAGCAACTCGCGACCGCGACGACCAGACCCAGCCCGGCGATCCCGACGATCACGCCGGTGCCATGGAGGCTCGACCCCACCGCGGCGAGGGCGGTGACCGCCGCTGCGGTCAGCCACACGGTCCGGCACGCGACGGTGATCGACGCATGAAGCTGCCCGCCTCCCACCGCGAGGGAAGCCAGCAGCACGGTGACGGCCGACAAGGCGACGGTGGCGACGAGGGCGCCGGCAATCCCGTTGGCTCCCGGCAGGGGCAGCAGCGGCACCACCGAGAACAACGCCAGCAGCAGGGTGCGGGTGGACCACCGCATCAACACGATCGACGAGCCCAGGGCGAGAAGCACATTGACCAACGCCGCGACCACGAACAGGGCACCGTTACCGGCCGGGGCCGCGATCGCCATCGCGATCAGCGGCAGGGTGACGGCGACGGTGTTGACCGCATACAGCGCGGTCCAGTTGCGCCGCAACTGAATCCACATGGTGGCGGCAGCGTACGCGAGCAGGAACCCGACGAGCAGGGTGTTCGGTCCACCGGACAGGAAGGGCGCGAACACGATCAACGCGACACCGACCATCAGGCCCAGTGCCTGACTGTTCCACACATGGGCGACGGCCAGTCCGCCGGCGGCGATGGCGGCCGCGAGGATCACCGCGACATAGCCGGGGAACCAGTGATAGATGGCGGTCGCGGCGAGGACGTCGAACAGCGCCGTGGTGACGCCGGTGGCGATCACCGCTCCGGCGGCGCTGCGCTTGCCGTCGCGTCGACCGAGAAGCAGACCCGCACCGAACAGGATCGCCGCGAGCAGAGCACCACCGGCGACGCGGATCTCCGGGCGCAACAGTCCCGCCTGCGCGGCGAGTACCAGCAGGAACACCACACCGGTCAGCGTGACGGCCACGCCCGCGATGGCCAGGACCGTCCCGACCAGGCCACGTTCGGTGGCGGCGGCGATTCGCTCGGACATCGACGGTCGCGGTGGCGGGGGCGTATACGGGCGCGGTGCCGGCGGAAGGCCGACGGGGTAGGGGCGGCCACCCGGAGGGAAGGGCGGCGGACCGGCGGGTGCCGTGACGAACGGTGGAGCGGGTGGGGCGGCAAACGGTGCGGCGACGAATGGTGCGCCGGCGAACGGTGCGGCGACAAACGGTGGCGCGGCGAATGCGGCGTGCGGTGCCGCGGCGGGCGGTGCGACAAATGGCGGTGCGGGCGGCGGCGTCGGGCTCGGTGCTGCGGGCTGCTGGGGTGAGGACATCGGCTGCGCCGCGGTCGGCGTCGGCGTGGGTGCGTCGGCGGGTGCGGGCGCGGATTCGGCGAGGAGCGATTCGAGGGTGGCGACGTCGCCGGAGATGATCGACATGCGTCGCGTGAGGTCGGCGACCTCACCGTGAATGCGGTGGAGCAGGCTCGCGGGGGAGCCGTCGGGGGCGGTGGGAGACATGACTGCAAGCCTCGATCAGACGCGGCCGGCGATCATGCGTACATCTACCCAGTGGCCCTCGGTAGTGGGCCGTGGCGGCTCGTTGTCTCAGTCGCGGTCGAGTCCGTGTTCGATGGCGTAGCGCGTCAACTCGACCCGGTTGGCCAACTGGAGTTTTCGCAGCGCAGCGCCGACGTGGTTCTCGACGGTGCGTGGGCTGATCGACAGTCGTGTCGCGATCTGCCGGGACGAGAGGCCCTTGGCGACCTCCCGCAACACCTGCGTCTCGCGGTCGGTGAGGACGGGGGTGTCGGGCCCGGGATCGCGGGAGATCCGTCGGTACTCACCGAGGACCAGGCCCGCCAGCCCGGGCGTGAACACGGTCTGTCCGGCGGCCGTGGCGCGGACCGCGGCGACCAGTTCGGACCGTTGTGCACTCTTCACCAGATATCCGGTGGCGCCGGCCTTCACGGCCTCGAGGACGTCGTCGCGTTCATCCGACGCCGACAGGATCAGGACGTGGGCATTGGGGCAGGCCGCGAGGACCTCGGCGGTGGCCGACGCGCCCGTCCCGTCGGGCATCTGCATGTCCATCAGCACCACGTCGGGTTGGACGGCGGCCGCGCGTGCGGTGGCCGCGCGGACACCGTCGGCGGTGGCGACGACCTCGAACCCCTCGTCGGTGAGGTCACGGGCGACGCCGTCGCGCCACATCGGGTGGTCGTCGACCACCATCACCCGGATCGGGGCATCACCGGTCGCGGTCATCGGGTTGTCTCCTCCGTCGTTCCTCGGTGCGCGACCGGATCCCGCGGGATCGTCAACTCCCATTCGGTTCCCGCACCGGGGGCCGTGTGCAATCGCGCGTGGCCCCCGAGATCGTCGATCCGGCCGATGATCGAGCGTTCGATTCCCATCCTGCCCTCCGCACGCGCCTGTTCGAGACGTCCCGGCGCAATTCCCACGCCCGTGTCGCGGACGCTGACGATCACCTCGTCGTCGAGATCTTCGAGCAGAACATAGCTGTGGGCGTCGGGACCGGCATGCAACTCCGCATTGTGCAGGATGTTGCCGACCGCGGCGAGTATCTCGGCAGCCGCCTCGGCGGGTAACGCGACGGCGTCGGGTGGGGTGCTGACCGACACCGCGTCGCTGCCGAGGGCCCGCAGTGCTGCGGCGAGATCCTGCTCACCGGCGGGTGGATCGTCAGCCGGTGTCGCCGGTTGCGCGGCGATCAGCCGTCGCAGACGCTGTTCCTGATCGGCGGCCAGCCTCGCGAGTTCGGCTGTCTCACCACCGATTTCCGAACCACGACGAGCCACCAGTGCCAGAACCTGCAACACGCCGTCGTGGACCTCGCGGGCGAGTCGTTCACGTTCGGATGCCTCGGCCGCCGACCGGATCGCGGCGCTCAGCCGGGCATGGGTGACGCGCGCCCGCGTCGCGGCCAGCCCGAGGGCCATGCCCGTCATGATGAGCAACAGGAATGTCGCGTTACGACCGAAATTCCACACGATGTAGTTCTTGACGACGAAGGTGCTCGCGCCGATGGCCGCGCCGGCAGCCATCCCGTAGAGCGACCCGCCGAGCAACGCCGCCGACAGGACACAGTTGGTCATCCACAGGGTGGTGGGCCAGGGTTGGTTGCCGGCCACCCAGGCCGCGTCGGCGACGTAGGACGTCGACAGGATCATCACCACCGACACCGCGATCTCGCTGCCGACGAACCACCAGTTGCGTCCGAAACCGGCGACGTATCCGATCGACCACCACACGTTGGCGATGGCCATCAACGCGAAGAGCACCCAGGTCAGGCCGGGTCGCACCAGGTCGTTGTTGATGGCGATCTGGAACCCGAGGGCGTAACAGAACGACGCGAGCCGGAAGATCTGCGCGGCCCGCCACAGCGGTCCGACCGGATCGTTGTCGTCGAGGCTGCGCAACCGCGACGGGAAGAGACGGTCGACGTCGGTCGCGGTGACAGGAACCGATCGGGACGACGACATCGTCAGATCGCTCCGCGAGACGGGCGGCCGAGAGAGGTGAGGCGCATGCGTGCTCCGGCGGTCGACGACGAGGGGTTTCCATCATGGCCCATGACGGGTCCAGGGCAGCCTCGGGAGCGGCGATCCACCAGAAGTTCGTCGTGGAACGTCACTCCAGGGAATGACGTTCCACGACGTTGTTCTCACGTGGCGTGCCAGTAGTCTCGGTGATCAGCAGTCTCGACGAGTCCCATCACCAACCTGGGCTGGAGTGACACGGTGACACAGCAACCCCCGCAACCCTTTGAGCCGCACGAGTCGGGAGCCTTCCTGCACGGCACCAAGGCCGATCTGCGGATCGGGGATCTCCTCGTCGCCGGTCACGGATCGAACTTCGAGGACGGGCGCATCGCCAATCACGTGTACGTCACCCGAACCCTGGATGCTGCGGTGTGGGGTGCCGAGCTGGCAAATGGTGGCGGGCCCGGACGCATTTACGTTGTCGAGCCGACTGGTGCGATCGAGGACGACCCGAACGTGACCGACAAGAAGTTCCCCGGCAATCCGACCCAGTCGTTCCGGACCCGGGCTGCGGTGCGCGTGGTGGGTGAACTCACCGACTGGGCCGGGCATCCACCCGAGCTGCTGCAGGCCCGACGCGACGGCCTCGCCGAACTCCGACGACGCGGTGCCGCGATCATCGACGATTGAGAGGAAGTCATCCATGGGCGAGAAGCTGAGCATCACAACGGTATTGGAGCCGACGGGGCCCGCGGCGGCGGTGATGCTGACCGATGAGCAAGTCGCCGTACTCGGCGGCGGCAAGACACCGCCGGTGTCGATCACCGTCGGCGGTGTCACCGTCGCCGGGCGCGTCGGCCGGATGGGCGGGCAGAACGTCGTCGGCTTCAGCAAGGCGGTTCGAGCACGACTCGGCGTGGAGCCCGGCGACACCATCGACGTCGAGATCGCCCTCGACAGTGCCCCTCGTGAGGTCGAGATCCCGCCGGCACTCGCCGACGCGTTGGCCGCCGACCCGACGATCAAGGCGTCCTTCGACGCCCTCTCGTTCACCAAACGCAAGGAATTCGCGCGCTCGGTGGCCGAGGCGAAGAAGGACGAGACCCGCGACCGTCGGCTGGCGTCCATTGTCGCCGCGTTGCAGAAGGACTGAGCTGCACCAGCACTGACGACGGCGCTTACCTCGACGTTGACAGCGCTCGCTCTGACGTTGACAGCGCTCGCCTTCTCACTGACAGCGCTCGCTCTGACGTTGGCAGCGCTTGCCTTTCACTGACAGCGCTTGCCCCGGCGCTCAACCGTTCGAATGATCCACGCACTTCGATGGAACCGCGACGGTGTCCCGTCCCTCTTATAGGGCAACACCATCCACGCGTCCGCCCGCAGCGGCGGACGCCCATCGAAAGGGACACCCCCCGTGCGACCATTCCTGACCTCACTGATCACCGCGGCGACGGTGATCACCGCTGCCGCACTCTCCATCGGCGACGGCACGGCGATTGCGGCGGCCGAATCCGGTGCCTCGGAGTCGGTTGCCGAGGACTACCACGCCGCGGTCGACGTGATCGCAGACTATTGGGCGCAGCAGGCGCCGGAGATGTTCGGGATCGACTACGAGCCGCCGACCGTCCGCGGCGTCATCGATCCGGGTGACGCGACCGCGTGCGGTCCGATGCCGGAGATGAACGCGATCTACTGCCCGCGGGACCACTCGGTCCAATTCGGTTCGGATTACCTGGAATTGGCGGATTCCATCGGCGACGTCATCGTCTACGACGTCGTCGCCCACGAGTGGGGGCACGCGATTCTCGCACAGGTGCCGTCATCGTTGGTCGAGGATCCGCAGGAGTTGCAGGCAGAGTGCCTGGCCGGCGGTGCGCTCGGCGATCTCGCGCGCGACGGGGTGATCGTCGTCGAGGACGGTGATCTCGAGGAGGTCGTCAAGCTGTTCCGGTACTCCGATGCGCCCGGCGACGCCCATGGCACGGCGGAGCAGCAGGCTCTGGCCTTCGCGACCGGCTGGCGGCAGGGTCCGGCCGCATGTTTTGAGTGAGGCGCGCGCATTCCTCCGTGTGCTGTCGGATGCTCGTGACCCAGACGATAAACGTCGTAGAACGTCACGCTCTGGGGTGACGTTCTACGACGTTTCGTCGCGAATGCCCGTCAGAGTCCCACGGCGGTCACGCCGTACCGCGCCTGTGCGGGGGTGAAGCCCTCGTATTCGAGTTGCTCGATGAGGCCTTGGCGTGAGAACGAACTGATCTCCAGATAAGTCTCCGCGGACTTCGCTGCCTGTTCGTTCCAATCGACAGTGATGTGATCGACGGCGTATTCCGCGTCGGCGGTGGAGAAGCCCTCGTACTCAAGCTGCTCGATGAGTCCCTGGCGCGAGAACGCGCTGATGCTCAAGTAGGCCTCCGCCGACTCCACGGCATTCTGCCGGCTCACGGTGGACGCGGGAACGTACTGAACCTGCGGGCTCGACAACGCTCCGGTGATGGCCGAATTGGCAACGGGCTGTGCGGATGCGTGGGCGGTGGTGGCGACGCCGATGGCGAACGGAGCGGCAAGGGCGACGAGGAATGCGGCGGCACGCGATGTTTTCATCTTCACGGACGGGGACGTTACGTGGTCCCTACGACAAGAAGTATCGGTCGTGAGAAGGACACCGCGTCGGGCATCGGCAACCGAGTAGCCCGCTACTCGCGACCCCGGCCCCCTCAGGGAGGACGCTGGGTGCAACACCGCCCGGAAGGATCCCCCGATGTCCGACATCGTCATCGGCACCGTGCCGCTGCACGGCCACGTGACGCCGCTGCTCAACGTTGCGCGTCACCTGGTGGAGCGGGGGGATCGTGTCCGCTTTCTGACCGGCTCTCGCTTCGCCGAGAAGGTGACAGCCGTTGGTGCGCAGCATGTGCCGTTACCTCCGGAGGCGGACTTCGACGACCGGCAGGACTGGGACGTCGTGTTCCCCGAACGCCGCGAACTCAGCGGAATCCGGGCGCTCGCCTTTGACATCGAGAACACGTTTGTCCGACCTGCGCAATCGCAATACCAGGCCCTGCAGACGCTTTTCGCCGAGACGCCTGCCGACGCGGTGCTCACCGACGGAGCGTTCGCCGGAGGCGCGTACCTGTTGGGCGGCGACCCAGCTCAACGCCCGCCCGTGATCGCATGCGGGGTGACCCCGCTGTTCATCAGCAGCCGCGACACGGCTCCGGGCGGGATGGGGCTCTTACCCGTGACGGGGCCGGTCGGGCGGCTGCGCAACGCGGCGCTTGCCCAGGTGGCGCGTCGTCTGGTCCTGGCCGATGCGCAGAGGGTCGCCGACGGAATTCATCGCGAGATCCATGGCACGCCATTGGAATTCCTCGTTCTCGACTGGCCACGGCACGCCGATGCCATCCTCCAGTTCACCGTGCCCGAGTTCGAATACCCCAGGAGCGATGCTCCCGAGCACCTCCACTTCGTCGGACCGGTCTCGGCGACCGGTTCGCGGGCCCCGTTACCCGACTGGTGGTCGCAGCTCGACGGTTCGCGGCCGGTCATCCACGTCACGCAGGGCACCTTCGCCAACCGGGATTACCGTCAGATCATCACCCCCACCCTGGAGGCATTCGCCGACGACGACGTGCACATCGTCGTCTCCACCGGCGGTCGACGCGTCGACACACTTCCCGAGCTTCCCGCCAATACCTTTGCCGCCGAATATCTTCCGTACGACGACCTGCTCCCGAAGACCGACGTCTTCGTCACCAACGGCGGCTACGGCGGCGTTCAGTACGCGCTGCGGTACGGCGTCCCCGTCGTGACCAGTGGTGGCCTGGAGGACAAGCCCGAGGTGGGTGCGCGGATCGCCTGGTCGGGCGTCGGGCGACGGCTGAAGTCCGAAATGCCCTCTGCCGCTGCAGTGCGCGAGGCGGTGCGCCACGTGCTCGATGACTCGTCGTATGCGCAGGCTGCCGAACGCATGGCGACCGCGATGGCCGACAGCGCCGGACTTCAGAAATGTGTCGAGGTCGTTGACCGGCTCATCGGCACCAACCGTCCGTGATTGCGCCGCCCGGTGCGCGCCGGGTAGTTAGACAAATATCTAGATTGCCGTGAGCATGGATGCCATGACTGAGTCCGTTTCTGTGGGTGAACTGCGCCAGAATCCGACGGCAGCGCTGTCCGCGGTAGCTGACGGCCGCACGCTTGTGGTCACCAAACACAACCGTCCGGTCGCAGAGTTGCGGCCGATTTCCAAGCGAATCGGCGTGGCACCGCGCGAGTTCGCGGCTCTCATGCGCTCGCACGCGCATGACACGCGTTGGGCTGAGGAGTTGGCGGATCAGCGGGCCGAGGACGTCGACGATCCTTGGGAGCGTTGATGGTGGCAGCGTTGCTCGACACGTCGGTGCTGGTTGCGGTGAACAAGCCCGGCGAGACGGCGCCCGATCTCGACGACTTCGACGAACTCTTCGTCTCGTCGCTGTCGTACACCGAGCTGCGCATGGGGCTCTACACGGTCGACGGCGAATCCAGAATTGCGCGTCATGACCTTCTGGAGGATTTGATCACACACTTCCGGGACGGCGTTCCGTACGACGATGCGGCCGCAGTCGCCTACGGTCGCATCGTCAGACAGGCGGTCGCCAACGGCGGTAGGGCAAGATCCCACGTCCTCGACAGGATGATCGCAGCGGTGGCCGTCGCAAACGGGTTGACGCTTGTGACGCGCAACGGTGCGGATCTCCGGGGGCTGGAATCGTTGGTCGACTTCACCGTGCGGTGACGCTTGACCTGTCATCCTCCTGTTCTGTAGGATCTCATCCTCTTTGTCAGTCGCGAACTGGGGTTTCTCATGATCTTGTCACCTGTGGGTTCTCACTAACTTGTCAGAATCCTCAGGCCAGCACTGCTCCCCGGCCGGCGCGTCATAGTTCGAGGTTGCAGTGCTGAAGCGGCGGGTTGCTAGGAGACCGCTACGCGACGTGAACTGCGGCTTGTGAATGGTCGAACCGTCCGACCGGCTGAACAAGGGCGATCGAACGCCGGCCGGTGTCGTGGCGATGTTCCCGGATGTGACGTGTAAGGGCTCGGGACATGCTTGACGTCGTGTCGTCGGGACATCGTTGACGTCTCACGCTTGTCGGTGGTCGCAGTCAGAGTGTGGGGGGTGTCCTTCTCTGCTGAGACTGAATCCGA